>NZ_CVTH01000075.1:0-316730 GCF_900005955.1 Pseudomonas sp. 8 R 14 | reverse complement strand
TCCCTGGCCCAGGACGGCTAACCCGGCGTCCTGCCGGGTTACCCACGGATTCAAGCCTGCGTTCGGCCAGCGTGGTTAACGGGGCGCCTGAGATCAAGATCAAAAGCCAGAGCCAGAGCCAGAGCAGATCAAAAGATTGCTGACTTCGTCAGCGATTAAGGAAGTAGAAGCCACACCGCGTACGCTTCAATAATCAGGTCGGCTTTAAGGCCGCCTCGCTTTTGTTTTTGATTTGGCATCGCCCCGTCAAACACGCTGGCCGAACGCAGGCTTTGGAGCGTGGGTAACCCGGCAGGACGCCGGGTTAGCCGCGCTGGGCCATGGATGGCCCATCGCGGCGGCCCACGCTCCAAAGCCTGCGTTCGGGCACACCGAGCCTAAGCGAGGTGCCGAGTGTTGGGGCGAAGGCCTTTTGGTTACTTTTGTGCCTTTACAAAAGTGACACGCCGTAAGGGCGTAACCCTAAGTGGCCGTTACCGCAGCAACGGATATGTACTCGGTCAAATCCAACGACATGGTCGGCCCGAAGGCCGCCACGGGCCCAAGCTCCCTCGCCACAGGCCGCTGAAAAAAGTTGTGTAGATACTTATGCCCCGATAGCGGTGGGTCAGTTAACCAATAAATGACTGACACACTGCCATCGGGGGCAAGCCCCCTCCCACATTAGGTTTGTGTTGTTTTCAAGATAGAGAACCCATGTCCCAATCCCAACCCATCAGCCAACTCGCCTACGTCCTGCACAGCCGCGCCTACCGCGAGACCAGCGCCCTGGTGGATTTCCTTACGCCCCAAGGCCGCCTGCGCGCGGTGTTGCGTAGCGCGCGGGGCAAGGCGGGGACATTGGCGCGACCTTTCGTGGCGTTGGACGTGGAGTTTCGCGGCAAGGGCGAGTTGAAGAACGTCGGCCGCCTGGAAAGCGTCGGCACGTCCGCCTGGCTCAATGGCGATGCACTGTTCAGCGGCCTCTACCTCAATGAACTGCTGATCCGCCTGTTGCCCGCCGAAGACCCGCACCCGGCGGTCTTCGATCACTATGCCGCCACCTTGCTGGCCCTGGCCGAGGGCCGCCCCCTGGAGCCGCTGTTGCGCGCCTTCGAATGGCGCCTGCTTGACGACCTGGGCTACGGCTTCGAACTGCACAACGACCTGCACGGCGACCCCATCGCCGCCGACGGCATGTATCGCCTGCAGGTGGATGCGGGTCTGGAGCGTGTGTACCTGCTGCAACCGGGGCTGTTCCAGGGCACCGAGCTGCTGGCCATGAGTGAAGCCGACTGGACTGCACCGGGCGCCTTGTCCGCCGCCAAGCGCTTGATGCGCCAGGCGCTGGCCGTGCACTTGGGTGGACGGCCGCTGGTCAGTCGCGAGTTGTTTCGAAAGCCCTGACATCCCCGTGTATGCTGTGCAGCGTTTCTTTCCCCTTTTCAGGAGCGCTTCCGTGACCACCAGCAATCGCATTCTTCTTGGCGTCAACATCGACCACGTCGCTACCCTGCGCCAGGCCCGGGGCACCCGTTACCCTGACCCGGTCAAGGCCGCGCTGGACGCCGAAGAAGCGGGCGCCGACGGCATCACCGTGCACCTGCGCGAAGACCGCCGCCACATCCAGGAGCGCGATGTGCTGCTGCTCAAGGACGTGCTGCAAACCCGCATGAACTTCGAGATGGGCGTCACCGAAGAAATGATGGCCTTCGCCGAGCGCATCCGTCCGGCGCACATCTGCCTGGTCCCGGAAACCCGCCAGGAACTGACCACCGAAGGCGGCCTCGACGTGGCCGGCCAGGAAGCGCGGATCAAGGCCGCCGTGGAGCGCCTGTCGAAGATCGGCAGCGAAGTCTCGCTGTTCATCGACGCCGACGAGCGTCAGATCGAAGCGTCCCGCCGTGTCGGCGCGCCGGCCATCGAACTGCACACCGGCCGTTACGCCGACGCCACCACACCGACCGAAGTGGCGGATGAACTGCAGCGCATCATTGACGGTGTGAACTGCGGTCTTAATGAAGGCCTGATCGTCAATGCCGGCCACGGCCTGCACTACCACAACGTCGAAGCCGTGGCCGCGATCAAGGGCATCAACGAGCTGAACATCGGTCACGCGCTGGTAGCCCACGCGCTGTTCGTCGGTTTCAAAGGCGCGGTTGCCGAGATGAAGGCGCTGATTCTGGCTGCTGCCAAGGCCTGATACCGCAGCGCAAGCTCTGTGGTGAGCGGGCTTGCCCCGCGTTGGGCTGCGAAGCGGCCCTGAAACCTGCGAATCCGATCTCCCTGACACCCGGCGGCGATTGAACTGCGGCTGCTGCGCAGCCCAACGCGGGGCAAGCCCGCTCACCACAAAAAGCGTGCTCGGCACGACAAGCTCTTTGTTACAAAAAGCGTGCTCGCCCCGCGACCCAATGAAATCAGCAACTGCGGCAATGCGAAGCCTTACTGTTTAGCACATGCAGGTGTATCGTATCCGCCCTTTGCAGGCCCTGCGCCTGCGGCAGATACGTGAGGTTGTTGTGTCCCGATCCTTTTCCCGTCGACAAATCCTGGGTGGTCTTGCCGGCCTGGCCGTAGTGGGCGTCGGTGCCGGTGGCGCCTACCGCTACTGGCTGGGGAAAGTCGCCGAAGCCGAGGCGGGGCACGATTACGAATTGATCGCCGCGCCGCTCGACGTAGAACTGGTGCCGGGGCACAAGACCCAGGCCTGGGCCTTCGGCCCTTCGGCACCGGGCACCGAGTTGCGGGTGCGCCAGGGTGAGTGGCTGCGGGTGCGCTTTATCAACCACCTGCCGGTCGCCACCACGATCCACTGGCACGGCATCCGCCTGCCGCTGGAAATGGACGGCGTGCCCTACGTCTCGCAATTGCCGGTGCTGCCCGGCGAATACTTCGACTACACATTCCGCGTGCCCGACGCCGGCAGCTACTGGTACCACCCCCATGTGAACAGCAGCGAAGAACTCGGCCGCGGCCTGGTCGGCCCGCTGATTATCGAAGAACGCGAACCCACCGGGTTCAAGCACGAACGCACCCTGAGCCTGAAGAGCTGGCATGTGGACGAAGAGGGCGCCTTTGTCGCCTTCAGCATTCCCCGTGAGGCCGCGCGCGGGGGCACGGCCGGGCGGTTGTCGACGATCAATGGCGTATCCCAGGCGGTGATCGACCTGCCTGCCGGGCAGATCACCCGCGTGCGCCTGCTCAACCTCGACAACACCCTGACCTATCGCATCAACATCCCTGACGTCGAAGCGCAGATCTACGCGCTGGACGGCAACCCCGTCGAACCACGCCCGCTGGGCAAGGAATACTGGCTGGGTCCGGGCATGCGCATCTGCCTCGCGATCAAGGCGCCGCCGGCGGGCGAAGAACTGTCGATCCGTAACGGCCCGGTGCGCCTGGGCACTTTCCGCTCAGTCGTCAACGCCGATGCACCGACCGAATGGCCCCCGGCATTGCCCGCCAACCCGATTGCCGAGCCGGACCTGGCCAATGCGGAGAAACTCAACTTCAATTTCGAGTGGGTCGGTTCAGTGTCGGTGAATGTCGATAATGGCAAGCCGCCGAGCCTGTGGCAGATCAACGGCCAGGCCTGGGACATCACCGACAAGACCTGCGCCGACCGCCCGATTGCCAAGCTGGAAAAAGGCAAGAGCTACATTTTCGAATTTAAGAACATGACCCAGTACCAGCACCCAATCCACCTGCACGGCATGAGCTTCAAGGTGATCGCCTCGAACCGCCATAAGGTGATCCCGTACTTCACCGACACTTACCTGCTGGGCAAGAACGAACGTGCTCGAGTGGCCTTGGTGGCGGATAACCCAGGGGTGTGGATGTTCCATTGCCATGTGATCGACCACATGGAAACCGGCCTGATGGCCGCCATCGAGGTGGCGTGATGCGCCAGTTTCGCCCCACGGCGATTATCGACCGCAGCCGCGATCAGGATTTCATGCGCGAAGCCCTGGCGCTTGCCGCCCAAGGCGCGGCGCTGGGCGAAGTGCCGGTGGGCGCGGTGCTGGTGCAGGACGGTGAAATCATCGGCCGCGGCTTCAACTGCCCGATCAGCGGCAATGACCCCAGCGCCCATGCCGAAATGGTCGCCATTCGCGCCGCTGCGCAGGCTGTCAGCAACTACCGCCTGCCGGGCAGTACGCTGTACGTGACCCTGGAACCGTGCAGCATGTGCGCCGGGCTGATCGTGCATTCGCGGATTGCGCGGGTGGTGTATGGCGCGCTTGAGCCGAAAGCGGGGATCGTGCAAAGCCAGGGGCAGTTTTTTACCCAGGAGTTTCTGAATCATCGGGTGTTGTTTGAAGGCGGGGTGCTGGCCGAGGAGTGCGGCACGGTGTTGAGCGAATTCTTCAAGGCCCGCCGAGCCAAGCCCCCGCTCTAAAGAACACTTCATTTTTTCAGGGAGCTTGGGGGCTTACTTTTTAGCGATGATCACCGCCCGCATCGGCGCCGGCAGCCCTTCAATCGTCTTGCAGTGATCCTGTGGATCGAGGAAGTCGCTGAGGGACTGATACTTCATCCACGCCGTCCCGCGCTGTTCCTCCACCGTGGTCACGCTCACATCCACGCACCTCACATCACTGAACCCGGCACGCCGCAGCCACAGCATCAACGCCGGCACTGAGGGCAGGAACCACACGTTACGCATCTGCGCATAACGGTCTTCCGGCACCAGCACCTGTTGCTGGTCGCCTTCCACCACCAAGGTTTCCAGGACCAGTTCGCCGCCCTTGACCAAGGTGTCCTTCAGCGCCAGCAAATGCTCGATCGGCGAGCGGCGGTGATAGAACACCCCCATGGAAAACACCGTGTCGAAGCCTTCCAGGTTCGCCGGCAGGTCTTCAAACGGGAACGGTAGGTGCCAGGCCTTGGGTTCGGACAGGTAACGCTGTACGGCCTGGAACTGGCAGAAGAACAGCCAGTTCGGGTCGACGCCAATCACGCTGTCGGCCCCGGCGCCGAGCATGCGCCACATGTAGTAACCGTTGCCGCAACCGACATCGAGAATACGCTTGCCCTTCAGGTCCAGGTGCGGGGCCACACGCGACCACTTCCAGTCCGAGCGCCATTCGGTGTCCACATGCACGCCGAACAGGTGGAACGGGCCCTTGCGCCACGGGCTCAAGCCCATCAGCGCGGTGTGCATCTGCGCGCGGGTGGCGTCGTCGCAATCGGTGTCCAGCACCAGGCCATTGAGCAAGTCGACTTCACTGGGCTGGATCTTGGGCAGCGCGTCCAGGGCACTCTGCCAACGCTCCAGGTCGCCATGACCCTTTTCCATCTTGCTATCGAGCTGCGCTTGCAGGCCTTGGGCCCATACAGCCAGGGGGGTACCGACCAGATGGCGGGCGAGGGGGGACAGATCAATCATGGCAAGGCAATCAACGAGGCAAAGTTAAGACACTGGAACCACGGCACGACTTTCGAAAACCCGGCCGCCAGCAGGCGTTCGCGGTGTTCTTCGAGGCTGTCGGGCTTCATGACGTTTTCGATGGCGCTGCGCTTCTGGGCGATTTCCAGTTCGCTGTAGCCGTTGGCGCGTTTGAACGCGATATGCAGGTCGGTGAGCAGCGCATGTTCTTCCAGGTCGTTGAAGCGCAGCTTTTCCGAAAGGATCAGTGCGCCGCCGGGCAATAACGACTGGCGGATACGCCCGAGTAACGCCAGGCGCTCATCCGGGGCGATAAATTGCAGGGTGAAGTTCAACGCCACCACCGAGGCCGGTTGGAACTGCAGCGCGAGGATGTCGCCGTCGATCACCTCGACCGGCAGCAGCTCCTGGAACATCGAGTCCTGGCCATTGAGGTATTCGCGGCAGCGCTCGACCATGGCCGCCGAGTTATCCACCGCGATCACGCGGCAACCGTCGGTGCGCACATGACGGCGCAAGGCCTGGGTCACCGCTCCCAGGGACGAGCCCAGGTCGTAGAGCACGCTGTGTGGTTGGGCAAACTGCGCTGCAAGCACGCCGAGGTTTTCGACAATCGTCGGGTAACCGGGCACCGAACGCTTGATCATGTCCGGGAACACCCGCACCACGTCCTCGTTAAAGGCGAAGTCCGGCACCTGGGGCAGGGGCTGGGCGAATAGGCGATCGGGTTCTTTGCTCACGGTTGTTCCGGCGACGAAGGGGAAAGGCCGGCATTTTAGCCAAGTTGGCCCTCGTGTGCGCGGGTTGTCTGATGGAAAGCCGAGGCGGTGATGCCCCACTGTCCGAGCCAGTAGGTGACGATCAACAAATACGGCGCGGCGTCGAATGACAGCACAAACCGATTGATGCCGATCAGCGTGTCGGAAAACACAAACGACACCGCGCCCGCCGCCGCCAGCAGCGCCGAGCGTTTCGGTACATCGCTGCCCACACGTGCCAGCGCGCGCCAGAGCATGGCGCTGATCACCAGTGCGTAAATCACCACCGGTACCAGCAGTTCGCCAAGACCGTGGGAGATCAGGATGCCCAGCAGGATCGCGCCCACGCCCAGCGCCAACGCCAACGGCAGCAGCGCCAGACGGCGGCAGTCGCTGAAATAGGCTCTGAGATAGGCCAGGTGGGCACACAGGAAAGCGCCGAGGCCGAAGATAAACAGGTCGCCCGGCCAGGCCAGCAATACATCGCCGACCAGGGAAAAAATCAGCCCGAGGCTGATCCAGCGTCGATAGTCGGTCGGCGGCGCATCATGCAGCCAACCCAGCAGCGCCAGCACCGGCAGCGGCTTGACCAGCAGGCACAGCAACGTGGCATGGGTGCTCAGGCCGTAGATAAAGGTGCCTGCGCCCATCAACGCAAGAATCAGCCATGGCATATCAGTTCACCGTAATGGCGCAATCGAAGGTCTCTGCGGGCTCGGCTTCCGGTTCCCAGGGTTGCTGGGAGGTCAGGCGCAAACGACCCTGGCCGGCCGTGAATGCCTGGAAGCGCCAGGTGGACTGGCCGCCGCCGCCGATTACACCGGATTCCGAGCTGCTGTACACCTCGGGGCCCAGGGCCCGCAATACGCCGCCGGCGGAATCCTGGATGGCCCAGCGGTAGCCGGTGGTGGGGTTGCTCGGCAGGGTGAGGATCAGGTTTTGCCCGGTCTTGAGTTGCAGCGGGCAGGCGCTCTGGTTGTCCACGGTGACGTTTTGCTTCGGCGCACTGGCGCAGGCGGCGAGCAGGCAAAGGCTCAGGGGGAGAAGCAGGCGGGCGGCGATCATGGGGGCTCCGTTGTTTGGCGACGAAGACCGAGCATAACCGAAGATGAGACAAGGTGTGACAAGAGGGCTGCCGGGTGCCGTTTGTGGCGAGCAGGCTTGCCCTGCGCTGGGCTGCGAAGCAGCCCCTCTTAAAAAGACCCCCATTCTTTCTGAAAGAACAGGGTCGTCAGTTTCGGGGCTGCTGCGCAGCCCAACGCAGGGCAAGCCTGCTCACCACAGGGGCCCACTCGGGCTAATGAGGTATCAGAAGAGCACCTTCGCCACATCCGCAAAGCGCTTGGCAAAGTGCACGGTCATGCCCTCCTTCAGGTACTCCGGCAACTCTTCAAAACTGCCGCGATTGGGCTCCGGCAAAATCAGCTCGTGAATCTTCTGGCGGCGCGCCGCAATCACCTTCTCGCGTACCCCGCCAATCGGCAGCACATGCCCGGTCAACGTCAGTTCGCCGGTCATGGCCACGCCTTTTTTCGGCGCTTGATTGCGCGCCAGGGACAGCAGCGCGCTGGCCATGGTCACCCCGGCGCTCGGGCCGTCCTTCGGCGTGGCGCCTTCCGGTACGTGCAAGTGCACGAAGGCTTCGTCGAAGAACTTCGGATCGCCGCCAAACGACTTCAGGTTGGAGCTGATGTAGCTGTAGGCGATTTCGGCGGACTCTTTCATCACCTCACCCAGCTGCCCGGTGAGCTTGAAGCCGCGATTGAGGGTGTGGATACGGGTCGCCTCGATCGGCAGGGTCGCGCCACCCATGCTGGTCCAGGCCAGGCCGGTGATCACGCCGGTACCCGACAGCACCTGTTCGTTGCGGAACACCGGCATGCCGAGGGAGCTTTCCAGGTCCTTGTTGCCGATCTTGATCACCGAGTTCGGTTCGTCCAGCAGCTTGACCACCGCCTTGCGCACCAGTTTGCCCAGTTGTTTCTCCAGCTGGCGCACCCCGGCTTCACGGGCGTACCCGTCGATCAGTGCGCGCAGGGCGCCGTCACTGATGCTCAGGCTGTTTTTCGAAACGCCGGCTTTTTCCAGCTGTTTTGGCCACAGGTGGCGTTTGGCGATGGCGACTTTTTCTTCGGTGATATAGCCCGACAGGCGAATCACTTCCATACGGTCCAGCAGCGGGCCGGGAATCGAGTCCAGGGTGTTGGCGGTGCACACGAACAGCACCTTGGACAGGTCCAGGCGCAGGTCCAGGTAGTGGTCGAGGAATTCGACGTTCTGCTCCGGGTCGAGGGTTTCCAGGAGTGCCGAAGCCGGATCGCCCTGGAAGCTCTGGCCCATCTTGTCGATCTCGTCGAGCATGATCACCGGGTTCATCACTTCCACATCCTTGAGCGCCTGCACCAGCTTGCCCGGCAGGGCGCCGATGTAGGTGCGGCGATGGCCCTTGATCTCGGCCTCGTCGCGCATGCCGCCGACGCTGAAGCGATAGAACGGCCGCCCGAGGGACTCGGCGATGGACTTGCCCACGCTGGTCTTGCCCACGCCCGGCGGGCCCACCAGCAGCACGATGGAGCCAGCGACCTCGCCTTTATAGGCGCCCACCGCGAGGAACTCGAGGATGCGGCTCTTGATGTCATCCAGGCCGGCATGGTGCTTGTCCAGCACCTTGCGTGCGTGCTTGAGGTCGAGTTTGTCCTCGCCATACACGCCCCAGGGCACCGAGGTGGCCCAGTCCAGGTAATTGCGCGTGACGGCGTATTCCGGCGAGCCGGTTTCGAGGATCGACAGTTTGTTCAGTTCTTCATCGATACGTTTTTTCGCCTGGGCCGGCAGCACCTTGCCTTCCAGGCGTTGCTCGAACTGTTCGACGTCGGCGCTGCGGTCGTCCTTGGTCAGGCCCAGTTCCTGCTGGATGACCTTGAGCTGTTCCTTGAGGAAGAACTCGCGCTGGTGTTCGCCGATCTTGCGGTTCACCTCGGCGGAGAGTTCTTTTTGCAGGCGCGCGACTTCCACCTCCTTGCGCAGCATCGGCAGGACTTTTTCCATGCGCTTGAGCATCGGCACGCAGTCCAGCACTTCCTGCAGCTCATTGCCTGTGGCCGAGGTCAGCGCGGCGGCGAAGTCGGTGAGGGGCGACGGGTCGTTGGGGCTGAAGCGGTTGAGGTAGTTCTTCAGCTCTTCGCTGTACAGCGGGTTGAGCGGCAGCAGTTCCTTTATCGCATTGATCAGCGCCATGCCGTAGGCCTTGACCTCGTCGGTCGGCTCGCTCGGCTGGTGCGGGTATTCCACTTCCACCAGGTACGGTGGGCGGTGGTGCTTGAGCCAGGTCTTGATCCGCACGCGGGTCAGGCCCTGGGCGACGAATTGCAGCTTGCCGTTCTCGCGGCTGGCGTGGTGCACCTTCACCAGGGTGCCGTACAGCGGCAGGGCGGAGGTGTCGAAATGGCGTGGATCTTCCGGCGGCGTGTCCATGAAGAACAGGGCCAGGGAGTGATGGTCGGATTTGCTCACCAGCTCCAGGGTCTCGGCCCACGGCTCTTCGTTGACGATCACCGGCAGCACTTGCGCCGGGAAGAACGGCCGATTGTGGATCGGGATGATGTAGACCTTGTCCGGCAGGTTTTGCCCAGGCAGGGCCAGGCCGGTATTGGACGAAGGGGTTTCAGCGTTTTCGGGGTCGGCGTAATCGTTGAGGTCGTAATCAGGGAATTCTTGCTGGTCGCTCATGGGGCACCTGCATAAGGAAGTATGCAGCTTAGATGGGGCGGGGCAGCAGTGGTTTCAATGGTGGGGGTGAGATAGCAACATATTGCAGGAAATTACTGCGGCGACATTGGTCAATATGGGTCAACTGATTTTGTGGAGGTAGGCGGGGAGTGGCTGTTCTGGCAGCACCGAGAGCACTTTCAGGCGCTGCAACATCCGCTGCCGCGCCCGCTGCAAATGCTCGCGCAGGTTCAACGCCGCCGCATCGAATGCGCCATGCAGCAGCAGCTCCAGAATCAATCGATGTTCGGCAAGCATCGCCGGATCAGCGCCGATCCCCAGCAATCGGTAAAAAATCCGGCTGATGATCATCGGGCTCTGGCCCTGGCGAATCAGCGCGGCAATCTTGCGGTTTTGCAGGCCGGCCAGGCAGCGCTGGTGCAGGTCCTCTTCGATCTGCTCGATGGCTTCCAGGCTGCACTGGGGGCTGTCCTGGGCATCCAGCACGCGCTGCAGCATGGCTTCCAGCATGTCGCGGTCGAGGTTCGGGGCACTCTGGCGCAGGGCTTCGGGTTCCAGGCAGGCGCGCAGTTCGTAATCTTCGGTGACTTCCCGCGCGGTCAGGGGCCCCGCCAGCCATTGGGAATAGGGCTCTTTTTCCACCAGGCCGCGGTCGCGCAGGCGCATCAGCGCTTCACGCACCACCGCGCGGCTGACGCCGTAGTGGTCGGCGGCGGCTTGCTCATCCAGGCGGTAATGGCCAAAGGCGATACAGGTGGACAGCGCCGCGCCGATTTCCTCGACGATGCGCTCGCCCAGCGGCCGGGTGTCCACCAGTTCGGCCTCGCCATTGAGGCCCAGGTGCCCATGGCTCAAGGGCAGGCGCAACGGCTCCATGGCCAGGCCGTCGGGGTTGATCAGGTAGCCCCGGCCGTTGAAACGGCAGATCAAGCCCTCAGCGTGCAGCAGGTCCAGCGCCTTGCGCACCGGCACGCGGCTGGTACCGAACAGCTCGGCCAGGGGCGCTTCCAGCAATACCAGGCCATGGCGGGCGGTGCCATTGACGATCGCGTCGCGCAACACCTGGTGAATCATCGCGTAACGGGAGGCCGAGGCGGACACTGCTTTCATCGATTTCTCAAAGGCATGTAGGACGATGGCCGGGGATTCTCTCATAAGTTGCGCCTGTCACTCTGCGCCACGTCGGTGGCACTTTTTTGGGGCCTTGAATGTAGGAATGTTACTTTTCTGCACCAAAATGTACTTATTAATAAAAGATACATTATTTCATTGAGGACGCTTCGTAACCGTAGCGCAAGATTTTTTTCCATCGATCAACACCATCTATCCTGTAGCTCTGGGTAAGAATGCGTAATCGCGCCAAGAGCGCTACGCAGAGACTGGCACGAAAGCTGCCTTTGTAAAATGTACATTTTATTAATATGTACGTTTTATGAGGTTTCCCTGATGTCAGACGCCACTTCACTGGCCGAGGATTTCGCCAGCGGTCGCAGCGACCCGGTGCAAGTCCTTGAGCAGGCACTCGATCAAGCGAGCCGCTCGACCAGCGTATTTATTGCCCTGACCGCCGAGCGCGCCCGCCGTGAAGCCGAAGCGTCCGCCGCCCGGTGGCGTGCCGGCCAGCCCTTGAGCGTGTTCGATGGCGTGCCCCTGGCCTGGAAAGACCTGTTCGACGTAGCCGGCAGCATCACCACCGCCGGCGCCGCTTACCGCCGTACTGCGCCCGCCGCGTTGCTCGACGCCCCCAGCGTGGGCCTGTTGTGCCGTGCCGGGATGGTCAGCGTCGGCAAGACCAACCTCAGCGAACTCGCCTATTCCGGTTTGGGCCTGAACCCGCATTTCGGCACGCCGCACAATCCCCATGACACGGACCAGGCGCGCATTCCCGGCGGCTCGTCGTCCGGGTCGGCGGTGGCGGTTGCGGCCGGTATCGTGCCGATCGCCATGGGCACCGACACCGCTGGCTCCATCCGCATTCCGGCAGCGCTCAACGGCCTGGTGGGGTACCGCAGCAGCAGCCGACGCTACAGCCGCGACGGTGTGTTTCCCCTGGCCCGTTCCCTCGACAGCCTTGGCCCGTTGACCCGCAGCGTGCGCGATACCTTGGCCATCGACGACCTGCTCCATGGCCGTGCCCGGCAGCACAGTGCCCGTCGCCTGAAAGGGCAGCGTTTTGTGTTGGAACAGGGTGTGCTGGCTGACGTGGAGCCTGCCGTGCGCAACAACCTGCTGCGCGCCGTTGAGCGACTGAAGGCGGACGGTGCGCTGATTGAAGAGCGTGAAAGCACCCCGTTCCAGGCCACCCTGGACCTGATCAAGCACCAAGGCTGGCTCGGCGCGTTCGAAGCCTTCGCCCTGCACCAGGACCTGCTCGACAGTGCTGACGCCGAACACCTCGACCCCCGTGTGCGCCGCCGCCTTGAAGCCGCGCGCGCATTGCCGGCCAGCCAGTTGATCCACCTGACCGACGCACGCCGTCGCCTGCAACAGCAACTGCTCGACGCGCTTGACGGCGCGATCCTGATCACCCCCACCGTCGCCCATGTCGCCCCGGCGTTGGCACCGCTTGAGGCCGACGACGAACTGTTCGTCAAAACCAACCTCGCCACCCTGCGCCTGACCATGCCCGGCAGCTTTCTCGACATGCCAGGCGTCAGCTTACCCAGTGGCCGCGATGCCCAGGGCCTGCCCACCGGGCTGCTGCTGAGCGCCCCGAGCGGAGAAGACGCGCGGCTGTTGCGCGCGGCCTTGTCCGTCGAGTCCGTACTTAACTTTTAAGGAGACACACCATGGCTAAAGACATCCTCTGTGCATTTGGCGTCGACGTCGACGCCGTCGCCGGCTGGCTCGGTTCCTATGGCGGCGAAGACTCGCCCGACGACATCTCCCGCGGCCTGTTCGCCGGTGAAATCGGTGCGCCGCGCCTGCTCAAACTGTTCGAGCGCTACGGCCTGCGCACCACCTGGTTTATCCCCGGCCACTCGATGGAAACCTTCCCCGAGCAGATGAAGGCCGTGGCCGACGCCGGCCACGAAATCGGCGTGCATGGCTACAGCCACGAAAACCCGATTGCGATGACCGCCGAGCAGGAAGAAATCGTCCTCGATAAATCCATCGAGTTGATCACCCAAGTCACCGGCAAACGCCCCACCGGCTACGTCGCGCCGTGGTGGGAATTCAGCAAGGTCACCAACGAGCTGTTGCTGAAAAAAGGCATCAAGTACGACCACAGCCTGATGCACAACGACTTCCACCCCTACTACGTGCGCAAGGGCGACAGCTGGACCAAGATCGACTACAGCCAGCACCCCGACACCTGGATGAAACCCCTGGTGCGCGGCGAAGAAACCGATCTGGTGGAGATCCCGGCCAACTGGTACCTCGACGACCTGCCGCCGATGATGTTCATCAAGAAAGCCCCCAACAGCCACGGCTTCGTCAACCCGCGCCACCTCGAAGAAATGTGGCGCGACCAGTTCGACTGGGTCTACCGCGAGCACGAACACGCGGTATTCACCATGACCATCCATCCCGACGTGTCCGGCCGCCCGCAAGTGCTGCTGATGCTTGAACGCTTGATCGAACACATCCAGAGCCATGCCGGCGTGCGCTTCGTCACCTTCGACGAAATCGCCGACGACTTTATCCGCCGCCAACCGCGTACCTGATCCCAACCCTGTAGGAGCGAGCTTGCTCGCGAAAAGCCTGAGAGCACCGCGTGCATTCAGGATGCCCGCGTCATCGTTGACGATTTTCGCGAGCAAGCACGCTCCTACAGAAAGCCCACTCCACCTCCCGAGGCGCGATTATGTCCATCTACAACAAGCTTGACCTGACTGGCTGGAAACCCCGGCAACTGACGTCCCAGGAAGTGCGCTTCGCCACCTGGATCGCGTTTTTCGCCTGGGTGTTTGCGGTGTACGACTTCATCCTGTTCGGCACCTTGCTGCCGGAGATCGGCCGACACTTCGGCTGGGGTGAAGTGGAGCAGGCTGAAATCGCGACCTGGGTGGCGGTGGGTACCGCCGTGGTTGCCTTGGCCATCGGGCCGATCGTCGACAAGCTGGGGCGGCGCAAAGGGATTATTTTCACCGTGGCCGGTTCCGCACTGTGCTCGGCGCTGACCGCCATTGGCGGGGCGTGGGGCAAGTCGCCGCTGATTCTGATTCGTTCGCTGGGCGGCCTGGGGTATGCCGAAGAAACCGTCAACGCCACCTATTTGACCGAGCTGTATGGCGCCTCGGAAGACCCGCGACTGACCAAGCGCCGCGGCTTCATCTACAGCCTCGTGCAGGGCGGCTGGCCGGTCGGTGCGTTGATCGCCGCCGGCTTGACCGCGCTGTTGCTGCCGATCATCGGCTGGCAGGGTTGCTTCATCTTCGC
Organism: Pseudomonas sp. 8 R 14; assembly: GCF_900005955.1. Taxonomy (NCBI): domain Bacteria; kingdom Pseudomonadati; phylum Pseudomonadota; class Gammaproteobacteria; order Pseudomonadales; family Pseudomonadaceae; genus Pseudomonas; species Pseudomonas sp. 8 R 14. Next base: position 302,489 of record NZ_CVTH01000075.1, on the reverse strand, counting down.
CGCGATCCCGGCGGTGGTGATCGCGATCATGGCGCGCAAGCTCAAGGAGAGCCCGCAATTCCAGATCCACCAGCGCATCAGTCAGTTGCGTAAAAGCGGCGCGGTGAAAGAAGCACAAAACGTTGCCGTGACCTACGGTGTGGACTACGACGAACACAGCAAGGCCGGCCTCAAGGCGGCCTTCCGTGGCCCGGCCCGTCGCGCCACCCTGGTGATCGGCGCTGCGCTGCTGCTCAACTGGGCAGCGATCCAGGTGTTCAGCGTGCTCGGCACCTCGGTGATCGTCAGCGTGCACCACATCTCGTTCGAGAACTCGCTGATCATCCTCGTGCTGTCCAACCTGGTGGGTTACTGCGGCTACCTCAGCCACGGCTGGATGGGCGACAAGATCGGCCGTCGCAATGTGATCGGCCTGGGTTGGATGCTCGGCGGCCTGGCGTTTGCCGGCATGCTGTTTGGCCCAAGCAATATGCCGATGGTGGTCGGGTTGTACAGCCTGGGCCTGTTCTTCCTGATCGGGCCGTACTCGGCGGCGCTGTTCTTTATCAGTGAAAGTTTCCCCACCAGCATCCGCGCCACCGGCGGCGCGATCATCCATGCCATGGGCCCGATTGGTGCCGTAGTCGCGGGCTTTGGTGCGACCCAGGTGTTGTCCGCCGGCAGTGACTGGCAGACCGCCGCGCTGTGGTTCGGCGCGCTGCCGTGCTTCTTGTCCGGCGCCCTGATGTTTGCCGCCCGCCATGTGCGTCCGGAAACCGTTCAGTAAGGAGAGTTCGATGAGCCGTAAAGTTGCCTTGATTACCGGCGCCGCCAGTGGCATCGGCCAAGCCCTCGCCGTGGCCTATGCACGTTGTGGCGTGGCGGTGGTGGGCGGGTATTACCCGGCCGATCCCCACGACCCGGGCACCACCGTGTCGTTGGTGGAAGAGGCGGGGGGCGAGTGCCTGATGTTGCCGCTGGACGTGGGCGATACCGTCTCGGTGGACGCCCTCGCCGAACAGGCGGTACAGCATTTCGGTCGGCTGGATTACGCGGTGGCCAACGCCGGTTTGCTGCGCCGTGCGCCGCTGCTGGAAATGACCGACGAGTTATGGAACGAGATGCTCAATGTCGACCTGACCGGGGTGATGCGCACCTTCCGCGCGGCGACGCGGCATATGAACGAAGGCGGCGCGCTGGTGGCGATCTCTTCGATTGCCGGCGGCGTGTATGGCTGGCACGACCACAGCCATTACGCTGCGGCCAAGGCCGGTGTGCCGGGGTTGTGCCGTTCGCTGGCGGTGGAATTGGCGCCCCTGGGCATTCGCTGCAATGCGGTGATCCCGGGGTTGATCGAGACGCCGCAGTCGCTGGATGCGAAGAACTCGCTGGGTCCGGAAGGTCTGGCAAAAGCGGCGCGAGCGATTCCGTTGGGGCGGGTAGGGCGCGCGGATGAAGTGGCGTCGCTGGTGCAGTTCTTGACCAGTGAAGCGTCGAGCTATTTGACCGGGCAGAGCATCGTTATCGACGGCGGCCTGACCGTACGCTGGCCCGACTGACTGGTGTACTCGATCCAAATGTGGGAGGGGGCTTGCTCCCGATAGCGGTGGGTCAGTCACAGCAGTTCTAACTGAACCACCGCTATCGGGAGCAAGCCCCCTCCCACATTGAAACTGTGTTTGCTTCAGGAGATTTAACATGATCCAACTGACTGACCGCCGCGCCGTGATCACCGGCGCCGGCAGCGGCATCGGTGCCGCCATCGCCCGCGCCTATGCCGTTGAAGGCGCGCGCCTGTTATTGGCCGACCGCAACTCCGCCAGCCTCGCCGAAACCGCGATCACCTGCCGTAACCTGGGCGCCGAGGTGGTCGAGTGCGTGGCCGATGTGGGCACGGTCGAAGGCGCCCAGGCCAGTGTCGACCGTTGCGTCGACCACTTCGGCGGCATCGATATCCTGGTCAACAATGCCGGGATGCTCACCCAGGCGCGTTGCGTCGACCTGTCCATCGAAATGTGGAACGACATGCTGCGCGTCGACCTCACCAGCGTGTTCGTCGCCAGCCAACGTGCCTTGCCCCATATGCTCGCGCAGCGTTGGGGACGGATCATCAACGTGGCTTCGCAACTGGGTATCAAGGGCGGCGCCGAACTGACTCACTACGCTGCCGCCAAGGCTGGAGTGATCGGTTTTACCAAGTCCCTGGCGTTGGAGGTGGCCAAGGACAATGTGCTGGTCAATGCCATCGCCCCCGGACCGATCGAGACGCCGTTAGTGGGCGGTATCAGCGACGATTGGAAGCGCGCCAAGGCCAAGGAGCTGCCCTTGGGGCGCTTCGGCCTGGCAGACGAAGTGGCGCCCACCGCCGTGCTGCTGGCCAGTGAACCCGGCGGCAACCTGTTCGTCGGCCAGACCCTGGGCCCGAACTCCGGCGATGTCATGCCATGAGCGGGGTGTAGCCATGTGCGGACTCTGCGGATTGCTCGGCGAAGACCTGCACTGGAGCGACCCCTTGGGTGATGAATTGCCCAGGCGCCGCGAACGCCTGCGCCGTATCGCCGCGATCAACCAGGTGCTGGCGGTGTTCCGGCTCAAGGTCGAAGACTTCCAGGGCGCGTCTTATCTGCTGTTGGGCGCCACCGGTAAACAGGCACTGGCGAGCGGCTTGGATCAACTGTGGCAGGCAGCTGAAGCCATGCTCGGCCGGCCGCTGGATCCCCTTGATCCGCGTCTGCTTGACCACCTGGAAAACACCCCACTGTAGGAGCGAGCTTGCTCGCGAAAAACGTCAACGATAACGCGTGTTGTCTGGATGTACGTGGCGCTCTCGGGTTTTTCGCGAGCAAGCTCGCTCCTACCGGGCGTGGAGGTAAATATGAGCATTGCTCTAAATGTGATCACCGGCTTCCTCGGCAGTGGCAAGACCACCTTGCTCCAGCGCCTGCTGCAAGGCGAAAGCCTGGGCGACACCGCGTTGCTGATCAACGAATTCGGCGATATCGGCATCGACCATCTGCTGGTGGAAGAAGTCGCGCCGAACACTGTGCTGCTGCCCAGCGGATGCATTTGCTGCTCCATCCGTGGCGAGCTCAAGGACGCGTTGCTCGGCCTGTTGCAACGCCGCGAGCGTGGCGAAATTCCTGCGTTCAAACGGGTGATCCTCGAGACCACCGGCCTGGCCGACCCGGCCCCGATCCTCGCCACCTTGAACAACGATGTGCAACTGCGCGGGCGTTTTCATATCGGCCTGGTGGTGACGCTGGTCGACGCCAGCCACGCCGCGTTGCAGGAACGCCTGCACCCGGAATGGCTGGCCCAGGTTGCGGCCGCAGACCGTTTGCTGCTGAGCAAGACTGATCTTGTGGATGACTGCGAACCGCTGCGTGCGCACCTGCAGGCGCTCAACACCGGTACGCCGATCCTCGATACCCACGCTATCCACAGTGGCGACCAACTGTTGCTCGGCGAAGGCCTGCGCAGTGCCGAACCCGCCCTGGAAGTCAGCCGCTGGCAATTGCACCAGACCACCAGCGCCAGCCATGGGGCGGCCCAAGTGTGCAGTATGACCTTTGACCAGCCGCTGGACTGGGTCGGCTTCGGGGTGTGGTTGTCGATGCTGTTAAGATGCCACGGCGAACGAATCCTTCGCGTCAAAGGACTGCTCAACGTGAACGCCAGTAACGCCCCCATCGTCATTCATGGCGTGCAGCATTGCCTGCATGCCCCGGTCCATCTGCCCACGTGGCCAGGCACCGAGCGGCAATCGCGGCTGGTGTTTATCCTGCGTGGCCTGGACCCCGCGCTGCTGCAGCGCTCGTTTGAGGTGTTCTCGCGGCGGTTCGCCGAATGATCACCTTACGAGTGCTCGGCACCTCGGTCACTTTGCTCGAATGCCTGCGCGTGCGCGCCGAACAGGAACTGGGGATTCGCCTCGTGTACCAGGTGCACGATGTGGAACAGGCCCAGCGCATCGCAGTGATGCAGCCCGACAGCTACGACCTGTACGACCAATGGTTTCACAACGTCGACTTCGTGTGGCCGGCCCGGGCGATCCAGCCCATTGACACGCGGCGCATCGCGCTGTGGCACGAGATCAACGACTTGCCCAAGCGCGGTCGCCTGTCACCCAACGACCGGCTGGGCAGCGGCAGTGTGCCCAGTGAGCGGTTGTTCGTGCAGCACGATGGCAGCCTGGGCAGCACCGTCACCGAACGCATCAGCATGCTGCCCCTTACCCACAATGCGGACAGTTTTGCCTACCGCCCCGAGCGCCTGCCCGAGGGTTTTTGCCACGGCAACGAAAGCTGGGGCTGGCTGCTGGACCCGGCCTGGCGTGCCCGCACGGCACTGCAAAGCGACGCCGCCATCGGCGCCCTGGATGCGGCGCTGGCGGTGCAGGGCGCGGGGCTGGCGCGCTTCAACGACATCGGCAATATGAGCATCGAAGAGATCGACGTGCTCGCCGATATTCTGGTGCGCAAGCAGAAGGAAGGGCATTTCGCTGCGTTTTGGTCCGACGATGAAGAGGCGGCGCAACTGATGCTCAGCCCGAGCATCGATATCCAGAGCCTGTGGTCGCCAACCTTGATGCGCCTGCACCGCGCCGGGGTGAAATACCGCCTGGCGGTGCCCCGCGAAGGCTATCGCGCCTGGTTCGGCGGCTTGTCATTGTCGCGCCATGCCCAGGGGCCGGTGCTGGACGCGGCCTACGCGTACCTCAATTGGTGGTTGTCCGGCTGGCCGGGCGCGGTGATGGCGCGCCAGGGTTACTACATCGGCAACCCGGCGCGCAGCCGTGATCACCTGAGCAGTGCCGAGTGGGATTACTGGTACGCCGGCAAGCCTGCGCGGGAGGAGCTGCTCGGCAGTGATGGGTTGCCGTTGATCGATATCGGCGAGGTGCGCGATGGCGGCTCCTATGAGCAGCGCATGGGGCATATTGCGGTGTGGAACTCGGTCATGGATGAGCACAACTATCTGGTGCGGCGTTGGGGGGACTTCATGCGCGCCCGCAGCTGACAGGTGGGTATGGCCAAGCGGTTGTCGCCAATAAAATGACAGTTAAATCCCCGGTTTTATTCGGTGCGCTTCTGCTCTGTCCCAGCTACTCTGCTAAAACAAAATGTCCAGTCTAAATAGATGTTTTTTTGACGGCGGGTTTGGGCGCAGGGACTGCACATGACTAAGGGACGCGGCGGCAGAGAGAGGCGAACGCTGCCAGAGGGCACTGCCATGACATGGCGCCATACCTTTCAAACCCGCATCGCCGGGGTGTTGGCGCTGTTGCTGCTGGTGGTGGTCGCCGCCACCTATTTCGCCGTCAAGAGCGCCACCCGCCGTGCCGTGGAGAACCAGGCACAAGTCCAACTGAAAACCGGAACCCAGGTATTCGAGCGTCTGCTGGACCTGCGCGGGCGGCGCCTGCAATACGGGCTCGACTGGCTCGCCGGCGATGGTCCGTTCAAGCAGGCCGTGGCCGGAGGCAAGCCCGCGCCGATCCTGGCGGCACTGCGTCGCCACGGCACCGGCATCCGTTCCAGCGACGTGTTTGTGCTGGGCCTGGATGGCAAGGTCATGGTCAGCACACTCCCTATCCTCACCCGCGGCCAGCCGTTCCCCTATGACGCCGCCTTGCGCCATGCGCGGCGCAATGGCCTGCACATGGTGATCGTGGCCCTGGATGGGCGGCCTTACCTGCTGGTGCAGGATGAAGTGCGCGACCCGTTACCCATCGCGCGCATCGTGATGGGCTTTGCCATGGACCAACTGTTCGCCTATGAACTGCGCTCCATGAGCAACCTGGAAGTGTCGTTTCTCAGTGTGCAGGACGGAACGCCCGGCCCGCTGTTCAGCACCCAGCCCGACGCGTACCGGGCCACCGCCCTCAGCCTGCTGCACGACGCTCCGCTCAACCCTGAGGCACAGATCCATGGGTTCCACGGTCAGCGCGTGCTCAGCCGCGTGCTTCCATTGGCCAATACCGGCGACGGCGATGACGTGCGCGTATTGCTGCAAAGCCCGCTGGACCATGCGCTGGAATCCTTTGCGCCGCTGGACCGGCAGTTTCTCGGGATTGCCCTGGCGGTGCTGCTGGTGTCGTTGGCCGGCGCGTTGTTCCTGGCGCGGCGGGTGTCGCGCCCGCTCAACGCCCTCGTGGAGGCGGCGGGGCGCATCGGCGCCGGTGATTACCGCACGCCGGTGCGGGTACGCAGCCAGGATGAGTTCGGTTTGCTGGCCCGCGCCTTCAACGCCATGCAAAGCGGCATCGCCGTGCGCGAACGGCAACTGGCCCACAACGCCCTGCACGACCCACTCACCGGTCTACCCAACCGGGCGCTGGCGATGGAGCGCCTGGGCAGCGCGATCAGTGCGCGGCGGCCGGTGGTGTTGCTGTACTTGGGCATCGAGAACTACCGGGTGATCAACGAAGGCTTCGGCCCCGAGGGCGTGGAGGAGATGATGCGTGAAGCCAGCCGGTGTTTGTCCATGAGCCTTCTGGCCAGCGATACCGCGGCGCGCATCACCGGCAGCGAATTCCTGCTGTTGCTGGAGAACACCGAGATCGACCGTGCAGTGACCCGCGCCGACCGCCTCTACGCACTGCTCACCGAGCCCCAGCGCATCGGCAATGACGAAGTGCGCCACGAAGTCAGCATCGGCATCGCCGCCTATCCCGCCGATGGCCAGCAGGTGGAAGAGTTGATCAGTCGCGCCGCCATCGCCCGCCACGATGCGGCGACGCTGCCGGGTTATCTGCAGATCTACCAGCAGGACCGCGACCTCGCCCACCAGCGCCAGATCACCCTGATCCGCGACCTGCGACGGGCCGTCGTCGAAGGCGAGTTGTACCTGTGCTACCAGCCCAAGCTCGACCTCAAGCATGGCGAGGTGTGCCAGGCCGAAGCCCTGCTGCGCTGGCAGCATCCCACCCTGGGGCTGGTGTCGCCCGCCGAATTCATCCCCCTGGCCGAGCGCACCGGCAGCATGGGCGGCCTGACCCTGTGGGTGATCGAAGAAGCCATCCGCCAGATCAGCGAGTGGTCGCAGCGCGGCATGCACATTCAGTTGTCGGTGAACATCTCGGTGGATGACTTGGCCGATGATGACCTGGCGACCCGCGTCACCACCTTGCTGGCGCACTACCAGGTGCCCGCCCAGCAGCTGATTTTCGAGATCACCGAAAGCGCGATCATGCACAACCCGCAACAAGCCTTGAGCGTGCTGGAGCAACTGCGCGGCTGCGGCATCAGCCTGTCGGTGGATGACTTCGGCACCGGCTACTCCTCACTCGCGCAATTGCAGCGCCTGCCGGTGCAGGAGTTGAAGATCGACCAGTCGTTCGTGCGCAACCTCGATAGCGCCACGGGCGACGGCGTGATCGTGCGCTCCACCATCGAAATGAGCCACAACCTGGGGCTCAAGGTGGTGGCCGAAGGGGTGGAGTTCGAGCCTAGTCTCAAGTTGCTCAAACAGTGGAACTGCGACACGGCCCAGGGCTATCTCATCAGCCGACCGTTGAATGCCCTGGCGTTCGAGCGGTGGATGCGGCGTGAGCGGGTGGCACCGTGACTGACCTATTCCATGCCGTTTTGGCTGGGTGAAACAGCTTCTAAAATTTTCGTCTCGCCGATTTTTCTCCAAGTTGCACTCAGGTTACTCCGGAACTCTCTCCGGCCTTTCCTAACCTTGGCCCGCTCTCGACGGGCCTGTGAGGGGCAATTCATGCGCACCATTCCTACAACCGTCCTCCCTGGCCAATCTCGCCCTGAACTTCAGTCGCCCCTGCCCTGGGAAGGGCATCAGCGCGAACCCATCCAAATCCATGATTCAAGCTCGCCACCCGCAGCCGTGCAGGTAAACCCTGGGCGCTCGCTGCAAAGGTCACTGTCTAGCTCTGAACAGAGCCTGGATGAAGCGAGAGAACGGCTTGGCAATACCCGCAACACGCAGAGCCTGATAACGGCCTTGGGGGCGGTGCAAAAGGCCGCGCTGGAAAACCCGAGCCTGAAGGTTGCAACCTTGTTGGACCGTCAGATGATGCCTGCTGATGCCCTTTCAACGTTTGGACGCGAAAATCGGCTTGAGCCTGCTTCGCAAGTGCCGGTGGCCTGGTTTCTAAGGGAGTCCGGCTTGAATGTTCCACACACCCCGGAACAACTGGCAGACCTGCTCTACGCGAGTTCAAACCCTCTGCCCGAGCCGCTTGAACGGGGCAACTACTGGGGCCTTTTGTCCATGCCGCTTGCGCTGGACGCTGAGCAAAGGCGTCGGCTGCAGGCGATGGTCTCGCAGACCCTGGCCGAGGTTTCGCCTGGCAAGGGTTTGTTCGCGCTCTTTCAGGAGAAACACGTTGATTCAAGTCGACCCGCAGGCGTCGTGCAGCGGATTGAACAGATGATTGAAAGTCCCGAAGTCCAAGCGTTGGGGAAAAAACTCGAGGCGGCTTTCGACGGCGTATCTACACCTTCCAGCGCCGCTCAATGGGCGATGGCAGCGATGGTGCTGGAACTTGACCCGCACGCAGGCAGCCAACGCGGGCAGGTGGCCGGGTATGACTTGCTGGCGCCGGCCAACTGGGGGGTAAGCCCGGCCGTGGTAGTGGAGCGATTGAGCCAGCACTTGGTGGCGCAGGGCAAAGTCACCTCCGCCTTGGCTCCTGCGGCGGCCTGGCTGCTGCTCGTGGGCGCGGCACCGACCTTTCTTGTGCCTGATATGCCCGCCAATCTGGTGGTGGGGTCACCCGCCTGGATGAGGCTCACGGCAGTGGTTGAGGCCAGCGAACACGCGATACCGGGTGTTGCCGCGTGCATTCCTTTTGGCGAGTGGATGACGCGTGAGAGCCATGGTCCGGTCTCGCTGACTCAGGCAATCGTCGAGCGTCACGCCCAGGAGCAGGCGCTGGTCGATTGGGGCATTGCCCAGGGCAGAGTCCCGGCCAATCCGAGGGTGTATACGCCCGAACAACTGGATGGGTTACGGACAACCTTCAATGAAACCATGACCAGGCTGCAAAAGGCGCAGAGTCAGTTGGCCGCGACGATGCCCACCCGAAGAGACATTGCGCTTGCCGAACTGAAAAAAGCCTATGGAGACGATGTTTCTTTTGAAGTCCCAAACATCAGCATCACCCACATTGATGCCAGCGAGAGTGAGCTGCACTCACTGCTGGACATTTACATGGCCGGCAAAATGGACCGTATCCCGCGAGGGGTGCGTCACGATTTTTCCCTGGGTAATCGGCATTACAGGGTCACGCCGCTGCCTGACGTTGGAAAAATCTTCGATGAGCAATTCGATGCATACGTGAGTGGCCTGAAGGCGAGTCTCACGACATTGGTCGCACATCAACTCTCGCAATTGCCGCTGAGCGACAGGCAAACCATCGCGTCCGGCCAGGTAGAGTTTTTTTCCTTGCGCAAGGCCAGTGAGGCCCAGGCCGAGGGGCTGGAGTCCGACGCCCAAGCGCAGGCCGCCGTGGCGCGCTACGGTTTGTGGATGCGGGTCCTGACCCCAAGGGACAAGCGTGACACTGGCCGGGCCTATGCCGACTTCAAGCATGCGTCCTATGAGTTGTTCCCGTTGCAGGGGCTCATTCGAAAGCGCGAGGACCTGCCCAGGAATCCGCCGAATCCAGCGCCCCGAGTGGCGGATCCTGAGGGGTATGCAGCCCGTCAAGCCAAAGGGATCGGCGAATGGCTGGACTACGAGGCTTACCGTTCAGGCACTGCCCCGCGACCGGGCACGTACTCCCATGATTTATTGACCGAAAAACTCAATGCGCCGCTCTTGCCCGAGGACAGAAAGGCGATGGACGACGCGGTTCCGACTATCGACCATCCTCGCTTCGGCCAGATTGCTGAGGTCATGGCCAATCACCTGCTGTATGACCCAGCAGCGATGAAAGCGGCCGCACGCGGGTCGACGGCGGTGGAAGATGAGGAGGCGCAGATCAAGGCCGGACATGATTTTGTCACGGGTTTGATTCCGCTCAAAAACGCGATCGAGAATGCCGCCAACGGAAACGTCGGTGCTGCTGTGCGCGATTTTGCGCTGGATATCTTTGGTTTCGTCGTGCCAGTCGGCAAGGGGCTGGGTTCGGCGGCGAAGGTGGCTGGCAAAGTGACTGAGCGGCTTGGAACGCGAGCGTTCAAGGCGTCTGACATCCTGTTCCGGGCCGCCCTCAGCGGTCTGAACCCGGTGGAAGGTCTAGGGGGCTTGGGGCTGCGGGCCACCCAAGGCATCAAAACGCTCTGGCAGGCCGGTCACAGGGAACTGAAATGGCTGCAGGGGCAGGGTTTCAATCTCAACGCCTACGCAAAAATGTCGGGTGCTGTCGAAGGTGAGATGGGTTTGGCGAGTGCATCGACGCAGGGATTGAAGGTTATTGCCAAGCGTCATCGGGGCAAGTGGCATGCCTACGATGTCACTACTCGCACGGCCTATGGCCCGGCGCTCAAGGATTTTCGCCCTGTCAGCCCACCCGCAGTTGCGCCGGGTGCCGTTGATAATGTGCACTTCGACAAGTATGCGGTCAGTAAAGCGAAGTTGGCGGGGTTGACGCCTGACAGCCAGGGTATCTACCGAGGGGAGGACGGCGCACAGTACATTCGCAACGCGGACGGCTCGGGGAAAACCTCGGTTTATAAAGTTCGCGAGGTGTCGCAGGCCGGCAGCCCGGGGAGTGTGCAGGCGCGGCTGATTAACCCGAAGACCAACCGGCAAACCGAGTTCTTGTTCAGCAACCGTGGCAACGAACAGTGGCGTCGCTTGGGGTTACAGGGTGGAGACGGCATTGCGTCACAGGACTACAAGCTGGTTGAACTGCCGATGGACGAGGTTGAGCAAGTGGTGAGGAGGGATGGGCAAATAACCTTTCTCGCTAACTTTACGACTGAAGTCAGGTTTGATGCCGAACTGGGCGCTTGGCGTAAAATCGGCCGGGGCGATGCGCTGGGTGATGTTTTCTGGCGAGCCGGGCCTTACGACTGGCGCGCCGGGCCGTTACAGGAATACTTGAAAGTCAAAGACACATTGCCTTCGCCCAGCAGTATCAGAACCGTGCGCGTTGCAGCGCTGCCTATTCCCCAGGCAGCCACCGCCATCCCCAAGGAGATCAATTACATCTGGGCGGGCGGCAGCATGCCGGATGATCGGCTCGCCACTGTTCTGAGTAACGCAGAAAAGACCTCTGCTTATAAAACCATTGTGCATATCGATGCGGACACACCGCAGGTGTTTGAGCAGATAAAAGCGCAACTTCAGGGCAAAGGCCGCAACCTGGACGTGCGTAACTTGAACGATGATGCCTTTTTCAAAGCCTTCAAGGCATCGGATTCCGGCGAGGTTTATCAGTTCTTCCGCCAAGGCGCGGGGCAAAACTACGCGGCGGCCAGTGATGCATTACGTTACCCGCTGATCAATCACCGGGGCGGTATTTACCTGGACAGTGATGACGTGGTCACGGCCAATATCGGTGAGGTGGAGCTCAAGGCGACGGGTAATCAGGTGTTATTGAACTCGCATGTTTCCTATGCAGACACCGATTTTATTGGCTACAACACCAGTGTGTTTGCAAGTCATCCCAATAATCCTGTGCTGCGCGATATCAGCGATGAGCTGTACCGTCGTTTCAAAGGCAATCAGCAATGGCTCGAAGGTAATCGCCCTTACTTGAAGGGAACCCCTACCGCCAAGCAGATAAAGACGTTCAATGAGTACCAGACCAGGATTTTTGAAGTCACGGGGCCGACCTTGTTCAACGACGTGCTGAGGAAAACCATGGGCAGCGCCTATGACTTGAGTTGGGCGGCAACGGATCCGTCGCTCGCGGGTATCAAGCTGTCTTCTTCAGACGCCACAGCCTTTGCCGAGGCTTACAACCATTACTTGCCCTTCAACAGCAAGTTTGCGGTAGAGATCGGTTCGCAAACCAGCATGGCCAGGGCAGTAGATTGAGGTAGCCGTGGCGGCCGGAAAAAACGGGCGCTCGGCTACAGCTTTCTCTTGAATGGTCGACATCCTCTACAGAGCTTGACCGATTGCATAGGTTTTTGCCGACCAACGGTCAAGCCTCATCTCATAATCAGTGATGGCATTTTGCCTTGCTTGCGGCATCATGGCTGTGCGTCGTTGTGCCAGGGCTGGCCGCTCTTTTTCCATTTTTTGCGGATATCCCATGGCTCGAATGACTGACTTCTTATCCCGTGTAGCGCTGGTGCTGGCAGTGGCATGCCCCGCGTCGGCGGCCACGCTTGAGGTCTCGATGCGCCAGGCCGATGGCAGCCCGGTTGCCGATGCAGTCGTGACCCTCCAGGGCCCGGCAGGCGCGCCTGCCGGTGTGCTCAAGGCCAATATGGACCAACGTGGCCAGCGTTTTGCCCCACATGTGCTGGCGGTCCATACCGGCACCCAGGTGCGTTTCCCCAACAGCGATAACATCCGGCACCAGGTGTATTCCTTCTCCGCGGCCAAACGCTTCGAACTGCGCCTGTATGAAGGCACGCCCAGCGAGCCGCTGCTGTTCGACAAGCCCGGCGTGGTGGTCTTGGGCTGCAATATCCATGACTGGATGCTCGGCTATATCTACGTCACCGACGATCCGCACTTTGGCGTCAGCGATGCCCAGGGCCAGGTGCGCCTGGAGCAACTGCCTCCCGGCGATTACCACGCCACCCTGTGGCATCCGCAATTGGCGAATATGCAGCCCTTGGATGGCGGCACCCTGCATGTTCCCGCCGCCGGCCTGAGCCACCGCGTGGTGCTGGCCCTTGAGCCCGCGTCCGAAGATCTTCCACCCACACCGATGCCAAGCGCCTTTGGCGATGCCTTCAACCGAGCTGCCCGTGAACCTGCGCAGTAGTTTCCAGGCGCGGGTCGCCAGCGTTCTGATCCTGCTGCTGCTGGTGGTGATCGGTGCGCTGTACTTCAGCGTCAAGGCCGCCACCAGCTCGGCGGTGCGCAGCCAGGCGCTGGCCCAGTTGGACGTGGGCGCGCGGGTGTTCGAGCGCTTGCTGGACGCACGCGGCCGGCGCCTCGCCGACGGCGTGCAATTGCTGGCGGCCGACTTCGGTTTTCGTGATGCGGTGGCCAGTGGCGATTCGGCGACGATGCGCTCGGTGCTGCTCAACCACGGCAAGCGCATCAACGCCAGCGACATGATCCTGCTGGGCATGGACGGCAAAGTCCTGGCCAGCACCCTGAGCGAAGTGCCCGAAGGTTCGACCTTCCACTATGACCAATCGCTGCGCGAAGCCCGGCGCAATCGCCAGGCCATGCTGATCGTGCCGCTGCAAGGCAAGCCGCACCTGCTGGTGGAGGCCTCGGTGCTGGCGCCGTTGCCGATTGCGCGGGTGGTGATGGGCTTCAGCATGGACGGCGTGTTCGCCGATGAGTTGCGTTCGTTGAGCAACCTCGAAGTGTCGTTCCTGGCGATTGATAAAGACCAGCCCGGCGAGTTGGTCACCACCCAGCCCCAGGCGCTGCGCGGGAGTATCCTGAGCCTGATGCAGGGCGATTCCACGCGCCGTGGCGTGTCCACCACCGATCATCTGGAGCAGAGCTTCCTCAGCCAGTCGCTGGTCTTGGCCAGTGATGAAAACGGCAAGATCCTGGCCTTGCTGCAAAGCCCGCTGGATGCGGCGATGCAGGCCTTTGTGCCGTTGGATGAAAAGATCCTCGGTATCGCATTGATCGCATTGCTGGCCTCGTTGATCGGCGCCTTGTTGCTGGCGCGCACCGTATCGCGCCCGGTGCAGGCGCTGGCCCTGGCGGCCGAACGCATTGGCCAGGGCGATTATCAGACGCCGGTGGCCCTGGCCCGCAGCGACGAACTGGGCTTGCTGGCCCATGCGGTCAACTCCATGCAAAGCGGGATCGCCGAGCGCGAACAGCAGCTTGCCCACAACGCCCTGCATGATCGGCTCACCGGCCTGCCGAACCGCGCGCTGGCCATGGAGCGCCTGGGCAGCGCCATTGCGTTGAATCGGCCGGTCGCGCTGATTTACCTGGGCATCGACAACTTGCGCGCCGCCAGCGAAACCGCCGGGCCGGATGCGGTGGACCAATTGCTGCTGGCCGTCAGTCGTCGCCTGGAGGCGGTGTTGCGTCCCGGCGATACCCTGGCGCACTTGATTGCCGACGAGTTCCTGCTCCTGCTCGAAGGCGCCGGCAGCGACGAGGCGGTGGGCATGGCCGACAAACTCCAGCAACTGTTGCTGCGCCCCCAGCGCATCAACGGCCATGACCTGGCGCTGGACTGCCGCCTGGGCATCGCGGCATTCCCGGCCGATGGCGAAAGCCCGCACACCTTGCTCGAGCGCGCAGCCATCGCCATGAAAGACGCCGCGCAAATGCCCGGCCGCCTGCAAATCTACGAGCAGGGCCGCGACCTCGCGCACCGCCGCCAGATCACCCTGATCCGCGACCTGCGTCACGCGCCCAACCAGGGCCAACTGCTGCTGCATTACCAGCCCAAGCTGGACATTCGCCAAGGCCATGTGCGCCAGGCCGAAGCCTTGCTGCGCTGGCAGCACCCGCAGTTCGGCATGGTCTCGCCAGCGGAGTTTATCCCCCTGGCCGAACGCTCGGGCAGCATCCAGTTGTTGACCCATTGGGTGATCGAGGAAGGCATTCGTCAGTTGTGTGAATGGAACCGCCGTGGCCTGTACCTGCAGCTGTCGTTGAACATCTCGGCAGACGACTTGCTCGGCGATGAGCTGGCTCACCGCGTCTCGGCGTTGTTGCGGCGCTATAACTTGCCGGCGGAGCAGTTGGTGTTTGAAATCACCGAGAGCGCGGTGATGCGCGAGCCGGAAAAAGCCCTCAAAGTCCTGCACCTGCTGCGCGATTGCGGCATCAGCCTGTCGGTGGATGACTTCGGCACTGGCTACTCGTCCCTCGCGCACCTCAAGCGCTTGCCGGTGCAAGAATTGAAGATCGACCAATCCTTTGTGCGCAACCTCGATGAAACCAGTGAAGACGCAGTGATCGTGCGTTCCACCATCGAGATGAGCCACAATCTGGGCCTCAAAGTGGTCGCCGAGGGCGTTGAATACGCCCACAGCCTGCGTCTTCTGGAACGCTGGCAGTGCGATACGGCCCAGGGTTATCTGATCAGCCGGCCCTTGAGCGCCGACGCTTTCGAAGCCTGGGTGGCCTTGCCCCTCAGTGCGCAAACTTCCCTGGTTCATTGAGTGGCTGACGTGCGTCTTTCTCTAGTGATCGGCTGCCTGGCCGCCCTGACGGTGCAAACCACCCTGGCCGATAACGGTCGCCTGATCGCCACCGGCGGTGCCAGCAGCATCGAGGGTACGGCCGGCGGTGGGATCACGCCGTGGGCGGTGTTGACCGGCTACGGCGAACAGCATGAGTGGGGTGCCACGGCGTTCGCCACCACGGTCAACCTGCCGGATTATCGGCTGGACGTGGTCGGGTTGGCGCTGGCCTATGACAACCGGGTCGAAGTGTCTTTCGCCCGCCAGCGCTTTGACCTCGGTAGCCTGGTGCATAAGCTCAACCTGCCCGAAGACAACCTCGGCCAGGATGTACTGGGCGTGAAGGTTCGCCTGTTCGGTGATGTGATTTACGACCGCTTGCCGCAGGTGTCCCTCGGCCTGGAATACAAGCACCAGACCAATTTCGATATCCCCAGCCTGGTCGGCGCCAAGCGCGACAGCGATGTGGAGGGCTACCTCGCCGCCAGCCGCTTGTTCATGGGCGCCGCGTTTGGCTACAACGTGCTGGTCAACGCCAGCCTGCGCTACAGCCGCGCCAACGAAACCGGCCTGCTCGGCTTTGGCGGCGACCGTCGCGACAGCCGCAGCCTGCTCAAGGAAGGCTCGCTGGCGCTGCTGTTCAACCCGCGCTGGGCGGTGGGCGTGGAGTACCGCGAGAAACCCGACAACCTGTCGTTCGCCGGCGAAAGCGACTGGGCCGATGTGTTTGTCGGCTACTTTCCCAATAAACACCTGTCGTTTGTGCTGGCCTACGCCCGCCTCGGCGAAATCGCGACCTTGGATAACCAGAACGGCACCTACCTGTCGGTGCAGGGGAGTTTCTGATGCGCTTTCTACCCATCGCCCTGGTGCTGCTGCTCAGCGCCTGCGCCCAGCAACCGCCCAAGGACGACAGCCTGTACCGCGACCTCGGCGCCATGCCCGGCATCACGCGGATTGTCGAAGGCATGCTGCTCAACATTGCCCGCGATGAGCGCATTGTCGAACGCTTCCGACGCATCGATATCCAGCGTTTGCGCAACAAGTTGATCGAACAGTTCTGCGTCGAGGCAGGCGGGCCGTGCACCTACACCGGTGACAGCATGGCCGAGAGTCACAAGGGCCAGAACGTGAGCCGCAGTGACTTTAATGCGTTGGTGGAGGATTTGATCAAGGCGATGGACCGCGAGGGCATTGCGGTAGCGGTGCAAAATCGATTGATTGCCCGGCTGGCTGCGATGCGTGGAGAAGTGATCGAGCACTAGTCTGCTGAACACCACATTCAGTCCTGCATCACACATGAAAAAGGCGGCTACCTGTTGAGGGTAGCCGCCTTTGTTTTACCGCCAGTCTTGCTTAATCCGGCAGTTTAAACGCCATCACATAGTCACCCTGCTTAGTCCCCAGGGAACCATGACCACCCGCCACGACCAGCACGTATTGCTTGCCGTCCTTGCCGGTGTAGGTCATCGGGGTGGTTTGCGCGCCGGCTGGCAGGCGGCCTTCCCACAACTGCTTGCCGTTTTTCACGTCATAGGCCCGCAGGTACTGGTCGAGGGTACCGCTGAGGAACGACACGCCACCGGCCGTGGTGAAGGTGCCGCCCAAGCTCGGTACGCCCATGGTCAGCGGAACAGGAACCGGCGAGCTGTCACGCACGGTACCGTTCTTGTGCATCCAGATAGTCTGGTGGGTGGTCAGGTCGACCGCGGCCACATAACCCCACGCCGGTGCCTGGCACGGCAGGCCCAGGGGCGACAGCAGTGCTTCGAGGATCACGCCGTACGGCGCGCCTTTGTTCGGCTGCACGCCCTGGGTTTCGCTGACGCGAGGGCCTTGCTTGGCGATATCGGCCGCCGGGATCAGCTTGGATTTGAACGCCATGTAGCTCGGGTTCACGAAGGCGATCTGGCGTACCGGGTCGACGGAAATACCACCCCAGTCGAACACGCCAAAGTTACCTGGGTAAACGATCGAACCTTGCAGCGATGGCGGGGTGAACGGGCCGTCGTAGCGCATGGATTTGAAATCGATGCGGCACAGCAGTTGGTCGAACGGTGTCACGCCCCACATGTCACGCTCCTTGAGGGGCGGTGGCATGAAGTTCAGCTCGGACTTCGGCTGGGTCGGGGAAGTACGGTCGCCCGCGACAGCGCCCTGGGGCACGGCCACTTCGTGGATCGGCACCACCGGCTGGCCGGTGGCGCGGTCCAGCACGTAGATGCTGCCTTGCTTGGTCGACGCCATCACCGCTTGCTTCACGCCGGCTTCGGTCTTGATGTCGATCAGCGACGGCTGGCCGCCGACGTCCATGTCCCACAGGTCATGGTGAGTGAACTGGAAGGTCCACTTCACGTGGCCGCTGTCGATGTCCAGGGCGGTCAGGCCCGCAGCGTATTTCTCGGAATCGTCGGTACGATCGCCGCCGTACTGGTCGGGCATCTGGTTGCCCATCGGCAGGTAGAGCATGCCGAGTTTTTCATCCACGGCGAACATGGACCACATGTTCGGCGAGTTGCGGGTGTAGGTCTTGCCTTCGGCCAACGGGGTAGTGTCGTCCGGGTTGCCGCTGTCCCAGTTCCACACCAGCTTGCCGGTGTGTACGTCGAACGCGCGGATCACGCCGCTGGGCTCGTCGGTGGAGACGTTATCGGTGACGTGTCCACCGATCACCACCAGGTTTTTGGTCACGGCCGGTGGCGAAGTGGAGTAGTAACCGCCTGGGGCGAAGCTGCCGATGTTGGCACGCAGGTCGACCTGGCCTTTGTCACCGAAGTCTTCGCACATCTTGCCGGTGTCGGCGTTCAGGGCGATCAGGCGGGTGTCGGCGGTCGGCACGAAGATGCGTTTCGGGCAGGCATTCGGCGCGGCGGCCGGGCTGGCGCTGCCGGTCGGGCTCTGCTCGGAAGCGTAGGCGGCGTCATCGTGATACGACACGCCACGGCAGGTCATGTGCGCCCAACCCTTGAAGTTCTCGGCACCCTGGCTGCTGATCTTCGGATCGAAGCGCCAGATTTCCTTGCCGGTGTCCGGGTCCAGCGCAATCACCTGGCTGTGGGGCGTGCACACGTAGAGCATGCCGTTGACTTTCAGCGGGGTGTTTTCCGCGGTGGTCTCGCCTGGATCGTTCGGGCCGGGGATGTCGCCGGTGCGATAGGTCCATGCCGGTACCAGCTTGTGCGCGTTTTCCGGAGTGATCTGCGCCAACGGCGAGTAACGATCACCGTAGGCCGAGCGGCCATAGGAGTTCCAGTCGCCATCGGCCTGGGACGGTGCAGCGCTGGCCATGCCCGGTACCGCGTCGCGGTCCAGTTGGCCGGTCTTGACCATTTCACCGGGGTTGGTGAATTGGCTGGCCAGGGCGGTTGCACCGGCCAGCACCACGGCCACGCTCAGCGCACCAGTGCCCAGCGGGGCAGGTTGGCCGCGCAGCAACGGACGGCGAAACCACGGGAGCAGCATGACGATGCCCAGGGCGAACAGCAGCGCCAGGCGCGGCACCAACTGCCACCAGTCCAGGCCGACTTCCCACAAGGCCCACACGGTACTGGCGAACAGCACCAGCGCGTACAGGCCCAGCGCTGCGCGGCGGGTAGCCAGCAGCAGGAGGCCGGTCAGGGTGATGCCGATACCGGCCAGCAGGTAGTACAGCGACCCGCCGAGCAGGCTCAGCTTGACGCCGCCGGCCAGCAAGGCCAAGCCCATGATCAGCAGCAAGATCCCCAGCAGCCTGGGCAGCAGGCGGCTTGGGCTCGAAGCACCATCAGTGCTCATAGTGTGTTTCTCCGTGACGTTGGAATAATTGTGTAACCCCGTGCTTCATTCACTGTAGATGACGATTCGGCACGGGCTTGGTTCAGCGTTAATTCGGTTTTTCTGGGGAAAGCGGGGGTTATCCACAGGCGGGCGATTTATCCCCAGGCGCGGGTCGGTGTAAGACAGCGCTGTCTTGGTGGGCAGGAATAATCAGCAAGATAGGATCGACCGGGGAAGTGAAACGTTTCAGTTTATTGCCGACAAGGATAAAGCGCGGACGCGCCGAGAGAAAGCGCAAATCGCAAGATGCATCATTTCCGATTTGGTAACAGTGACAGATCGTCGCTGCCAAATAACGGTGGGAGGGGCAAGCCTCCTCCCACAGGGGAATTTCAGTGTGTTTAGAAGGTGGTGCGGATGCCCAATTGCACACTGCGTCCCGGTGCCGGCGCGATATCGCGCAGGATCGAGCTGGCATAGCGCACGGTCTGGTTGGTCAGGTTTTCACCGTTCACAAACGCCAGCCATTGGCTGCCGCCGACATTGAAGTGATAACCGGCGCTCGCGCCCAATGTGGTGTAGCCATCGGTGCCGCTTTCGTTATCCGGCACACGGCCCTGGCCAGCGGCGTGTTCGACGTCGATGCGTGCCTGCCAGCGGTCCAGTTCCCACAGCAAACCGCTGTTCAAGCGCAACGGGGCGATGCGCGGCAAGGCTTCGCCGGTGTCGAGGTTGGTGGCGCGGGTGTAGTCGCCTGACAGCTCCAGCGCGAATTTGCCGTAGGCGCCTTCGCCGAGCTTGATGTGATCCTGGGCTTCGAAGCCGGCGAAACGTGCCCGCACGCCGGAATATTCGTACTCAGGAATGCCATCCGCGTCTTCTTCGCCTTCATCGTTCAGCGTACGACCCGTGCCCAGCAGGCCGATGTAATTGGAGAAGCGGCTGTAGAACACGCCGAAGCTGCCCTTGTGCGTGCCATTGTCAAAGCGCAGGGCCAGGTCGCTGGACACGGCCTTTTCTTTTTTCAGGTTGGCATCGCCCAGTTCATAGGTGCCGGTGGCGACGTGGGCGCCGTTGGCATACAGCTCGTAGAAGGTCGGCGCGCGCTCGGTGTAGCCCAGGGTCGCGGCCAGGGACCAGATGGGCGTCAGCGTATACACCGCGCCGGACGACAGGCTGCCGGCGGTGAAGTCGTTGGTCTTGTCGGCACCGGCAAAACGCGCGTTGCCCTTGGCGTCCGGGTCGACGCTGGTGTGCTCCAGGCGCCCGCCGAGGCTGAGCTTGAGGCGCTCGGTGGCCTGCATTTCTTCGAGGATAAACAGCGCGCCGGCGTTGGTGTCGGTCTGCGGCACGAAGGCTTCTTCACCGAGGGCCGAGAATTCGTTGCGGGTTACTTGGGCGCCCACCACGCCATCGAACGGGCCAACGGGCTGGTGACGCGCTTCGACGCGGGCTTCATAGCCTTTGTTCTTGAAGATCGTGCCGGTTTCGCCGCCTTCGATTTCGCGGTGCTCGTAGTCGGTGTAGCCCGCGTCGAGTTTGACCGAGGTGAACGGGCCTTGCAGGTTGCGGATCTCGGACGCAAAGGCGTAGTGATCCTGCTTCATGCGGATGCGCACTTCCTGCTCGGCCGGCGAGCCGTAGTTGCTGTCGTAGTTGCTGTAGGACAGCCCGGCGTAACCGTCGTCCCAGGTGTAGGAGCCGCCTACCGCACCGCCGTCCTGGCGCCCGTCGCTGTTGCCCAGGCGGCCGTTCCTGCCGGGTGCGTCATCGCTGTCCGGGGCGTGGCGGCTGCGGGCCTGGCCGGGGATTTTCAGGTCGTTGAATTCCCGCGCGTTGGCGTCCAGGTGCAAGGCGAAGGTGCCATTGCCGGCTTCCAGCTTGCCCGCACTGCTGCGCGTGGTATCGGCGCCGCCGTAACGCAATTCACCGGCGCCGTGGATGCCCTCGATGGCTTCGGTGGGGATGCGGTTGTCGAAGGTGTTGACCACGCCACCGATGGCGCTGCCGCCATACAACAGCGCTGCCGGGCCGCGTACGATTTCAATGCGTTCGACGTTGACCGGGTCCAGCGGCACCGCGTGGTCATAGGACAGCGACGACGCATCCAGCGCGCCCACGCCGTTGCGCAAAATGCGTATACGGTCGCCGTCCTGGCCACGAATGATCGGCCGGCTGGCGCCTGGGCCAAAGTACGAGGAGGACACGCCCGGCTGCTTGTTCAGGGTTTCGCCGAGGCTGCCTTTTTGTTGCAGGGTCAGCTCATCGCCCTCCAGCACGGTGGTCGGCGAGGCGAGTTGCTCGCTGCCCAGCGGGTTGCCGGTGATGACTTGGGGTTGCAGTTCCAGGGCGTGGGCTTCCGAGCTGATCAACAGGGCGGCGGCGAGCGGCGACAAGCGCCACAGGGAGGAGAGGGACATCGGACATTCCTTGGCAAAACGACGAAAAGATTTGAGATTTATAGTTACAATATAACATCTCTTTTTTTGCCGGGAGCGGGAACTTTTTTTACCTGCCAGGGCGGAGTGATAAGGTGTGCGCCTTCGTGAGCACTTTTTCATAGGCCCGGCATGACCGCGACAAACAACGACCCCCTCCACGGCGTGACCCTGCAACACGTCCTCACCACCCTGGTGGAACACTACGAATGGGCAGGCCTGGCCGAACGCATTGATATCCGTTGCTTCAAGAGCGACCCGAGCATCAAGTCGAGCCTGACTTTCTTGCGCAAGACCCCATGGGCGCGGGAGAAGGTCGAAGGCTTGTACGTCAAGCTGATGCGCACCAAACGCCCGCTGGATTGACCTCATGAAGCGGTATGTGGCGGCAGCGGCGCTGGCCGGTTGGGTGGGCCTGGCGATTCAGCAATACCTGATTTTCTATTCGCGCTGGGAGTCCGGCGCCAGTCTGCTCGGCGGGCTGATCAACTTCTTCAGTTTCTTCACGGTGCTGACCAATACCCTGGCAGCGGTGGTGCTGAGCTATGCGTGGGTGAAGCGCGATTCTGCAGCCAGGCGGTTTTTCCTCGCCCCCGGCGTCAGCAGCGGCATCGCCGTCAGCATCGTGGTGGTCGGCTTGGCCTACAGCCTGTTGCTGCGGCATCTGTGGCAGCCCGAAGGCTTTCAATGGATCGCCGATGAACTGCTGCACGACGTGATGCCGCTGCTGTTCGTGCTGTACTGGTGGCGCTGCGTGCCCAAGGGCCAGTTGCACCTCAAGCACATTGGCCTGTGGGTCATCTACCCGCTGGTGTACTTCGGCTATGTGCTGCTGCGCGGGGATTTGCTCGGGCAGTACCAGTACCCGTTCATCGATGTCGGCACCCTGGGTTATCCACAAGTGTTTGTGAATGCCGGGGGGATCCTGCTGGGGTTCGTGCTGGTTGCCCTGGCGGCGGTCGGCCTGGACAAGACCTTGAAGTCACCCCGAATTTAACCTGTACGGATCTCTGGGCAGGGAGCAACTCCCTTCTCCCAGGCTTTAAGCCTCGTCATTCCCCCCGCTGCGCACCGTCCATGGTTTTCCATTGAGCGGTGTTTCGCCACGTCGCGCACTTATCAACACGTTAGTTGATGTGCTCCAGTAAATATTGTTATTTTTCGTTGAGTGTAATCCCTCTCTTACAGTTATATCTGAAGACAAGCTTTTGCAACTAAGGCCGATGTAGTCCAATTCTTACGGATGTTTTTAAAGTTTTGGCAATTTGCCATGTTTTTCCTATGTGTCTAAGTGTTGCAGGGCTACGTAATTAGAAGAACTGGCCGACTTATGTTTTTGGAATCTGGTCGGGATAATCGCCTGGCTTCAAATGAGCTGGTTTGCAATACAAGTAATTGGAATAAATAGAGGAATTCTGTGCGCCACGGCGGCGGAATCACTTAAACGACGTTTATTACTAATGTGGGCATCTATAAATGAAAGCTAAAATGAAAACCGCGCTGTTCTCTATCGGGCTGTTGGTGGGGTCGATGTCCGTTGCCCAGGCGGCGGACGGAACTGTCACGTTCTTGGGGTCGGTCCATTCGGGTGCCTGCTCTATCAAGCCTGATTCGGTCGATCAGACCATTCCCCTTGGCGCGATCGCCAAACATCAATTGCAAGCGGGCGGGAAGTCCGAGCCGCGTCGCCTGCTGATTGAACTTGAGGGCTGCGACCTGGCGGGTCTCACCGATAACACCGTGACCACCACCTTCACCGGAGCGCCATCGAGCGTTGTGCCGGGTGCACTGGGCACCGTCGGGAGCGCGGGCAATGTGGGCATCATGATGACCCATGGCAGTAAACCCGTTGAATTGGGCGTGGCTACCACGCCGCAAGTGATTGCCGCCGGTGACAACACGCTGGAGTTCGGTGCCTATGTACAAGGCGCTGCCACGGGCGACATCGTGCCAGGCGACTTCAGCGCGGTGACCAACTTCACCTTGGCTTATCAGTAAGCGTTTTCCCCCGCCACCCAGCGTGGCGGGGGAGGCTGGTGGAGGCACAGGTGAAAACATTCATAAGTCTCGCTATCTCCTCTTCTTTGGCGATGTTCATCAGCCCTGGGGTGGTTGCCCAGGAGCCTGCTCAAGGTGATGGGCTTGTCACGCTGGGAGGAGAGGTCGTCGACTCGGCCTGCGGGCTGGAGTTGGTCAGCGTCGATCAAACCATCGATACGGACCCCGAGCCCATTGGCCGGTTCCTGCGGCGCGCCAGGGGCCAGGACCAGTCCTTCCAGTTGCGCCTGGTCAATTGCACCTTGAGTCGTACCGATCCATCCCGTCCAGGGGTGACGCTGCCCGACTGGCAGCACCTTCGGGTGACGTTTGACGGCCCCACCGACAGAGGCGGTCGTTCTTTTGCGGTCTTTGGTGGCTCCCAAGGCGTTGCGATGAATATTGAGGATTCCGCTGGCCAGTTAAGTGTTCCGGGTCAGCCGATGACTCCACATCCGTTAACGGAAGGCGATATGACGCTGCACTACACGCTTCATTTTGTCGGTAACGGATTGCCCATAGTGGCCGGAGCCCACCGTACTGCCGTGCGGTTCAAGTTGGAATATTTTTGAACGTTGATGGGTTGCTTGCATGTTAAATACAGCGAAGGTCAAAAATACGCTGCGCCCAAGCCTTTTTGGCGGGTTGATATCATTGGCAGGCACTGCACTGGCTGCTGGGGATATTGAGTTTAATACTGATGTTCTTGATCTGAGTGATCGCACTAATATTGACTTGTCTCAGTTTGCCCGCAGCGGGTTTATTCTGCCGGGCACCTATTCGATGGTAGTGCAGATCAATGCCCAGCCCATTGCTGAGCAATCGGTGGCTTTCTATCCCCCCGATAATGACCCTAAAGGCAGCCAGGCATGTTTATCGCTGGATCTTGTCGATCAATTGGGTCTCAAGGCGTCGGACGCGGCCAAACTCAAATGGTGGAAAAACGGCGAGTGCCTGGATACCGAAAGTTTGCCTGGCATGGAGGTCAGTGGCGACCTGGCCACCTCCACACTGAACATCAACCTGCCCCAGGCCTACCTCGAGTACAGCGCCATCCATTGGGATCCGCCGTCCCGGTGGGATGAGGGGGTGCCGGGGCTGCTGGTTGACTACAACATGACGGCGCAGTCCAGCTATCAAAAGAATGACGGCACCCGCAACAACCTCAGTGGTAACGGAACCCTTGGCGCCAATGCCGGGGCCTGGCGCCTGAGGGCCGACTGGCAGGGGCGGATCGAGAAAGGCGTGGAGGGGGCACCCAGGGATCAACAACAGTTGGAGTGGAGTCGTTACTACGCCTATCGCGCAGTGCCTGCACTGAAGGCACGCTTGACGGTCGGAGAGGACTACCTGTACTCGGACATCTTCGACAGCTTCCGTTTTACCGGGGCTTCGCTGATCTCGGATCAAAGCCAACTGCCACCCAACCTGCGTGGCTACGCACCGGAAGTCGTCGGGGTCGCCAAGACCAACGCAAGAATCATCATCAGCCAGAAGGGCCGCGTGCTGTATGAAACGCTGGTCGCCGCAGGCCCTTATCGCATTCAGGACCTCAGCGACGCCGTGAGTGGCACTCTGGATGTGCGGGTCGAGGAGCAGGACGGTTCGGTTCAGACCTTCCAGATCGATACGGCAGGCGTTCCCTACCTGACACGTCCTGGGCACGTTCGATACAAGCTGGCGACCGGGCGCCCGTCCGATCTTCAGTACGGTGCCAACGGCAGCGTTTTCGGCACCGGCGAATTCTCCTGGGGGATCAGCAATGGCTGGTCGCTGTTTGGCGGCGGGATAACGGATAACAACTACCGCGCATTGTCTGTCGGGGTCGGTCGCGACCTGCTGGCGTTCGGCGCCGTATCGCTGGATGCCACCCAGTCCCACGCCAGTGTGTGGAACCAGACATTCTCGGGCAAATCCTACCGCCTTCAATACTCCAAGCACTTCGAGCAGTACGACAGCCAGGTCACGTTTGCCGGTTACCGGTTTTCCGAGAAAAACTACTTGAGCATGAGCGAGTACCTGGACGCCCGTCATTACGGGTTGAACGGTGAGCGCGGCGGGATCGAGCGCGGTGAATACATCGAGGGCTGGAAGCCGATTGGCGACAGCAAGGCCCTGTATACGGTGACGCTCAACAAGCAGTTTCGTGACCTTGGGGCGACCGTCTACGCCAGCTACAACAAGCAGACGTATTGGGGGCGCCCGGACACTCAGCGTTGGAACCTGTCGATGTCGCGCTACTTCAATGTGGGAACCGTCAGGAACATGAGCCTGTCCCTGAACATGTTTCGCACCCAGGAGTATGCCTACAAGGATAACGGAATGGCGCTGACGGTCAGCCTGCCGTTGGGGCGCAGCGGCACCCTGTCGCTGGACGCCAACAGGACCTCGGGTAAAGAGAGTTTCTCGACGCGCTACAGCGATCGCCTCGATGAGCGCAACAGTTACCAGCTCAATGCAAGCGACCGCTCCGCCAGCGGCTATCTGAGTCATATCGGCGACCAGGCCGACATCGATCTCAGCGCCAGCACCCAGGAAGGCAGTGGCAGGACCCTCAGTGCATCCATTCGCGGCGGCGGCACGCTCACGCCCTACGGTGCGGCGCTGCACCGAACCAATGGCACCGGTGGCACCCGCCTGATGCTCGACACCGGAGGTGTGCCCGATGTGCCTGTGCGTGGTTACGGCACATCGACCCGCACCAACGCGTTCGGCAAGGCAGTGATTTCCGATATCAGCAGCTACCAGCGTACGGCCGCCAGTGTCGACCTGGAGAACCTGCCGAGCAACGTTGAAGCCACTCAATCGGTGACCCAACTGACCCTTACCGAAGGGGCCATTGGTTATCGGTCCCTGGACGTGATTGCCGGTGAGAAGGCCATGGCTGTCCTGCGCCTGCCGGATGGCAGTGCACCGCCCTTCGGCGCGACGGTGAAGAACACCAAACAGCAGGACACCGGGATTGTGAACGACGGTGGCGCTGTTTACCTGAGCGGTATTCAGGCCGGTGAGCAAATGATCGTCAGTTGGGGCGGCATCGAACGCTGCCTGCTCACGCTGCCCGTCGCGCTGCCCGCAGACAGTTTGACCGATGCCTTGCAATTGCGCTGCCAGAGCGTAGCCACTGATCAATCCTCACCCGAGCCAGCAGCGCTGACCGGGAAGCGTACCGATACGGAGAACAACGCCTGATGATGCTCAATACGCACCCCACACTCCTGGTCTTCGCACTGCTGGCTCTGGGTCTGAGCCAGAGTGCCGGCGCCGCGGTTGGCCTGGACCGAACCCGGGTGATTTTTGACGGTGGCAAGGATGCGACCAGCGTGAATATCACCAATAACAACACCCAACTGCCGTACCTGGCCCAAGGCTGGATCGAGGACGAGGAGGGCAACAAGATCACCTCGCCCTTGATCGTGCTGCCGCCGGTTCAACGCTTGGAGCCCGGCAAGCAAAGCCAGGTGAAAGTGCAGGCGTTGCCGGCGGCCAAGTCGTTGCCGCAGGATCGCGAGACGGTCTACTACTTCAACCTGCGGGAGATTCCACCGCGCAGCGACAAATCCAACACCCTGCAAATCGCGCTGCAGACCCGGATTAAATTGTTCTACCGACCGCAGGCCATCGCTCCCAGTCAGCAAGACCTGTCCAACCCCTGGCAGGAAAAGCTGACCCTGACCCGCCAGGGCGACCGTTACCAGGTGAACAACCCTACGCCTTACTACGTGTCTCTGGTGGATGCTCGCAGCAGCAAAGACGGCAAGACCGTGCCGGGTTTCGAGCCCGTGATGATCCCGCCTAAAGGCACGCAAACCCTGGGGCCGACGGCCAAAGCGCTGGGCAATTCACCCTACCTGGCCTACGTGAATGACTACGGCGGGCGTCCATTACTGGCGTTCACCTGCACGGGCGAAACATGCAAGGTGAACTTGCAAGTCTCGACGCCTAATGAGTAGCAGCCTGCAGCGGGAGAGCGTCATGAAGTTGCACAACGTGAAAGTCCTGGGCTGTGTGTTACTGGTCCTGGCAACGCGCGCGGGCGCCGAGGATGACGATGGAATCGATGGCCAGCGTGGCCGGTTGAACGTTTCCGGATCCATGCATGAGTCCCCTTGCACGCTGGAGATGACATCGTTGCATCAAACGGTCGACTTGGGCGCCGTGTCTGCCAGTCAGCTGCAACGACCTGGCGATCAGGCCCCATCGAAGCCGTTTCAACTGCGTTTTCAGGATTGCCAGCGCACCGCAGGCAGTATCCGCAGCGAACGTACCGGGAACCTGGCATGGAGCGCTCACCAACCGGTGTTGTCGGTGACGTTTGTTGCCCCTGCCGATGCCGACGACCCACGACTGGTCAAAGTGCAAGGCATCACCGGGATGGGACTGCGGTTGACCGATGCCCTGGGGCGCGATGTACAGCTGGGCTTCAAGGGCGAACCGTTGTTTCTGAGCGAGGGCAGCACGACCCAGACGTGGAATGTTCAACCCACGCGTACCTCCGCGCCGTTGACCAGCGGAGCGTTTCGGGCCGTGGTGGATTTCAGGCTCAGTTATGAGTAAGGGCAAAACAATGGCTAAGTCAGTCGGCTCGCGGGCCATTCTTATCGTGGGGGGCCTGTTGTGGGCGGTCAGTCAAGGCGCGCAGGCCGAGACCAGCCTGATCATCCGCGCAGTCATCATTGCGCCTCCGCCCTGCGTCATCAATGGCGGCGGTACGCTCAATGTGCCTTTTGGCAATGACCTTCTTACGTCACGGATCGACGGGGTCAACTACCGTCGCAACGTGCCTTACACCGTCACCTGTGACGCCCCGTTCAGTAACGCGATGACTCTCCAGCTCAGGGGGACCGGGGCTTCGTTCGATGGGCGTGTGCTCTCGACCCGCAACCCGGACCTGGGGGTCAAGCTGTCGCTCAATGGCGCTGACTGGGCGCTGAATTCGAGCGTGAATTTTACCTATCCGAACTTTCCCGTGGTGCAGGCGGTGCCTGTCAAGCGCGCGGGCAGCCGGCTGGTGGGAGGCGCATTCGACGCTGCCGCCACCTTCGTGATCGATTACCAGTGATGAGGAGCGCGCAATGACATGCTGGCAGCAGCGAGCCTTGCTCGCTTTGTGTTCCATCGGCCTCTGCCATAGTGCGTCGGCCAACGTAACGTTCAGCGGAACGCTTAACGAGCCCCCGCCCTGCACCATTGATGCGGGCAACAAGATTGAAGTCGACTTTGGGGATGTGGGGGTCAAGCGGGTCGATGGGGTGAAATATCGCCGGGGGGTGGGTTACACCATCAATTGTGGCGTCGACACGCTCCCGTGGGTACTCAAGTTGAGTGTCAACGGTACCCCCACGACGTTCGACGGCGCGGCATTGCAGACCAGTGCACCTGACCTGGGTATTCGGATATTCCAAAACAACCTGCCGTTTCGACTCAATACGCCACTGGACATCACCCTGTCTTCCCCGCCGGTATTGGAAGTCGTGCCGGTCAAACAGCCCGGTGCAACGCTTGCCCCCGCCAGGTTTACCGCGGTGGCGACGTTGTTGGCCGAGTACCAGTAGGAGTTGGATATGGGACATGAAACTGTTCATAGGGCCAGGCTGTACGCCGTGCTGGCGTGCCTGCCGGCCCTCGGCCTGATCTGCGAAGCACACGCGGCGGATAACCTGAATTTCAAGGGCAACCTGGTTGAAGAAGCCTGCACCATCCGCCCGGGTGACGAGGCAATCAGCCTGGAACTCTGGGACCTGACCAGCAAGCACCTCTACATCAATACGCGTTCGGTGGGCAAAGGTTTCAAGCTGCACCTGGAGGACTGCGACACCACCATCGGCGACACGGTGACTATCACGTTCGGCGGCGTAGAAAACCGGGAGCTTCCGGGGTTGCTCGCACTCGATGGTGGAAGCGGCGCCTCCGGTATCGGGATCGGTATAGAGACGCTGGGTAACAAGCCCTTGCCGCTGAATAAAACCAGCGACGAACAGGTACTGAGTAATGGCAGCAATGTCATCGAACTCAAAGCCTACGTGCAAGGGGAGCCGATGGCCATCAGGGACCAGACCATAGGGCACGGCAGCTATACCGCGACTTCTACTTTTACGCTGGATTATCCGTAATTCAAACGCTCGACAACCGGGCGCATACGCATGGGGCTCCAGATCAATCAGGTCTGCACGAACTGATTGTTCGCTGGATGGCGCCTGTGTAGATAAGCAACGAGAGATCAACATGAAACGACTATATGACAGCGCCATTGTGCTTCTCCTGCTGATTGGCGTCAGCACGACCGCGCAGGCCGTAGACTGTCGGGTCAATGGCGGTGAGTGGGCGCGCGTCACTCATCTGACCGTCCCCGTAACGGTACGACTCGATGCGGATCGCACGAGGATCCTGATGGAAGGTGCCCGGCTCGAATGTCGGTTTACGGCTGGAGCAGGCCCGGCTTGGGGGGCGGACTATTGGGAAACCGGCAATGCCTCTGGGACACCTTGGACATCCGGCCCCAAGTTCGTCAGTGAACGGAGTGGTTTGCGTATCAATGGCGCTTTCCTCAATACCCCGGTTCCGGCGGGTATACGGGTGGCTACCATGCCCAACAACGGGATCGGCTATCCGATCAATATCACCCCTTACATCCTGGTGCGTCACAGTCCCTCCAATCCGATCGATATACGAACAGGAGATACCCTCGGCCTGTTGCGTCTCACCAGCTCGAACAATTACGACGCGACACGGCCGCAACTCACGGTCACGTATACGGCTGCCAACAACTTCACCATCTCCCCGTCCACCTGCACGATCAACAATAACAACCCGATCGAGATCAACTTCGGCAATGTGCACCAAAGAGCAATAGGTACCGATCCGCTGACCACGACCATCCGCAGCAACCGCCGGCTCACCTATTCATGCCCGGACGGCGGGATTACCACGCCGATCACCATCACCTACAAAGGTACCGCCTCGTCGTTCGACACGCGCCTGCTGCGCATGACCAACCCGGACGTGGGCACGGCCCTGGTTCGTGGCGCAAGCGCGGTTCAAGTCGGTGGTTCATTCCTGACCCAAATCACCAACAGTGTGGGGAGCGACGATGTGACGTTTTCCCTCGTACGGCGTTTCGGTTCACTGCCTGCCGCTGGGGTTGTCAGCGGCAGCGGCGTCCTTGTAATGGGGGTGCCCTGAGGCTTACTCCTCTTCGCTGCCTTCCGCACGCCAGTAACCCACCGCCTTGAGGAACGCCTCATTGACCTTGTGTGTGTCCAGCAGCACCCGGCGGACCTGGCGCGACAGCCTGGTTTCGGTGGCGACAAAGCTGTACAACGAACCGCTCGGCAGCGTCAGTTTCTGCACGGTGTCGAGCAGGTCGTCCTGGCCGCGCACGATCCATTTCACCTCCACATCGGCAGCACTTGCCAGTGCCTGCCGTTCCGCCGCATTGGCGATTTCGATCACCGCCAGCACCTTGCGCCCGGCCGGTAATTCTTCCAGGCGCCGAGCAATGGCCGGGATCGCCGTCTCATCGCCGATCAGCAAATAGCTGTCGAACATATCCGGCACGATCATCGAGCCCCGTGGCCCGCCGATATACAGGTGCTGGCCGACCTTGGCCTGTTCAGCCCAGGTGGAGGCCGGGCCGTCGCCGTGCAGCACGAAGTCGATGTCCAGTTCGCCGATGTCCAGGTCGAAGCGGCGTGGCGTGTAGTCGCGCATCGCCGGCTGCGGGCCGTCGCCCTTGATGTTGAAGGTCGGGCTTTCCAGCGCCGCTTGTTCCGCAGCGTTCTGTGGGAACAGCAGCTTGATGTGATCGTCACTGCCCAGGCTGATAAAGCCCGCCAGTTCCGGGCCGCCCAGGGTGATGCGGCGCATGCGCGGGGTGAGGTCGACTACCCGCAATACTTCAAGGCGGCGGCGTTTGATTTCGTGGGTGACACGGTGGATGGCTTGCGTATTCATTGAGCTGTCCCGTCGGCAATGGCTTGGGCGGCGCCGTTGAGCAGCGCCGCGACACGAACGATTTCTTCCGGGCTCCAGCGCCCGTGGTGCGAATGCAAGGCATGGCGCAGGTTGTGCACGGCCTCGTGGATTTCCGCAGGGCGGTCATGACCGCGCAGCGAGCGTTTGCTCAATTGGATGCGCATGCGCACACCGTCCAGCGCAACCGCCTGTTCGCTTAAGAAGAGACGTCCGGCGTCGGTGATTGTGTAGCGTTTTTTTCCGCCTTCGGCGTCGCCGCTGATCAATTCGCTTTCTTCCAGGAAGGTCAGCGTCGGGTAGATCACCCCTGGGCTTGGGGTGTAGGCGCCGTCAAACAGGCCTTCGATCTGGCGGATCAGGTCGTAGCCGTGGCACGGCTGTTCGGCGATCAGGGCGGGCAGCAGCAGCTTCAGGTCGCCCGGCGCAAAGACGCGCGGGCCACGGCCGCCGCGTTCGCGGACGGGGCGTTTCTCGAAGCCGTCGCGGTCGTCACCGTGGTCTCGGTGGTGATGAGGGTCTCTCATGATCGTTCTCTCCTGTCTAATTAAGATACAACTTAAGATATATCTTATGAAGAGCGCAAAATCGTCTGACGAACGGTAGCGCAAGCAAATCTGCGCTTGGCGGGTGGTCGGTAGGGGTGAACGGAGCGTGGCACTGCTCGCCTTTAAGTGGGCGAACACATGGCATTTGCATGAATATTAAATACAGTTGTTAGTTGGAGTGTTTGCTCTAGAAGTATGCAGACTCAAGCCCGCTCTAGTCGTGTGGCCGATCTCCTACAGCTTTATGATTTATATAAGTAGTATCAGTGATGTTTGGATGTAATTAGTGGATGACAGTTAGTATTTATAATATTGAATATTAAGGTTTTTTTCTTTCTGGTCGGGTCGAGATTTATTACGCGCTAAAGCGAGGTTGCTGGCATCGTCAAGTGTGATTTCCAAGCACTATTTACCTGCGTCGCAAGACCCGGTTTATTCGTGTTTTGTCGCATTGGGAAAATCGGTTTCCCAACCAACATCTAATGCCACAACAGGTACTTAAAATGCTTAAGAAGACCGCTTTCGTACTGCCGTTTCTCGCACTGGCTTTCAGCACGTCCAGCGTGTTCGCCGCAGGTGAAGCCAGCAGTGTCATCAACATCAAGGCAACGATTCCGACCAAGCAGTTCCACGCGCAGCCACGTGACCCCAACTTCGGTCGTGACGAAACCATGAACTACAACACCGTCACCGGCGAGTTGAGCCAGTTGCGCGCCACCTACGATGTGAAAAACACCGACGGCTCGATCAAGGCTTACATCGAGGGCGGCCCTGCTTCGTTGACCAACGGTAGCGACGCGATCGCACTGACCAACACCTTCAACGGTGTCGTACTGACCGGCTCGCCGCTGGAAGTGGTCGATGATGCCAGCTCCACTCCAGGTACCCAGGCGGACCTGGTAGTGGCCGCTGCCAAACCTGCGGATGGCGTTTCCGGGCTCTTCACCACCAACTACACCATCGTGTTCGACCACGAGCCGCGCGTCACGCCGTGAAGCCAGGCTCGTTGAGCGGTAAGCACCGGCCTGTGGCTCGGTAGTCAAACCGGTCGGCAGTCAGTCTCTGTCTGTCGGTCGGCCGGTTTTCTCGTATTGAAATTCGAAATCAGAGTATTCCGTTCATGTTCCCGATGACTCCCATCGCGGCAGCGCTTGCCTTGTTGTTTTGTGCGAACGCGCTGGCGGCAGGTACTGCCGACGGCACTACACCTCGTAGTCTGCTTTCCCAGGCCAAGGGACTTCCGGCGGACTTTGAAGAGCATTTCTTCGACGTGCCCCTGGCAGTCAAGGTGGATCTGGACCAAGAGTTTGTGTCCGAGGCGATGATCGTATTGACCCGTGATGACGGGCTGACCTTACTCGACTTTACCGACCATGACGGCAGCGTGATCAAGGATGACGAGCGTGACCGCTGGGCCGAGTACCTGAAACAAGGCGTGCCCCTGGGGGCATGCGAAACCAATTGCCCCGACGGGCTCATGGCCGTGCATTACAACCTGGAAAACTCCACGGTTTCCCTGCTGACCGAAAATGCCGAGCGCGACGCCGAGGAGCAGCGCTACTACTTTCTGCCCACCGGCGGCAGCACTGGCCTGATCGTGCGCAACCAGATGAACCTCAGCGGTGGCGAAGGGCAGGACCTGGGCGGGCGCTTCGGCATCGATGCCAGCAGCAGCCTGGGCCTGTGGAGCCAGACCCTGAACATGCAGTTCTCGCGTCTCGGCGGGCCGGACGACGATGACCTCAACCACGCCGTGTATGCGCTCTATACCCAGCGTGAACTGCAGGGCAATTTCCTGCGCTTGGGCTATTTCACACCCAATGCCGAAGGCCTGACCCGCCAGTTGCGAACCTTCGGGGCCAGCCCGGACACCGCCGTGGGCGTGATGTATGGCAGTTCCGACAGCCTGATGATCAATAATTCCAAGCCTGCCGTTTACCCGATCTATGTCACCGCCAGCCGCCAGGCAGCGGTGGAGATTTATCGCAATGGCCTGCTGATCAACACCCAGCCGGTCAGCAGCGGCTTGCACAGCCTGGACACGCGGCCGCTGCCCGGTGGCATTTATGAAGTGGAAGTACGCCTGGTGGAGGACGGCCAGATCACCAGCACCACCCAGGAGTTGGTGTACAAGCCCAACAACTGGCGCAACCACGACGAGCGCTGGCGCTACAACCTGTTTGCTGGCCGGGAAAGCAAACTGCTGAGCAACTTTGATGAGCAGAGCAGCGGCAGCCCGACCGCAGGCATCTCGGTGAACTACCTGGCTCACCCCCGTGTGGTGTTGGGGGCGTCCGGTCGCCAGGTCAAGGACAACATGCAATACGGCACCTCGGTCGACTGGACCCTCGCCGACCAGGCCAGCCTGTATGCCAACGTCTACTGGACGGAAAAATACGGCACCGGCCTCGACCTCAACGGCCTGTACAACTACGGCCTGGGAAGCGTCGTGTTCAACCACACGCGCAGCTGGCTAGACACCCGTAACACCTATGAAACCCTGCCGGATGGCACGCGCATTCGCCAGCGCGACGTGTTTGTGGGCCAGACCAGTAACTCATCGATTTCAGTCAACCACCGCTTGAGCAACCTGCGCTCGATCAACGCTCGCCTGTTCTACAGCGAAGGCAACAGTGAAGGCGTCGGCCTGGACCTGGGCTGGACCGAGCGCACCCATCTGTTTGGCAACGACGCCAACTGGCGCGTGTCGGTATTTGACCGGCCAGCCACCGCCAGCACGGGCGACCGGCGCAACCGTGGGGTCGACCTGAGCATCAGCCTGGCCCTCGGCGCCCCCGGCGAGCAGTGGTCCGCCAGCATCGGCACGCGTACCTCCCGCGAGGGCACCCGCGACAACAATGCCTCGCTGACCTACCGCAAGGACCTGCAAGACCACATGCTGCAAAGCGTCTCCGCCACGGCGACCACTGACACCTACGGCATCGGTTTGTCCGGCATGGCCAGTTTCGAGAACGAGTTTGTCAGTGGTGACGGCTACGTCCAGCGTTCCTCATTCAACAATGAGCTGGCGGGCGGCCTGAACCTGGACAGCACCTTTGCCCTGGGCCAACAAAAAATGGTGCTCACCAGCCAATACCACGGCACCGGCTCCGGGTTGATCGTGGATGTCGAAACCGACGTCGACGACATCGCCCTGCGCGCCGATGACTTGAGCGGCGGTAGCACGGCCCTGCGCCCTGGTCGAAACTTCATCCCGATCACCGCCTACAAAGGCAGCTCGGTGAGCTTCGACTTCGAAGGCAACCACGCCCCCTCGGCCTCGATTCAACCGCCGCGCACGCGCTACCACCTGAACAAGGGCGGCGTGGAGTACCGCAAGGTCAGCGTGATGCAAACCGTCACCGTGCTCGGGCGCCTGGTGGACCCCCAGGGTAAACCGCTCAAGGGCCTGCATGTGATCAACCACGCCACGCGTGGGGTGAGTGAGGTCGACGGGTTCTTCTCCCTGGAAATGAATGCCAGTTCGCCGACCCTGGAAGTGCGCCGCAACAACCAACTGCTCTGCCAGTTCAGGCTTGATCCTTCCAAGGCGCGCCTTGAAAACAGTGTGCTGATGATCGGGGACTTGCGCTGCACGCCGGATACGTTGGCGGAGTCCACAGTCACCGAACAGATTGCCGGTTGAGCATGAAGATGAGAACACGCACAGTCATGAAAACGCTTCTTTCCCGCGCCACCCAACGCCATGTAGTGGGTACGGCGATGCTCCTGTGTTCCTTCGCGGCGCTGGCCGACGAGGACATCACCGCACGGTTCAGGCCGGACCCCGGCAACCCCATGGTGAACAGGTTCGAGAACACCACGCCGATCAGTTCGATTTGCGCCGCGCACATTCCGGCCCGGTGCAAGGCGTTGAATATCTTCAGCCTGCGCGACACCAACTTCACGGCAGCCGCCATTGCGCCCATCCAGGCCAACCATTCGGACGAGCGCCAAGGCTTCATGGTCAAGGTGCCGTCTGATTGGCGTGACTTGACCGTGACGCATACGGTTACCCAGGAGACCGAGACCGTACAGGTCAGGATCGCCGGCGTCGGATCGCTTTGGTATGTGCCGCGGCCACCTGGCGTTTCGGCGTGGGCACAGCCTGGGGTGAGCTGGCAAAGTCGATGGACGACGGCGCCCGCGCCCTGTCAGAGCACCGGCCACCTTGCTGCCGGCACTTTCTTTGCCTCGTACTTCTGGCTGACACCCAAAGGTGCGGGCCCCTGCAGTCGGCAACCGTCCCAGGACTTGGCGACCCTGCGTTACAACACCATGGAGTATGCCTACGAACTGCGCACTCCCAACCCGTTGGGCATGTCCAGTGGTCACTACACCGGAAGCATTACGTACACCATGGGCCCCGGTGGCGATTACGATTTTGGCGATGTCGTGATCCCCTCGAAAAATGCCCTCACCTTCAATTTCACCTTGAGTGTGGAGCACGACCTGAAAGTCGAGGTGCCGCCGGGAGGCACCCGCATTGAACTGGTACCCCAAGGCGGTTGGCAGGCTTGGCTGAACCAAGGGCGCAAGCCGGCGCGGCTGTTTCGCGACCAGACTTTCAATATTTCCGCTTCGTCGCGTTTCAAGATGCAGTTGGAGTGCGAGCGAGTGATGGGCAATACCTGCGCCTTGAGAAACGCGGCCGACCACCAGGTTCCCGTGAATATCAGTGTCTCCTTGCCCCACGGCCTGAACCGCCCTGACAGCTCTGCCGTCAATCGCCAGCCGCTGTTGTTGAGTGGTGCCGGCACCGAGCAATTCCAGCCGGGGTTCTATGTGAACCGCCGCCCTGGAACCTTGCATTTCGAGGTCGCCAAGGAACATGTCGACGCCATGCTCAGCCAGGGCGGCAGCACCTATTCGGGGCAGGTCACGGTGATCTGGGATTCGGACCTGTAAACGGAGAGCTTTATGTGGATCAAGTATGTGTTGGCCCTGTGGGTGCTCGGCGGCTTGCCGCTGTGGGCACACGCCGGCCCGAGCCTCAACGTCGGGGCGTTCTACGACTACCTGGAAGGCGATAAGAGTACCTACCTCAAGCGGGTCTTCAATGCTGGCGACAGCACCGCCTTTGTACGGATCCAGGTGCAGGAAATCCTCTACAACAATGACGGAACCTCCGAAGAGGTGGCGCTCAAGCCGGCCGCCGACCCCAGCATTCGTGACGGCCTGATGGCCAGCCCGACGCGCTTGATCGTTCCGGCCGAAGGCATGCAGGGCACGCGCCTGTTGTACCTCGGCGAGCGCGAAAAAGAGCGTTATTTCCGCGTGCGCTTCGTGCCGGTGATGCCAGAAAAGGACGACGAGTTTGCGGTTTCGAATGAGGAACGCGAAGCCTACAAAACGTCCTTGTCAGCCGGGGTCACGGTATTGGCAGGGTTCGGCACGGTGTTTTTCGTGAGGCCCAAGGTGACGCGCTTTGCGACGGGCACCGATGACAGTGCCGGGAGCTACCGTCTGCGTAACGACGGCAATAGCGTGGTGGTGATCGATGAGTTCAAGGACTGTTCCACCGCCGCGCCCCAGGACTGCCAGCCCACCACCAAGCACCACATTTTGCCAGGCCGCGCGTTTGACTTTGACAAGCAGGCCGGGCGGACTTACCGCTTCACTCTGATCGAAGGCGGTGACAAAAAACCTTATGAGGTCAAAGGATGATGAGCAGTGAAACAACCCACGTCGGCTGGCGCGGACGGCCGTCGGAGACGCTGTACAAAGGCCTCGCGTGGGCGGTGTTGTTGGTCGCCGTGCTGTTCAGTTCATCGGCGCTGGCGGTTCGCGAAGCGCGGGTGTTCGATGTGTCGGTGACCATCCCGACCTCGGACTTTTACGTACTGCCGATCACCCCAGGGTTCCTGGAGCGTGAGCAACAGATGGTCTGGGACCTGGTGCCGGGTCGCCTGCGTCCGCTGCGCGAACACTTCGACGTGAAGAGTTCGGCGGGCGGGATCAACGCGCGGCTGGGCGCGGTGCCCATGTTGTTCAACGGCGGGCGTACCTATATCGACTTGAGTGTCACGTTCAATGGCCAGGCGCTGAGCCTCGACGACACCCTGGTGGTGCCCCAGGACGAAGCGCGCCAGGGCAAACGTGTGCTGCTGGACATCTCGGCGGTCGAGCCGGCGGATGGGTTTACCCCCGGCGAGTATTACGGCAGCGTCGAGTTGCTGTTCGACGCGGTACGCCCATGACGATTTTTAAAGGAGGGGTTATGAAACGTGTAGCGGCAATGCTGGGCTTGATGGTGTGTTCGTTGAGTGCCCAGGCCGGGCCGAACATCAACATTGGCGACTTTTACGACTATTTGCGTGGCGATAAAAGCACCTACCTCAAGCGTGTCTTCAACGGTGGCACCAAGACCGCCTTCGTCAAGGTCAACGTCACCGAAATGCTCTACAAACCCGACGGCAGCTATGACGAAGTGCCGCTCAAGCTCGAAGCCGACGGCAGCGTGCGCAATGGTCTGGTCGCCAGTCCAGCGCGGCTGATCGTGCCGGCCGATGGCATGCAGAGCACACGTTTTGTATTCATCGGTGAGCGCGATAGCGAGCGCTATTTCCGGGTACGTTACCTGCCAGTGGCGCCCGAGAAAGACGACGGCTTTGGTGTCACCGATGAGGAGCGCAAAGCCTATGAAGAGACCTTGGTGGGCGGTGTGCAGGTGATGGCTGGCTACGGCACCGTGTTCTTCGTGCGGCCCAAGGACAGCCGCTTCGATACGCGGGTCGAAAATGGCGGGCAGCGTTACACCTTGCGCAATGCGGGGAATACGGTGGTTGTGGTGGATGAGTTCAAAGATTGCGCGGCCAATGACCGAACGTCGTGCGCCCCCACCACCAAGAATCATATTTTTCCGGGGCGGGTGTTCAGCTTTGAAAAACAGGCCGGGCGTACTTATCGGTTCTATCTGGTAGAGGGCACTACCCAAAGAATCGTCGAAATCAGTGGCTAGCAGCGGTGCACAAGGTATGGCTGCCCGGTTGCAGATAGGGCATCAGCACCGGCGCCATGCCCTTGAGCACCTGCACCGGCAGCGCTGAGGTAAAGGTGAAATTCTGCGCGCCGCTGCCGGGAACAAAGGCAGTCAGGGTGCCGAAGTGGTGTTCACCGATGTAAAACACAAAGGTCGCGGTGCGGTTGATCGCCTTGGAACTCAGGACCCGCCCACCCGCGCCAATCGCCTCAATGCGGTTATCCCCGGTGCCGGTCTTGCCGCCCATCGCCAAGGGGCTGCCATCGGCCAACTTGAAACTGCCGGAGACACGTTTGGCGGTGCCTGCGTCCACCACTTGCGACAAGGCCCCACGCAAGGCAGTGGCCACTTCGCTGGGCATCACCCGTTTGCCGCGATTCGGGTCATTGATCAGGCGGGTTTCATAAGGTGTGCCGGCGGCAAAGTGCAGGCTGTCGATGCGCAGGGTCGGTTGGCGCACACCGTCATTGAGGATCGTGCCCACCAGTTCGGCGAGGGCCGCGGGCTTGTCGCCAGAACTGCCGATGGCCGTGGCCAGGGACGGCACCAAGTGATCGAAGGGGTAGCCGACGGCTTTCCAGCGCTGATGAATATCCAGGAACGCTTCGATCTCCAGCATGGTGCGGATGCGGCTGTCGCGGGCGCTTTTGTGCCGGCTCTTGAATAGCCAGCCATAGACTTCCTGGCGTTCATGTTCGCTGGCCGCGACCGCCTGGGTAAAGGTCGCGTCGGGATGGTTGAGCAGGTAACCGAGCAGCCATAGGTCCAGTGGGTGAACCTTGGCGATATAGCCTTGGTCCGGCAGGTCGTAGGCGCCGGGGCCGTAGCTCAGGTAGAGTTTTTGCAGGCGCTCGTCGCTGAGTTTTTCGCTGGTCTTGCTGCCGCTCAGGTGGGAGCGGATGAAACGGTCGAAACTCTCTTGGCTGGCCTGGGGCAGCAGGTAGCGATGCACGGCCGCCAGACGGATGGCAGTGGGGTGCAGGCCGTCGAGGAAGGTGTTGAGCCGGGCCTGGGTGTCCTTGTTGCGGTATTTTTTCCAGAAGCGCAGCAAAAACGTCGTGCCCTCGCGGTCGGCGAACTGGGCCAGGTATTCCTGGCGCCGTGGGTCGCTGTCGTCCTTGAGTAATTGCGCGCTGTTGCCCGGGGCCTGGTAGGTGCTGTAGCGCACCAGGTCGCGCATCAGGCGGATGAAGGGCAGGTTGATCGACTCGCGCAGGGCGTCACGCAGGGTCGGGCTGCGGCCGTTGTCTTCGTTGCGAAAGTTGTGGAAGTGATGCAGGCCGCCACCGGTGAAAAAGCTTTCGCCGGGGCTGGCCGAATATTGTCGATCAAGGGCTGCGTCGAGCATCTTCGGCAGGCTCTGGTCACTGTTTTGCGCCAGGTAGTCCACGGCCCAGCGGGACAGGCGATCCTGGTCATCGATCTCGATTTTTTTCAGCGCAGCGGGCGGCTGGCCGGCGAACCGATCATGCAACTCGCTGATGATTTGCAGGTAGGTGGTCAGTACCCGCAGCTTGGCGGTGGAGCCCAGTTCCAGCTTGCTGCTTTCGTTGATGTCGAACGGTTGGTCGGTGTTGTCGGTCTGCACCCGTACGCGGGCACCGTCGGGCGTCATCTCATACAGGGTGAAGCTGTAGCGCACTTGGGCGGTGCTGCTGGGCGTCAGCAGGCGCGGGCCGAGTAGCCCCAGTTGGCCGGCGAAGGCCGGGTCTGCCAGGCGTTTGAGGTAGTCGGTGGCCTGGGTTTGCAGGTCGCTGTGCAGGGTGCTGGTGGCGGACAGGTCGAGGCGGTCCAGGTCATACAGCGGCCGGTTGAGCAGGGAACCCAGGCGGCTGCGGGCAACGTTGATGCCTTTGTTGCTTTCGATGGGCTGGACCGTGGGCTGCTGCTGCCAGTCCCGGTACGTGACCCGGCTGGCGAGTGCGGCCTCGGACAGCCCCGGCTCAATCACCCCGTTCTGCGCCAGCAAACGCAGATGACTGTCGGTCAGTTGCTCCAGGTCGGCACGGCCCTTGGCGAGGTAGTAAGACGGGCGGCGCTGGGCAATCATCAGGGACAACACTTCGCGCAGGGCCAGGCCTTTTTGCTTGAGCGTTTGCGGGTCGTCACTGGCGAGCAGGGCGTTGGTCTGGTTGAAGTCGGCGCCATACCAGACCCGCAGTCCTTCTGCCAGGCCATGCACCTCGCCGTGGCCGGGCACCGCCGACAGCGGCACGCTGTTGAGGTAGTCGCGCACCACATCCTGACGTGCTTGCAGGCTGTCCGGCCCGCCCTGATACGCCCGTACACTGGCGGAAATCATCTGGCGGATTTTCTCACCACCGCTCAGGGTCAGCCCATCGGGTGAGTGGCGGTATTTTTCCAATTGCGTGGCCAGGGTGCTGCCACCGGCACTTTGGCCCGGCAGGTGCAGCAAGCGTGCGACCTGCGACCACGCGGCCTTGGCAAAACGTGGCCAATCCACGGCGGGGTTGGCTTGGGGTTGGTCGGGGTCGAGCAGGTCGCGGTTCTCGATAAACAGCAGGCTACTGACGATCACGGGCGGGATGGCGCTGAAACGCGGGTACGCCTGTTGCGGGTAATTGAAGCGGTACACCGGGGCGGCCCGGCAATCGGTAATCGTCAGACCAGCCTGGATTTTCTCGCGGTAGGGAATGAACAGGCCGTGATCGCTGTAGTCGATCAGCGCCGTGGAGAAGCGTGCCTGACGTTCGATCAGGTAGTTGCGTTTGAGCAGGCGCGGCAGGAACTCACCCAGGGCGCTGTAGCCCAGGCGCCGGTCGAACGGACCGTCGCCGGGATAGACAATGGCGTCGCTGGCACCGGGTTGTACCGTATAGCTCAACGCGTGGGCGAGACGGCTTAACTCTCGGGCTTGCCAGTGGGCCGTGCGCATTTCCCGATGGGCGGCAAACCCCAGCGCGATCAGGCCGATCAGCAGCAGTAACCAGACCATTCGCCACGCATACCGCCGCTTGCGGGGGCTTTGCGGCAATGGCTGTTCATCCAGGCTGTCGGCGGGGCCAGCAGCCTTGGGTGAATCGGTTTGCCATAAAGCGCCCATAGTCGATTGATCCATTCACGCAGATTGATCGGACTTGATTCAAGCGTAGACGTTGATTGAGGCAGACAAGGGATTTGTCGCAAACCCCTAGCGGGCTACCGCAGGTGCGTGGAAGGCAAGCCATAGCCTGCGAGGTCAATCGGACCGATTTCCGGTGTCCGTTACCAGGAGCTCCCTCATGTCTCAAACCCCCCCTGTGCCCACGTTGCGGCGTGCGCGCATCGAGCGGATCGTCAATACGTTTTCCTCTGTGCCGAGCTTGCGTACGGTAGCGCAGGCCCAGATCCAGGCGGCACTGGATCGGCAGTACCCTTCCTTGCACTATGCCGCCGCACACCTCGCCATTGGCATACCTGTAGGTCAGGGTTATCGCTACAGTGCACTGGCCGACGAAGTGCTGGCGCGCCTGGCCCGTGCGCGACCGGTTCGGTATGTCGAAGACTTTCACCAGGTGATGCAGCATCAACGGGAGGTCTACGTGCAGGGCGGGCCGGGGCTGGTCGATCTGGAACGGCTGGTCAACCACGCGGGAGGCGAGTTGTTGGATGCCTGGCTCGCACGTTTGCGGGATTGGTGGGGGGCGCCGCGAGGGGAGGGGACGAGCCGCTGGGCTGAGTTGTCCGATGAATTAGTGGGGTTGCTGTATGAATGCCAGATGCCTGCGGGCATGAGTGCAGAGCACTTTTCACGGCTGTTTCCACGTCAGGCGCTGCACCCCAGCCGACCTGATCGTACGTGGCGTTCGCAGGGTGAGACGTTGACGGTACGTACGCTGTCGGTGCGCCGTGGCCAGAGCACGCAACCCCCTGACATGGTGCCGGTATTGATCCTTGATCACCGGCTGCTGGGGGCCGAACTGCGCACGCTGCTCGTGTTCAGTCCCGCCACGGGGATTCATCCGTTGCAACAGTTGGAGGATATCGAACCCCTGATCCCCGGGTTCGTGAGCGCCTCGCTGGCACACGGGGCCGTGGAGTGGTTTGTCGAGGAACTACCCGGCGACCCGTTCGATGCGTTGGCGGCCTGCTTTGCCCAACAGCAGAGCGCCGAAGTCATGGCAATCGACCGCTCAGTATCACGTACGCCCGAGCAGTGCCAGGCAATGCTGGACTACGTGACTGACCCCCATCGTTGGTTCGAGTCGGCCCTCACACCTGAACAGCAACGCTTGCAAGATCGATTACCGCTCTGGCTCATCCATGCTTCGCCGGACGACAGCCTGGCCTATGCTCGCCTGCTACAGGGGCTGGTCGCTGCGCAAACAGCGGCGGCGGGGCACACCTTTCTCGACGGTATCGCGCCGATTCGCACGTTCACCGCCCAGGCCCTGACGCACTGCCTGGAGAAGGAGCCCCGCGCCAAGGCGATCAGCCCGGATCACATTGAACTGACCTACAGCCTTGTCACGGCGGTGATGTTGCCAGGCGGTTTTACCAGTGGTGATGCCCACCGGGTGACACTCACGCTGACGGAGCTGGCCCTGGAAAACCTCGGCGGTTTCCCCCATGCGCCGTCCCGGATAAAACTCAACGGCGACGTGGCGCCCGCTTGGTTGAGCGCCTCTTTGTTGACCGGCTGCGTGACCGAGACGGACGTCGGCCAGGCGTACCCCGACCTGTTGCGCAAAAAACTGATCGACGACCCGATTGAATCGGCCCGCCGCGAGAAGCTGTTCAGTCGGCAACTGCGGGCGCAACTGCCGCTGCTGGCGCTGGAGCTGAAGCTCAAACGCGAGGGCGGCTTGAGCCAGGCCGGTTACCGGTTGGTGGAGGCGGCCGTCCAGGCCAGTGCGGATGGGCGCGCGGCGGGTATGTGGTCGCTGGCATTCAAGGCCACGCCAGCTGCGACGGCGGACGAGGTGGTCGGTTTTTACGTGATCGGCCCACGTGACACCGAGCACGGGCCGCATCTGTTGTACCGGCCGTTGTCGACCCCAAGCCTGCGTGAGTTCGAGTCGCAGCAGGCGTTGTTGGAGGCCATCAAGGCGCCAGGGGAATTGCACGACAGTGTCCTCGCCTGGATGGCCCCGGCCCGCCAGCCGGTGTATGCCAACGGTGGTTTCCAGGAACCGCATGTCGCGCACTTTCTGGCCGGTGATGAGTTCAGCGTGCCGGATCGGCCAGCGCCGGCACAGCTCAGTAAACGGCTGGAGGAAGGCGACCCGTTGCCTGGCCTGTTTGTCTCGACTGCCCAGGCGTTGGTCAGCCTGGCCCAGGCCCAGTCGGTGTCCAATGCTCAGCAACGCTGGCGGACGTTAAAGGCCGGCGGTTGGTTGCTGTTCAATACACTGCTGCCGTTTGTCCGGGGGCCGGCACTGCTGGCGGGCTGGATGGTGCAGGTGATGGACAGTGTCCAACGGGATGTGGCGGCATTGGCCAGTAACGACTCGGTCATGCAGACCCAAGGTGTGATAGACCTGTTGACCAATCTGGTGATGATCCTGGCCCATCGGGCCTCGCCTCATGAGTGGCCGGCGATGCTGGACCAGCAAGCCTCAACGTTTGCTTCGCCAGCGTCGATGCAGCGTCCTCCCGCAGTGATACCTGGCCCTGCCACCGTGCAGTTGCAGCCTCCCTTCAGTTGGAGTAATTCGCGCGATACGCTCACACCGTCCTTGCGCGCCCGGCTGGAGGGTATGAGTCTTAAGGCCTTGCCCCAACCTTGGCCATCACGGCTGCCAGGCGCACAGGCTTCGGGGATACACGAAGGCTTGCTACTGGA
The DNA here is from genome assembly GCF_900005955.1 of Pseudomonas sp. 8 R 14. Classification (NCBI taxonomy): domain Bacteria; kingdom Pseudomonadati; phylum Pseudomonadota; class Gammaproteobacteria; order Pseudomonadales; family Pseudomonadaceae; genus Pseudomonas; species Pseudomonas sp. 8 R 14. The sequence goes on along the minus strand of NZ_CVTH01000075.1, from coordinate 257,781 downwards.
TACGGCGTCGAACCCGGTCCATTGGCAGGCGTTGGTGCGCGGTCATGTGTACCGCGTGCAAGTGGCCCGTGACCGCGTGCGAGTGGTCAGCGCCGACGGTAGCGCGAACGGGCCGTGGCTCAAGTCGCTGGGGAGCGGTGCATGGGATGTGGACTTGGGCTTGCGCCTGCGCGGCGGGCAATCGGATACCCCGACCGGCCTGGTTGACAGTGAGTCACGCCGTCAGCAACTGGAGCAGGATTACCGCCAATCCACCGAGCGCCGGGAAACCGCAGACCGTGCGCTGACCACGGCCCGCATGCTTAGAGACAGTGAGGATACGCGCGTCACCGAACAGCATCGCGCCACGGCGGGCGCTCGCTATGTGCAGGAGCTTCAGAACAAACTCGAGGCCTCATTGCTTGAGCTGGAGTGCCTCAGGGCGCTGCAGGTCATCAGGCGCCGACCCGGTTATGCGAGAGAGTTGTCCACGTTGCTGGAAGGGACGGCGCTCACGTTGCAGCTATTGCTCCAGCACGCCCGCCAACAGACCGTCGCGATCCACCGCAGGTTGGTGCCGCTGCTGGAGCTGGTGCAATCGCTGAGCGCGCAGGAGGCACTTTTGGATATCTATCAGCAGCCCCACCGGCAGATCATGGAGGGGCTGCGGCAGTTGGCCGACAGTAATGAGCAAGCCATTGACTGGCGCGGCCTGCAACTGGGTTTGCTGGATGAACTGAGTCAGGTGCCCAAGTATGGGCGGGACAAGGCCCAAGCCTTGCGCGAGAGCGAGTTGTCCGCGCCGACGGTGCTCGAACTGCAATCGCTGCAGGTCACCGCCTTGTGGGCCGTGGCGATCAATACCGAAGGGCCGACGCTGGAGGAAGGTTTTTTTCAAAGCCTGGACGACACCATTCACCGCGCCCGTTGGGCCAGTGGCTCGCAGGCGCACTTGGACGAGCTGGCGCCGCAAAGTGCGGAGCTGCGTACCGAGTTGCTGGAGAGTTTCGACCGTGTCTACGCCTTGAGCGATGATCGGATTGAGTTCTGGCGCGCTATGGCCCCGGAGCGATTCGATCTCAAGTACCTGGAGAAGCTGCAACAGTTGCTCGCGCAATTGCACAAGGAGGTTCAGCGTGAGCTGGCAGCGGTGCTGGTTCCGACAGCCGCCGCGACGCCTGCTGTGGGACGTGCGCGGGTTCGGCAGAAAAAAATCATTCGCGTGCGCAACCAGGACATGTACGTCGCCCAGGTCAAAGTGACAACCGGCGAGCATCCCCAGGAAGTGGCCGAAGTCACGGATGCCCAGGACGCGGTGATCGCCACGTTTACCCAGGCCGACGATGGCATTTGGGAGCCGGTCAAGGCACCCGCCCCGGCGCTTCCTGGGCCGCTGCCCAACCTGGGCCGGCTGGTCGAACAGGGGCAGGCGTTACGCGCACCGGTGGAAAAGGCCATCGCCGAGGTACTCAAAATGGCCAGTCGGGCCAATGAGCCTCAGTCGTTGCAGGACCTGCTGGAGCAGCGCGCCGACAAGTTGCGCCAGTGCGCCGAGGCGATCCAGCAGCGGTTGCTGCACAGCGTGCCGGAGCGCCTGGCCGCGACGCAGCGTGCCCGGGCCACAACCGAGGCCGATGAGTTGCGCGCGGCCGCCAGCCGCTTGTCCGAGCAAGGTTTGCAGGCACGCCTGGCTGCAATCAAGGCGCGCCTGCCGACCCAGGCCGGGGTGGAGGTGCTGGTCAGTCATCACGAAGCGCGCATCTTTCGCCAGGGGGCGCGGGTCGAACTCGCCGGACGGTCCAATGACTGGTTGCAAGCGTACGTGGTGATGGACGCGCAAACGCGTCAGGCCCTGTGCTACGGGCATTTTCACTACGAACGGCCGACCGGGCCGGACGACCATTTCACCGCTGCGCACCTCAAGACACCCGCGCAACATCGAATGGGCAAACAGTCCCAGGCCCAGGCCCGTGCCCAGGCATTCGCCAGCATGCAGGCGGGGCAAAGCGGGCGTGTGACGCAAACTCTGGAGATCCATCGGGGCGAAATCAACCTCAGGATGGCGCGCAGGTTGTTTTTCGATGCGCCGCAGTGGACCGGCGACTGGTGATCGATACGGACCCTCGGGCTAGAGCGCTCCAGCTCCGGTAAATACGACCAGGGCAGGGGCATGACGGTGCACCGATGCTGTGCAATACTCGCCGCCGTTTGCGACAGACTATTCCTACAGTTCCCAGGTGATGCCCCTCCGCAGAAGCGGCATTTGCCGAGGAATCTCGCTGAATTTTGTTGCTTATTGAGTGAAAAGCCCTGCTTGCGGCTTTCTATACTGCACGCCCCCTGAGCTGGCCGGTGTGTCGGCCGGACGGGTTTACCCACGAGGTGAGCCCGCTAGGACAGCGTCACGGCGACCCGCTGTGGCGCTGAACACTCGGTGGTTCAATCCAATAACAAAATGAGGTTGTATCCCCATGCCAGCTGGCAACCACCTGCCCCATGGCGAGACCGCTTCTGGCGGCCCGCTCAAACGCGAACTCGGTGAGCGGCATATCCGCCTGATGGCCCTCGGCGCCTGTATCGGTGTCGGCCTGTTCCTCGGTTCGGCCAAGGCCATCGAGATGGCCGGCCCGGCGATCATGCTCTCCTACATCATTGGCGGCCTGGCGATCCTGGTGATCATGCGCGCCCTCGGCGAGATGGCCGTGCACAACCCGGTCGCCGGTTCGTTCAGCCGTTATGCCCAAGACTACCTTGGCCCGTTGGCGGGCTTCCTGACCGGCTGGAACTACTGGTTCCTGTGGCTGGTGACCTGCGTCGCCGAGATCACCGCCGTGGCGGTGTACATGGGCGTGTGGTTCCCCGATGTACCGCGCTGGATCTGGGCCCTGGCGGCCCTGGTGAGCATGGGCACCATCAACCTGATCGCCGTCAAGGCCTTCGGTGAGTTCGAGTTCTGGTTCGCCCTGATCAAGATCGTCACCATCATCGCGATGGTCATCGGCGGTGTCGGCATCATTGCCTTCGGTTTCGGCAATGACGGTGTTGCCCTGGGTATTTCCAACCTGTGGGCCCACGGCGGCTTCCTGCCCAACGGCGTGCAGGGTGTGTTGATGTCGCTGCAGATGGTGATGTTCGCCTATTTGGGCGTGGAGATGATCGGCCTGACCGCCGGTGAGGCGAAGAACCCGCAGAAGACCATCCCCAATGCCATCGGCTCGGTGTTCTGGCGGATTCTGCTGTTCTATGTCGGCGCGTTGTTCGTGATCCTGTCGATTTACCCGTGGAATGAAATCGGCACCCAGGGCAGCCCCTTCGTGATGACGTTCGAGCGGTTGGGCATCAAGACCGCCGCCGGCATTATCAACTTCGTGGTGATCACCGCTGCGCTGTCGTCGTGCAACGGCGGCATCTTCAGCACCGGTCGCATGCTCTACAGCCTGGCACAGAACGGCCAGGCTCCGGCGACGTTCGCCACCACTTCCAGCAATGGCGTGCCGCGTCGCGCCCTGTTGTTGTCGATAGGCGCGTTGCTGTTGGGCGTGTTGCTCAACTACCTGGTGCCGGAAAAAGTCTTTGTGTGGGTGACGTCCATCGCCACCTTCGGCGCGATATGGACCTGGGTGATGATCCTGCTGGCGCAGCTCAAGTTCCGTCGCGGCCTGAGCCCGGATGAGCGCGCCGGGCTCAAGTACCGCATGTGGCTGTACCCGGTCAGTTCCTACCTGGCGCTGGCGTTCCTGGTGCTGGTGGTCGGCTTGATGGCCTACTTCCCGGACACCCGGATCGCGCTGTACATCGGCCCGGCGTTCCTGGTGCTGCTGACCGTGTTGTTCTATGTGTTCAAGCTGCAGCCGGCCCAGGCTGGCCAGGGTTCGCCGCGCTCGGCATGACCCCCTGAACGATGGCCTGCCTGCCCCTTGCGACAGGCAGGCCACAGGTCAGACGTGTTGCAGGGTCAGTTGGGTGCCTTCTGTCAGTTGCCGCACCAGGCGGTTATGTTCAATTCGTTCTTCCTCGGCCAGTGACTGGCGGCGCTCCAGGTACGCATCCGAACGCTTGTCCGGCAGTTGCTGCTCGAGCACGCTGACTTTGTAGCTCATGGTGTCCTTGATGGTCAGAAACGGCTCCGGCTCGCTACTTGCCAAATATTCGATCCAGAATTCGCTCATCAAGATCCACTCCTGCAAGGCGGGCGACTCGCCAAGCCGGAGCAGGGTGTTGCGCGCAGTGTTGACCACCTCGTCCGTGACGTAGTCATTCACGGTGTACAGCAGTTCCAGCGGATAAAACGGCAGGTCGAACTCACGGGCCAGTTTTTCGCGCAGGTACACCGTTACCTCGGCTGGGTCGACCGTCAGGTTGGCCCGTTCACGCTCAAGAATGAACTGATCGGCAAAGTGATCCAGCTGATTGAGGTAGAAGCAACTCTTGGCCAGCGCCAGCAAGGCCCTGTCGGCCATGTAACTGCGGGGTTGCTGCTTGGCCTGGTGGATACGGTGATGCAACTCCATGTTGGTGAACGCCAGCAGCACACTGTCGCCGCAGTCGCCTGAGCCGTAGGTGTTGAGGCATACCGTGTCGCGCAGTTGCCTCGACTCGCCCATGGCGCTCAGTAAGGTCCAGACTCTGTGGGTCAATGCTCTCCTTGGGGTGTCGCCGTGGATGTAGGCGTAGGTCCGCGTCAGGTCCTGCAAGACCCGGAACACATCATCGGCACTCGCCGTCTCATTGGTTTTCAAACCCTCCCACAGCGCTCTGCGTGCCGGTACATCCTGGAGCGGCACGCCCATCAGCCATTGGCTGAGGTCGTCGACGGCCACAGCCGTATGCCGAGGCGTACGCAGTTGGCCACCCAGGCGAATGCCGGTATCCAGCCGGTACGCTTCGATACTCGCCAGGGTCGGTGCCGACAGCGGGTTTTCATGCAGGAGCGTGTTGCGATTGGCGGCTTGCAGCCAGGGGTTGGTGAAGACTTCTTCTGGAATGGTGGAGATCTGGTTTTCCTGCAGGTGCAACTCCATCAGGTACGGCAGCGCACTGGCGCCACGGGGCCATTGCGTGATGCCGGTGTTACCCAGGTGCAGGATGCGCAGTTGGGTCATTTGACTGACATCCGGGGCGAGTGCCAGGTCCGGGTTGTCGCTGAAGTCCACGTCGCGCAAGTTGACCATGGTTGCCAGGCGTTGTACCGCCTCTTCGGTCAAGCGGATGTCGTTGTCGTTCAGGTCCAGGTAGGTGAGCGAGGTCATGTCCGTGATTGCACTGGGCAGTTCGGTCATCCGGCAATCGAGGTGCAATGCCTTGAGCTGGTTGAATTTAGCGAGGAATTCAACCGCCGAAGACGGGAAGGCATTGCCGGAAATCCGCAGGTGTTCAATATGGCTGAAACCGCTGGTACCTGTGATGAACGAGGCGGGCGGCAGGCCACCATCGTCCAGTTGCAACTCCAGGGAGTACACGTGGAACAGCCCGGCGATGTAGACCGCCCTGTTGTCCCGCCGCCATGCCTGGCGCAATTGCTCGGCAATGTAGCGGCGCCGGGCCTGGCGCTGCCCGATGGGGTCGTCGATCACGTTGTCTTCATCCAGCACGGTTTCGCTCCAGCGCCGCAACTCCAGGTCCATGGCCTGGTACTCGGCCTTGCGACGTTCGAGCTCAATCAACACCGCCGGCTCAGTGAGGTTCAGCGACTGGATCAATTGGCGCGCGTCGTCGCGGGTGAAACGCGGATAAATCTCTTGGACCTTGGCCACCAGGTCCGGCGGCCTGGGGCCGTTGAACGGCCAGAAACGTGACCAGAGCGGGTACACCAGGAACGAACGCTCCAGGCCCATCGCCGGTTGCATCCAGGGTTGCAGGTGCGGGATATCCAGCAGGCCCTTGATCTCTACGCGGCGGGACAGGGCGATATCGGCGAGTTGCTGGCGCAGTTCGGTGATGCCGGTTTCATCGGTAACGCCCAGGACCGTTTGCTCGCTCGCCGACAAGGTGCTGAGAATCACCCTCAGCAAGTCGTTCGAAGGTTGGCCAAGGGGCACGCTGTTGGCGTCATAAGCCTGATAGCCACGATGGGTCTTGGCCACGGTCTTGCGCGAGGTGCCTACCAAATGACCGGCCGTTTTGAGCAGGCGCCCCTGTTCGTCCCGTTCACGAATATCGATGCGCACATGCCTCGGCCAGGTGGGCAGGAGTTTGAGCAAATGCAGGATAATCCGGTCGCTGTCGGCATTGGCGCAGGCAGACACATGCAAGCCCTCATAGGCGCGGTTCAGTCGCAGGTCGTGGCTACTCAAGCGCGCCTGTTCCGCGAGTCGCAGGCTCAATTGGTTGTTTTCATGCAGTTGCTTGAGTTCGCGTGGCGAGGCGTGGCCAAGAATCGCCGTGACGGAACTGGTTGGCAGATCGGGATGCTTGGCCTTGAACCGTCGCACCGACTCGCTGCCCCCGGACTCGCTGCGTTGGTACAGCGAGTGCAGGATCTGCGCCTTTTCCCGGTCGGTGTACTCGACGATCCGGGTGATCAACTGGAACAAGCGCTGCTCGTGAGTCGTCGGCAATTCACCGAGCAGGGCCAGGGTCACGTCATCGTGGGTGATAATGTTTTCCAGCAGCCTGGCGTTTTTGAAGTCGGATTCGGTGATCTTCACCGTCAGGTCGTCCGGGCTGCTGCGTTGCGGGTATTGATGGGTGACCTGGTGGTTGTCATCGACAATTTGCAGTACGTGGCTGTCGGGCCATTCCGGCAGGCTGGAGAGCACCAGTAATTGCAAGTCCGGTCGGGCGTTGGAGGCGATGGGGGTTTCGTACATCGCGTCGATGAACTGGTCGATTTCCTGGTCGATCCGAAAGCGTTTGCAGGTGTCGACCAGCAATGGCGGCGCTGCACGGCCGCAGCGGTGAACCTGGCGCAATAGGTGGGCAGGGGTGTCGGTCAGGGCGAGGATGTTTTTGGACATGTCCTGGGTGAAGCTGTGGTGATCGCCCCCCAGGCGATAGAGCAGGCTATGGTCGTCCCAGCTCATCGGGTTCTCGCTGGACAGGCGCCAGGCACCGTGACCGTTGTGCTCCAGGGTCGGGGTGTCGACGCCGACCTTCTGCGGGTGCTTGAGCCGCCATTTAAAGCTGCGTTTGTCATAGATGATGCGGTACAGAGAACCGAACAACGGCAGGTAGTGGCGGCCTTCCAGGGGGAAAATACCTTGGGCATCCGGTTGCAGGGCGGGCGGCAAGGGCAATGTGTGTTCGTACTGCGCCAGTGACCCGTTGACCAGGCTCACAAAACCTTCGGGGGTGCGTTGGCTGCTCATGTAGTCGCCCAGGGTGTGGCGCAGGCCCAGCGCATCGGTCGCACTGTGCATGCCCAGCGCCTGGTGCTCGTGGGGTTGCAGTACCGAGCCGATGGCCAGGTAGAAACTGTCGACGACCGGGGACACGGCAATCGTGCCGGCATTGCGCATGTCGTAGGCCTCATAGGCGCCGTCGCCTGAGTGCCGCAGCTCTACGGTTCGGTCGTCTGGGCCGCTGGAGCGATAGGGGGTGGCGATGGCTCCGGCATGCACTTCTGTGATCACGAAGTCGCGCTTGAGCCGATGGCGTACCAGCGCCGATGCGAACTCCCTGGCCCATTGGTCGGCGTCAGTGTTGTAGGGCCTTGGGTGATAAAGCCCGTCGATTGCCGCGTCGATACGCAGGGCGATGCGGTGGTTTTCCAGTTCTTCATGAAAGTGGCTGGGCAGCGCCCCCTCCTGCAAGTAGGCCTGCTGTTGGCGCGGTGTCAGAGGGTGCTGCTGCAGCAGGCGTTCCAGCAAGGCTGGGGACAAGGGGCGATTGAGATCGCGCAGTTTCTTGAGCAGCGGCGTGACCGCCACCAGCGGGGCCGATGCCTGGATGGGCAAGAAGCGTCGGGCATTGATGGGCGGGAGTGGTTCACTTTTTTCATACCCGGCATAGCTGAAGATTGCCGCGAACAACGCCATCCGCTCACGGCTCGCCAGCGCGGCCACGTCCCGGCGAACGCTCATGATCCGCTGTTCGGGCGAGGCGTCGGCCTGATCCGCCAGGCCCAGCCGTGAGTGGGCCGGTTGCAGGCTGATGATCAGGCTCAACAGCGGCTCGGCCCGATAGGGCGGCTGGCCACGATCCCCTTCGACCTGGTAGCCACTGTCTTCACTGCGGATGAGGGTCAGGGTCTTTGACTCGGCCACCGTGTGCTCGAGGTTGCCGAAGGTTTCGATCACGCTGCGTTGCGGGTCGCTGATGCTCAGCAGCAGGCTGGCGGGCCAGTCCGGCAGTTGGGTCAGCAGGCACAGCACCAGGCTGTCACCGTAGGGCGGCAGGTAACCGGGCTCAGGGAAACGTTCGATGATCTGCTGGATCACCTGGTCAGCCTGCAGGCGCCGTACGCCCTCGATCAGGTTCAACGGTGCCGGTTCGCCACGCCAGACCCGATCCAGGGTGGTGCGGGTGGTTGCGGTGCTGCGCAGCATGCGTTCCAGGTCGAGCTGATGGATGACCGACGAACCGTTGGGCAGCATCCGTTGCAGCAATTGGATATCCGAGAGGGTATGAGCGTTGTGCAGGTCGAAGGTCCAGGCCTGCAGCGCGGGCTCGAACACAATGGGTGGCTTGTAGCTGCTGCGACCATTCTTGAGCACGTAGCGCAGGCCCGGCACGTCGTGGCTCACTTCGGCTACCAGGGTCTGGCCTTCATGATGCAGCTTGACGTATTGCTTGCCGTGTACGGTGAACACGCCCAGGGCATCGGCGCTTTTGCCATCCAGTAGGTATTGCCGATCATGGGCATAAGGGCCTGGGTCGGCCTTCCACAGTTCATCCACGCCGTCGGGGCGCGTGACCTTGCGGGGGTTGCCCAGCCGTTGCAGGTGTTCGAGCATGCGTTGGCGATGGGCTTTACCCGCGACATTGATCAGGCGTCCGCTGATTGCCAGGTCGGCGACGTCGGTCAGGGTCGAGGCAAAGCCGCTGGCGTCGCCCTTGGCGGCTTCATTCAGGCCGACGCTGACGCTGTAGGTCATGCTGCCCAGCACCGCCAGTTGCATGATTCGGTTCATGCCCGTGACGCCACCGGGCAGGGGGGTCAGCAGCAGTTGCAGGACTTCGGATGCAATGGCGGCGGCGGCATCCTTGACGGCTTGCCAATCGGCTTCGGAGCGGCTGCTGGCGAGGGTGTCCATGTCGGCCTGGCAACGCTGCAACTGACGATATGCCAGGGCTTGGCGCAATGTCTCGGCGGGGCCGGCATGCGGGTCGGTGGCGAAGCGGATATCGTTGAGTGTGCGTTCCGGGAAGGCGTTGTGAAACCCGTCGTACAGTGTGCCCGCCAGCCAGTTCATGCCCTCGGGGCGTTTTTCCTGGGTCAGCAATGACTGGAAGGCCGACAAGCCCACCAAGGGCAACTGCCGGGAAAACCAGCCGAGGTCGCCTTGCTGGTGACTGTCCAGCAGTTGCTGACGAAAGTCGGCTTCTGCCGAGCGGGCATCGTCGTGGTAGCGAAACGCGCCGCCAGGGCGGAAAGGAAAATAGGACAGCACCCCGAGGCTGGCAATCTTGATCAGCATCAAGGGCACGGGAATGTAACTCTCCCACGCCACGAACGGCACGGAGACAATGGGCGTGACGCCTGAGGTCAGGCTCAGGCTCTCGATCGACAGCTGCGTCCCGCTGCCGTCGATCGATGCCCTGAGGCGCTCATACATCGTGCGGGTCAAACCGTTGTGGGCACGGTTGCGCCAGGCGTCTAATACATCGAACTGCAGCAGGGCCTGCGCGGCGTCATTCATCAATTGACGCAGCGTGCCATGCTCGCCCAGCGTGGCTCGGATCGTAACGTGCAGTTGGTGACCCAGGTCCAGCTCGCGGGCGATGCCGATGAACTCGCGGGCACTCAGGCTTCGGTCGCCGTCGGGACCGACCACGCGGCTGGCATCAATCAGGGTATAGCCGGAATCCGTGCGAGCGTACGCGGTGAAGCCGAAGTTCACGCAAGCTGCCTCCCACAGCGACAGGCTCTTGACGTGTTCGATATGGCGCAGGTCCATATCCGAACGACGCGGCACTCGGATGTGGCTGCCGGTTCGCCGCTCCCATGGCAAGGGTTGTTCCACTTTTTCCAGGTAGGTGGTTTCGAAGCGGTACTGTTCCGGGTCGCGCCCGCCGATCCTGTCGCGCAATTGCGCCAGGCCCTTGGTCTTGAAGGCACTTACGACCCGTTCTTTCTCGGTCTCGACTGCCGTCAAGGCCGCGAGGGCCTGGCGTTGCAGGTTTACGAAACGTCGCTTTTCCTCGTCGTCCAGGCCATCCAAGGCTTGGATCACGTTGCGCTGGATCAGCTCCAGTGCCTGTTGCTGGGTCCAGGAGGTACTCGATTGCAGATTGCCGGACAGGCCGTTGAGTAATTGTTGAGTCGGCATGCGCTCTACCTTTCACGATAAGTGGAGGGCAGATGGAAGCACCGCGCATGCCGGCGCTGGGGCTATCTATTTAAGGGCCGGCGCCTCGCCGCGCAGCGCCAGGTCCAGGCGCTTGTTGAACTCCAGCCACGCCGCCAGCCTGGCCATCAGCGCCAGGCCCAGCAACGCGCTGAAAACCTGCATCGGCCAGGCATCCTCGACCTGGGCGTTGAGCATGTCCGCCAGCGGCGCCAGCAGCACGCCGAGGCAGAACACCTCCAGGGAGTAGCGGCCCATGCGACAGCTTTGTTGCGCCCACCAGGTTTGCGTCCAGCCGCGACCCGGCAACAGCTTGGCGGTGACATAGGCCAGGGCCAGGAAGTGCAGCAGGCGCAGCGGCGACAGGTCGGTCTTGCTGATGGGGTAGATCAGGTCGCTGAGCCACGACGGCATCAGCGCGTCATGCACCTCGGGCCAGCGCCATGACAGGGTCAGCACACACGCCACCACGGTGTACACCGCCGCCGCCATGAACAACGGCTGGCGCTTGAGCGGGCGCTGTTCCGGCGGGCGCGCCTGACTGGCCTGCAGCGCCGCCGCGCCACCGAGGATAAACAGGAACTGCCAGGTCACCGGGTTGAAGTACCACACGCCGTCGGCAATCGCCCGCAGGTTCCAGCCCATCCACGGCGCCAGCAGATACACCGTCGCCGACGCGGCCACCACCAGCCAGGTGTGGCGCAGCAGCAGCGGCAACACCAGCGGCAACCCCGCCAGCAGCACGATATACAACGGCAGCGGGTCCATCAGGTTGGGCTTGAAGCGCAGCAGCAACTCGTCGGTCAAGGCTTGTTGCGGGTTGGTGATGAAGTGCGTCAGGCCCATTTCCTGGACGAGGTCGCGGGTTTCCACCTTGCTGTTGGCGAAGAACACGATGCCCATCAGCATCGCCAGCAAAAAGATATGCACCACGTACAGCACCCAGGCGCGGCGCAGGATCTTCAGGCAGGCCATCCAGTAGCCTTCGCGTTGCAAGACCTTGCTGTAGGCCAGTACCGAGGCGTAGCCGGCCAGAAACACAAAGACTTCCGCAGCATCGCTGAAGCCGAAGTTGCGCAGGGTGATCTGGCCGAGGGGGTTGTGGGGGACGTGATCCCAGAAAATGAAGATCAACGCCAGGCCCCGAAAAAAATCGATGCGCGGGTCGCGTCCGTTCAGCATGGCAGCGGGCTCTTGAACAAAAGGTTTAGTAATGACCGGTGAGCGCGGAGGTTGTCGTACGCCGCACGTCGGGCGGGCGCAGGTTGGCGGTATTTGTAAGCAATTGCAAAGGTTGGGTATTACTGAATGTCTCTAGGCGTCAATGATCACCAGGGTGCCCTGGCTACCTGGAAGTACGGCATGAGCGGTGCCTGCTTCCACGAGGTACATCTGGCCGGTCTCTACGTGGATCTCTTCATCAGCGATGCTCAGGCGCAAATGGCCGCTGATCACCAGTAGCCCTTCGTTGTAGTCGTGCACCTCTTCTTCGTAAGCCTGCTCATCCATGCGCAACACCTTGATCCGCGCCGGGCCGACCTGGCCCAGGCGTATCGATTTCCAGCTGTCAGGCAGTTGCCCGGCGAGTGCAGCGAAGTCCAGTAACGGCATGTGAATCTCCTTGTTTCTACGATGCCGTCGGTGGTCCGGTTCAGCGGGGAAGAGGTGGGTCAGAACGCATCCATCAGCAGCACTTTGCACGGCTTGGCCTGGTGCTCATTGATCTGCGGCACCAGCCGGGTGAAGTGTTCGGTCTGGCAATGGGTGTCGAGCGCGGCCTGGTCGGGCCATTGCTCGATGAAAATGAAGTGCCCTGGGTCTTTCTGATCGACAAACAGATCGTAGGCGATGCACAGCGGTTCCTGGCGGGTTTTTTCCACCAGTTCGGCGTACCAGGGACGTACGGTGTCGAGGTATTCGGGTTTGATGAAATCTTCGGCGATGACTTTCAACACGATCTGGGTCCTTAAGCAGCGGCGACTTCATGGGGCTCAAAACTGTCCGCCCGCGCCATCTGCCACATGCGCGAATAGAACTCGCCATTCACTTCGCCGGTGAGCAACTCGCCAGGCTTGAGGAACACATGCAACTGCGAGAACAGCTTGATCTCGGTGGCCGACATGCGTCGTACCAGATGCTTGGCCGACAGCTGCGACGGATGATCCAGGCCTGCCGCCGCGAGCATTTCGGCCAGGGCCTTGAGCGTGTTGCGGTGGAAGTTGAACACCCGCTGGGCCTTGTCCGGTACCACCAGGGCACGTTGGCGCAACGGGTCCTGGGTGGCGACGCCGGTCGGGCACTTATTGGTGTGGCACGACTGCGATTGAATGCAACCAATGGCAAACATAAACCCCCGCGCCGAGTTGGCCCAGTCGGCGCCAATGGCCAACACGCTGGCGATATCGAAGGCGCTGACGATCTTGCCACTGGCCCCCAGCTTGATCTTGTCGCGCAGGTTCAGGCCTACCAGGGTGTTGTGCACGAACAGCAGGCCTTCGCGCAGCGGCACGCCGATATGGTCGGTGAACTCCACGGGCGCGGCGCCGGTGCCGCCTTCCTTGCCGTCGACGACGATAAAGTCCGGGAGGATGCCGGTTTCGAGCATGGCCTTGGCAATGCCCATGAACTCCCACGGGTGGCCCAGGCAGAACTTGAAGCCCACCGGCTTGCCGCCGGACAGTTCACGCAATTGGGCGATGAATTGCATCAACTCGATGGGGGTAGAGAACGCGCTGTGACGTGACGGCGAGATGCAGTCTTCGCCCATCAGGATGCCGCGGGTTTCGGCGATCTCTTGAGTCACCTTGTGCTTGGGCAGGATGCCGCCGTGGCCGGGTTTGGCGCCCTGGCTCATCTTGATTTCGATCATGCGCACCTGCGGGTTCTGCGCCTGCGCGGCGAAGCGCTCCGGGTCGAAGCGGCCGTCGCTGGTGCGGCAGCCGAAGTAGCCGCTGCCCAATTCCCAGGTCAGGTCGCCGCCGTTTTCGCGGTGATAGGGGCTGATGCTGCCTTCGCCGGTGTCATGGGCAAAATTGCCAAGCTTGGCGCCTTGGTTGAGCGCGCGGATCGCATTGGCGCTCAACGAGCCAAAGCTCATCGCCGAGATATTGAACACCGACGCCGAATACGGCTGGGTGCATTGCGGGCCGCCGACCATCACGCGAAAGGCGCTGGGGTCGCTCAGGGGCGCGGGGCGCATGGAGTGGCCGATAAATTCGAAACCCAGCTGGTACACATCGATCAGGGTGCCGAAGGGTTTGTCGGCGGTTTCGTTCTTGGCTCGCGAGTACACCAGGGATCGTTGCGAGCGCGAGAAGGGCAGGGCGTCGCTGTCGGACTCCAGCAGGTACTGGCGGATTTCCGGGCGGATAGCTTCCACCAGGTAACGGATATTGCCCAGGATCGGGTAGTTGCGGCGCACCGCGTGGGGGCTTTGCAACAGGTCGAAAATACCGATCAGGCTCAACACGCCGGTGACCAGGGTGATGGGCCACAGCCATTCGTGTTGGATAAAGGGCAGGCTGGCGAGGGTGAAAATGACGCACACGGCAAAGAAGGCGTAGCGGCTTAGCAAGGACAGGCTCATACGGTTTCCTTGGGTTCGGACTCTCAGGTCGATCCGGCATTCTGCGCCAGTAACGAAACGCCAGACAACCTGCAGGTGTACTCAGTTTGATCCCGGTGATGGGACGGACTGGCCCGAAATAGACAAGGCGCGGCTATCGGTCAGTTCAAACCGGGCCTGGTTTTCGGTGGTCGAATCTGCCCCGACGAAGACGGTGAACGTACCGGCCTCAATCACCGGCGAAAAGTTGCTGTCGAGCAGGGCGAAGTCTGCCTGGTCAAGGGTGAAGGTCAGCTCCCGCGCCTCGCCGGGCGCCAGCTGCACTTTGCGGAAACCGCGTAGTTGGCGAACCGGGCGGGTCACGCTGGCGACATCATCGCGCAGGTACAACTGCACGATTTCTTCGCCTGGGCGCGCTCCGGTATTGGTGACGGTGACCGCCACGCTCAGCACTTGGGTGGACGCCAGCCGCTGTGTGCTGAGCCGCGGTGCGGAGTAACTGAACGAGGTATAGCTCAGGCCGAAGCCGAAGGGATACAGCGGCGTCCAGTGTTCATCGATGTAGCCGGAGGTATACCTTTCATCGCCGCTGGGCGGACGCCCGGTGCTTTTGTGCGCGTAGTAGAGGGGGATCTGCCCCACGTTGCGCGGGAACGTGATCGGCAGTTTGCCGCTGGGGTTGACGTCACCAAACAGGATATCGGCCACGGCATGGCCCATCTCACTGCCCAGGAACCAGGTTTCCAGCAGCGCCGGCGCCTGGCGCACGTTTTGCGAGAGCACCAGCGGGCGGCCATTCATCAACAGGATGACCACGGGTTTGCCGCTGTCCAGCAGGGCACGCAACAGCGCCTCCTGGGCACCCGGCAGGCCCAGGTCCGCGCGACTGCGGGCTTCGCCGCTCTGATCCGCGCGCTCGCCGAGCACGGCGACCACCACTTCGGCGCGGCGGGCGGCCTGCCGGACCTCGTTGAGGTTCTGCGTCTCGGTGCTGATAGGCGAAGCGCCGGGCAGGTAAACCACCTCGGTGCCGGGGGCGACGGCACGGCGTATGCCCTGCAAGACCGTGATCGAATCTTCGGGATGAGCCGCCAAGGCCCAGGGGCCGATCGTGGCCTCGGCGTCCGTGGCCAGGCTGCCGACCACCAGCACGTTGCGCAGGTGCTTGGACAGCGGCAGCAGGGCGTCGGTGTTTTGCAACAATACGATGGACTTCTGTGCGGCCTCGCGTGCCAGTGCCCGGTGCTGCGGTGTCAGGACATTGGCCCGTTGCCGCGCCTCGTCGCTGTAGCGGTAGGGATCGTCAAGCAGTCCCAGGCGCTGCTTGGCCTGGAGTACACGGCGCACCGCATTATCCACGGCGGTCAGGGGAACCTGGCCAGTGCGCACCAGGGTGGGCAGGTATTGGCGGTACGTCTGGCTGACCATGTCGATGTCCACCCCGGCGTTGAACGCCAGCCGTGCCCGGTCGGCCGGACCGCCGGCGATGCCGTGCTGGCTCAGCTCCCAGAGGGCGTTGAAGTCACTGACAATGAGGCCACGGAACCGCCACTGATTGCGCAGCACACCGGTCAACAGCGCGGTGTTGCTGTGCAGGGGCGTCCCGGCCAGTTCGTTGAACGAGGGCATGATCCCATCGACGCCAGCCGCCACGGCCGCCTGGAAAGGCGGCAAGTACACTTCCCGCAACGTGCGTTCCGACACGTCGGCGACGTTGTAGTCGCGCCCGCCTTCGGCCGCGCCGTAGGTCACGAAGTGTTTCGCGGTCGCCAGCATAAATGACGGGTCGGCAGGCCCGGCGCCGTGGAACCCCCGCACCTTGGCGCTGGCCAGCGCTGCGCCCAGGAACGGATCTTCGCCGGTGCCTTCCACCACACGGCCCCAGCGCGGGTCGCGGGCAATGTCGACCATGGGCGCGAAGGTCCAGTGTATGCCGCTGGCCGTCGCTTCAACGGCCGCCGCGCGAGCGGTCCGTTGTGCCAGGTCAGGGTCCCAGGCAGCGGCTTGCGCCAACGGCACGGGAAATACAGTGCGAAACCCGTGGATCACATCAAAGGCAAACAACAACGGTATATGCAGGCGAGAACGGGTGACGACGTGTTCCTGCAACCGGCGGGTCTGTTCGACGCCGTAGGCGCCAAGGACCGAGCCCACGGTGTTCATGGGCAGTTGCGCCAGCTCGCCTTGGTCAATGACCGGGCCGGTAGGTGTGTCCTGGACGCCGAGCTGGCTGAGTTGGCCGACTTTTTCTTCCAGCGTCATCTGCTGCAACAAGGCCTCTACGGGGTCCTGCTCGCCGGCGTGGAGAGCGTTGCCGCTGACACTGAACACCACGCAGAACAGCGCCCATCGGCCGCCGAGCCTCATGGACTATTGCCGGTGTCGGCCGTTGAAGGGGTACCGATTGCCGTCGATTCCGAATGGAAGGGATGGTACTGATACAGCCAGGTCTCTGACAGCGGCTGGCCGTCCAGGCGCAGGAACAGGCGCAATTCCACCGGCTCCTTGCCGTCGACGTTCAGGTCGAACTGTGCTCGCCAATGGCCGGCGACGCCGTCCGGCACCGCTTCGGTAAAGACCCGGCTGAGGGCGCCCCTGGAGCAACTGATCACGGCCTCGGGCTTGACCCCCGGTGCGAGTTTTTCCAATGGGGCGCCCTGGAATTCCACCACGAATTTACGTACCCCCAGCGGGCGCGGCTCACCCGGTGAGCCGCCTTTGCCCAGGCGAGTGGCCACGCACACCGCCAGTGGCGAAACGTAGGGCTCCCGGGCCAGCCAGTGCAGGCGATACCGCAGCGCATAGCGGTTGCCCGCTTCCGCCGGGGCCGAGGGCACCCACATCGCGACGATGTTGTCGTGGATCTCGTCGTCGGTGCCGTTTTCCATCAGTTGCACGCTGCCTTCGCCCCAATCGCCCAATGGCTCGACCCACAGGCTGGGACGCCGTTGGTAATTCACCCCATCAAGGTAGTGGTCGAAATTACGGTCGCGCTGTAACAGGCCGAAGCCCTTGGGTTGCCGGTCGCTGAACGCCGAAACCAGGGTGCGTGGCGGGTTGTTCAGGGGCCGCCAGATACGTTCTCCGTTGCCGGTCCAGAGCCCCAGGCCGTCGCTGTCGTGGACCTCGGGGCGCCAGTCGGCGGCGGTGCGCTTGGCGGTTTCACTGAACCAGAACATCGAGGTCAGCGGCGCAATGCCCAGCCGGCTGACGTTCTTGCGCAGGAAAAACGTGCAGTCGATGTCCATGACCACGCCCTGTGTGCGGTGGATCTCGAAACGGTAGGCGCCGCAGATACTGGGGCCGTCGAGCCGCGCGTAGAGGGTCATGGCGTTTGTGTGCTGGTTCTTTGGCGGCTCGAACCAGATGTGGGTGAAGTCGGGGAATTCTTCGGCCTTGCCGGCTTGTGCCACATCCAGGGCAATCGCCCGTGCCGACAGGCCGTACTGGTACAACTCGCCGATGGCCCGGAAGTACGACGCGCCAAGAAAGGCCACCCAGTCGTTCTGTTGCCACGCCAGCCTGGCCTGGTCGCCCAGGCGGCTTTCCTGGATACGAAAACCGGCGAACCCGCTGTTACGGGGCAGGGCATGGGCCGGGCTGTCGCCCGGCATATCGAAGTGCGCCGGGTCGTAGACGATCTCGCGGGCAATGCCGTTGTCCAGCACATACAGCCTGACGGGCGTGCGAAAAAACGACCCCAAGTGAAAGAATGTCACAGGGAACTTGCCGGGGCCTTTGGCGAACAGGGCGTGCTCGGGTTTGAAGCGGATCTGGCCATGGGCGGCGTAGTCGAGTCGCGCCAGCAGCGCGGCCGATGCGGTGCTGGGGTAGGTGTAGGGTTTCAAGGCATCGGCCTGTGCCTGTTCGATCAAGCCTTCGAAGGAAAAAGCGCTGGGCTGGTCGGCTGTATCGGCCGCCAGGGCGCCCCTGCCCAGTGGCATGAGCAAGGCGCCCAGTGACGCGTATGTGAGGAACTCGCGACGCGTAGACATGCTGTCCTTTCCTTCGACGATGAGGGTCCAGGCCTCACGTTCAGCACGCCACCGGCATGCAACCGTGTTGCTTGTGTGGAGTCTCGAGTCGGGAAAAGGGTCTGTCTACTGTCAGAAATAACAGGGTGCGCAGGGGCGGATGATTCGGCGGCGTGTCCTACGCCGCCGTCTGCCGAATCGGCAATACCACGCGAAACTTCGTGCCCTTGCCCAGTTCGCTGCTGACAGAGATATCGCCATGGTGTTTCTTGACGATGCCGTAGGAGAGTGACAGCCCTAAGCCAGTGCCTTCGCCTACCGGCTTGGTGGTGAAAAACGGGTCGAAGATTTTCTGCACCGCCTCGGGGGCAATCCCGCAGCCGTTGTCCGCCACTTCCAGCCACACGTTCTCGCCTTCCACGCCGTTGCTGATGGTGATGATGCCGCGCTCCGGCCCCATGGCCTGCGCCGCATTGATCACCAGGTTCATCACCACCTGGTTGAGCTGGGAGGCCAGGCATTCGATCTCTGGCAGCGGCGCGTAGTGCTTGACCACATCGGCCTTGTACTTGAGTTCGCTGGCAACGATGTTCAGCGTCGAATCGATGCCCTGTTGCAGGTTTGCGAATTGCCAGGTCTGGTCGTTGTCCACCCGCGAGAAGTTTTTCAGGTCCTTGACGATCTGCACCACGCGGCCGATGCCCTCCTTGGACTCGCGGATCAACACCGGAATGTCTTCCTGTAGAAACTCCAGTTCCAGGCGGGTGCGCAAGGCCTTGAGCTGCTCGTGCTGTTCACCCGTGGCGAGGCTTTCTTCGGCCTGCCGGTAAGCCTCCAGCATCTGTTGCAACTGGTTGAAGTAGCCGTCGAGGGTGCTGAGGTTGGAGGAGATAAAGCCTACCGGGTTATTGATCTCATGGGCCACGCCCGCGGCGAGTTGCCCCAGGGAGGCGAGTTTTTCCGACTGCACCAGTTGGCTTTCCAGGTGCTTGCGCTCTTCGATTTCCAGCTGCAGCGCGTGGGTGCGTTGTTCCACCAGCCGTTCCAGATGAGTGGTTTGCAGGGTGGCGCGACGGGCCATGTCCCATTTATTGGCCAGGGTGTTGGCCATCTGCTGGACTTCGATGTTATCGAACGGTTTTTTCAGGATCAGCAAGCGATCATGGCCTTGCAGGCGGTCGAGCAGGTCCTCCCAGGAATAGTCCGAGTACGCGGTGCACACCACCACTTGCAGGTCGGGGGCGACTTTCCAGAGCTCTTCTATGGTCCTCGCGCCGTCCCAGCCCTGGGGCATGCGCATGTCGACAAACGCCAGGGCATAGGGCTGCTGGTGCGCCATGGCGGTGATGAGCAACTGCAGGCCTTCTTCGCCGCCGTAGGCCGAGTGCAGGTCGAAAGGGGGGGCCGTGGGTTTGCTGGTTTCACCGAACAGTGCCGACTCCATGTCATCCAGCTCCTGGTTGGATTCAGTGGGCGGCATCAGGATCTTGCGGAAATCCTCATGAATCGACGGCGTGTCATCAATCAACAGGATGCGCCGGTTGGGAGGCTGGTTCATACGAGGCTTCCGGCAGGAATGAGGGGGATAGTCAGGGTGAATAGCGCGCCCAGGCCCGGCCCGTCGCTGTGGGCGCTGAGGTGGCCGTCCATTTCGACGGCGGCCAAAGCGCAGCTGTGCAGGCCGAAGCCGTGACCTTCCTTGCGGGTGGTAAACCCGTGGGTAAATATCCGGGTCATGTTCTCGGCCGGTATGCCTTCGCCTTCGTCCTTCACGCTGATCTGCAACCTGTTGCCCTCCAGCGACTGGACTGTCAGGGTCATCTGCCGTGGCCGGTCGGTGAGGTTGGACATGGCGTACTTGGCGTTGCTGATCAGGTTGACCATGATCAGCAGCAAGCGGTGTTTGTCCCCGAGGACTTCCGGTACCTGCCCATAGTGCTTGACCACCGTGACATTGTGCCGGCTCAGTGCCCCCGCGTTCATGCGCAGGGCGTCTTCCATCAAGGTGCTGATCTGCACCGGTTCCTTCATCGAGGGCGCGCCCGCATAGGATTGTTGGGTGGAGACGATGTCCTTGATATGGTCCACGCTCTTGCTCAGTTGCCCCAGCTCCTCGATCAGGCCTTGCTGCTCGACGGCAATGGCGTCCACCAATTGGTTCAAGTAGCCGGGCAGCAACTTGCCCTTCTCATCCTCGGTGATAAAAGTGCCCAGGTCGCCCTGGCGTTCGTTGATCAACTGCATGGCCTTGCCCAGGCCCATTGCCTTGCTGCTGCGCAGTTTGCGGGTGACCAGGTCGGCGGAGATGTTCACGCTGTTAAGCACATTGCCGACGTTGTGCAGCACGTTGGTGGCGATCTCCGCCATGCCGGCCTGGCGCGCGCTGTCCATCAGCTCGCTCTGGGCATCCTTGAGCTGTCGGGTACGCCGTTCCACACGCTGTTCCAGGGTTTCGTTCACCGCCTGCAAGGCGCGGTTGACGCGGTTGATCTCGGCGAAACTGCGCAGCAGGCGAACCGCCAGGAACAGCAGCAGGGCCACCAGCAGGGTCGAGAACACCAGCAGGTAACGGTGGTATTGCTGCTCGACCAGGTCGAGGGCCTGTTGGTCCTGGTTGAGGTGGGTGGTCAGGTCATCCAGGCGTTCGGCTACCGGAATGGCGGCGATCTGTTCGAGCAACGTGTTCACCACCGGCTGCTCGCGCAGGATCAGTTCGATGTGATTGCTCAGGATCTCCACCGGGCCGCGGAATTCGCTGGGCAGCAGTTCCTGGTTGACGGCCAGCTTGCCCAGGCCGACGAGAATGTCGGCGGCGCGCTCGTCGCTGGTGACCTGGGCGAATTCAAGGCTGCTGAGCAGCAAGTCGTAGGTGTCGGTGGCCACGCTTTGCAGTTGCGGTTTTGTATCGTCGTTTACCTGGTTGAACTGCGCCTGGATATCGTCTTCGGCGGTCGGCAGGAAAGCCAGGGAGTTGCGCAATACCGCGTTATGGGACTTGAACTGGTCGACGCGCCGGGCCTTTTCCTGGATGGCCGCTTGATAAGCCTGCTGGCTGGCTTCCCAGGCGGGCAGGTCTTGCGGGCTGTGGTACGAGCCGCGTGCTTCCAGTTCGGCCCACAACCGGGTCATTTCCGTCAGGGGCGTCACCAGGGGGTCGTAGTTGTGGGTGATGGCGATCCTGGCCTTGAGGACTTCGCTGTCCCACTGGGCATTGAGTTGCTGCAACTGCCGGATCAGGTCCCGGGAGTGGGTGTAGGAAGACGACTGGTCGCTGGACGACTTGATGTACAGAAAAATCAGGGTCGAGGCCAGCAACAGGGTGATCAATCCCAAGGCCAACTGGCTGGTGCGGCGGCGAGAAAGGGTCATGACGGTCTGCTCATAAAGGCTTGCCTTTCCATTCGCCGGTCAGGGTCTTGAGAAACTGGATGATCAGGTCTTTATCCTCCTGTGAAGGATTGCGCCCCAGTTGGAACTTGAACATGACGTCGACGGCTTCTTCCAGGGTCTTGGCCGAGGCATCGTGAAAATACGGGGCCGTGACCGCGACGTTACGCAGGCTGGGGACCTTGAACACGTGCCGGTCTTCCTCATCCTTGGTCAGCAGGTAGCGCCCCAGGTCCGACTCGACGGGGTTGCCGCGGACCTTGAAGTAGTCGCCCATCACGCCGAATTTCTGGAACATGTTGCCGCCGATGTTGATGCCCTGGTGACAGGCGATGCAACCGTAATCCTTGAAGCGCTGGTAGCCGTACTTTTCCTGGATCGTGAGGATTTCCGTGTTGCCCAGCAGGTACTGGTCAAACCGTGAGTTGGGCGTCAGCAGCGTGCGTTCATAGGTGGCCAGGGCGTTTTGCACATTGGCGGCGGTGACGCCATCGGGGTAGGCCTGTTTGAACGCCGCCTGGTAGGCGGGCAGGGCGGTCAGGTTCTGCACCACGGTGTTCCAGTCGCTGCCCATTTCCACCGGGCTGATGACCACTTGCTCGACCTGCGCTTCCAGGGTGTCCACGCGGCCATTCCAGAACTGTTTGAAGTTCAGGCTGGCGTTGAAGACCGACGGCGTATTGATCTCCACGGGTTTGCCGTCGAAACCCAGGGAGAAGGGCCTGGTGTCGGCGCCCCCGGATTCGAGGTGATGGCAACTGGCGCAAGACAGCGTGTTGTTCACTGACAGGCGCGGCTCATTGAACAGCTGGCGGCCCAGCTCGACCTTGGCCGCATCGAGGTGCGGCACCGGCGGCAGGGGTTTGAGCGCTTCGTCCAGCGGCGCGGCCGTCACGGTCGTCCCCAGGCACAGCCCCAACGCGAGGATGGAGCCGAAATGGTAGGTTGAAACGTCGCTCAAGCGAGCACTCCTTGCAGGCATAGGGCTATTGGTCGGGCATCAGTGTGGGGCTGCCCACCTGCAGCAACTGGGCGAAATCCTTCGCAGGCACGGCCTTGCTGAACAGAAAGCCCTGGCCTTCTTCACAGTGCTGGGCTCTCAGGAAGTTCAGCTGTTCGACGGTCTCTACCCCTTCGGCGATGATGTTCAGCTCCAGGCTCTTGCCCATCCCGATGATAGCGCTGATCAGTTGCGCGTCCTGGCTATTTTCGTGCAGCCCGCGCACGAATGATTGGTCGATCTTCAGCACATCGATGGGAAAGCGTCGCAGGTAGCTGAGGCTGGAGTAGCCGGTGCCGAAATCATCCAGGGCCAGGCGCACGCCCATGGCCTTGATCCGGTTCAGGATATCGACCGTCTCGTCGACATTCTGCATCAGCACGCTTTCGGTGATTTCCAGCTCCAGCTGGTTGGGCGGCAGGCCGGTCTGCTTGAGGATGGCGGCCAGGTTGTCGACAAACTCCCGCTGGCGGAAGTCGATGGCCGAGATGTTCACCGAGATGCGCAGCGGCGCCAGGCCCATGGTGCGCCAGGCCTGTGCCTGTTCGCAGGCGTGGCGCAGCACCCACTGGGTCAAGGCGACGATCAGCCCGCTGTCTTCGGCCACCGGAATGAAGTCGGCCGGGTGGACCCAGCCCGAGCGCGGTTGAAACCAGCGGATCAGCGCCTCTGCGCCGAGGATCCGCCCGGTTTTCAGGTCCAGCTTGGGCTGGTAGTGCAGCGCAAACTCATCGTGCTCCAGGGCCTGGCGGATCGCGCTTTCCAGGTTCTGTTGATGCCGGGCGCGCAGGTTCATGTCTTCGGTGTAGAAACTCAGGTCGTCCGGGCCACGCTCCTTGGTGGTGTGCATGGCGGTTTCGGCGTGCTTGATCAGTTCCACCGCAGTGCTGCTGTCATTCGGGTAGATGCTGATGCCGAGGCTGGCGGTAACGCTCAGGTCGTGCCCCGCGACATGCCGGGTAACGCTGATGGCCTGGAGCACCTTCTGGGCGATGTGCTGGGTTTGCTGGGGATGCTGGACATCATTGAGCAGGATCACAAACTCGTCCTAACCATAGCGAAACACCGAGTCAGACTCACGCACGGCCGCCACCAGGCTTTGGCTGACCTGCTGGAGCACCTCATCCCCCACCGGATAACCCAGGGCGTTGTTGATGCGCTTGAAGCGGTCGAGCCCGATAAACATCACCGCCAGTTGCGTATCATGGCGCCGGCCCAGGGCAATGGCCTGGGTCAGGCGGTCGCCCAGCAGCGTGCTGTTGGGCAGCTCCGTGAGCGCGTCGTATTGCAGCAGGTGCGAGACTTTCAGCAACTCCTGCACGCGCTCCTCAATCGTGCGTTCGAGCCCGATCACCTTGAGGGCGGCATCCTGGGCGAGCTGCCATTTCCAGGTCAGGGCGCTGGCCATCTGGCGGATTTCCAGGTGGTCGAAGGGCTTTTTCAGGATCAGCAACTGGTCGTTGTACTTCAATCGCGCCTCGATCGCTTCAAAGGAATAGTCGGAATAGGCGGTGCACAGGGCGATCTGCAGGTTGGGATCGACGTTCCACAACTGCTCGATGGTTTGCAGGCCGTCCCAGCCGGGCGGCATGCGCATGTCGATGAACGCCATGGCGTAGGGGGTGTTGGTTGCCAGGGCCCGACTCACCAGATCCAGGGCCTCCTGGCCCTGGTAGGCGGAATCGAGGATAAACGCCTGGCGAGCAACGGCCGTTGTGCCGAACAGGGTCTGCTCAAGGGTATCCAGGGAGGGCTCGGCGTCGGCGTCGGCGCACAGGATCTTGCGAAAGTCCAGGTGGATGGACGTGGCATCATCGACGATCAGGATGCGACGGTTGGCCCGCCCTGCGTTCGGGTTCATAGTGCGCGCCTTATCTGCAAACGGTTCGACGGCATAACCATTCCTTCCTTGGTTCCATGGCTGAGCGGGGCGCAGACCTGCCGTGACAGTGTAGTCGAGGTCCCTTGAATTCGGCGGCCAGTTGGCGTCAAATCAACTCCGCGCCTTAAGCGAGGGAAGATGGCTTGGCACAGGGGTTCAAATCAGCTCAATTCAGTTCAATGTGAAGGCGCAACAGGCATGGATGAACAACTTGCGACGAAACCCACTATTTTGCTGGTCGACGATGAAGAGTCGATCCTCAACAGCTTGCGCCGCCTGTTGCGCGGCCAACCCTTTGATGTCGTGCTCGCGGGCGGCGGCGCACAGGCCCTGGAGATCATGGCCGCCCAGCCCATCGACCTGGTGATGAGCGATGCGCGCATGCCCGGCATGGACGGCGCGCAGCTGCTGGCCGAGGTTCATCGCCTTTATCCCGCCACCAGTCGCATCCTGCTCACCGGCTACGCCGACCTGCCGACGATCATCAAGGCGATCAACGAAGGGGCGATCCACCGCTATATCGGTAAACCCTGGAACGACGACGAACTGAAGCTGATCCTGCAGCAGGCCCTGGAATTTCAGCGGCTGGAGCGCCTGGCCCATCAGCAGAACGACCAGCTCAAGCTGTTGAACGCCACCTTGGAAAAACGCGTGGCAGCACGCACCAGTGAGTTGCAACAGACCGCCGACATGCTCGACCTGGCCTACGACGAGCTCAAGCGCAGCTACGTGACCGGCACCGAAGTGTTTTCGTTGCTGGCCAACCTGCGCCTGCCCAAGAACAAACAGACCAACCGCGCACTGATCGAACTGGTGCGAGTGTACTGCACCGCCCAGTCCATAGACGAAGCCAGCGCCCGCGACATGGCCATGGCCGCCGCGCTGTACAACATCGGCAAGCTGAGCTGGAGCGACAGCATGTTGATCGAGCCGGCCGACAAGCTGCACAGCACCGATCGCGAGCGCTACCGTGGCTATCCGGCCCAGAGCGAATCGCTGCTGATGACCCTGGAGCCGATGAAGGATGCGGCGCGGATCATCCGTCATCACCAGGAACGCTGGGACGGCAGTGGTTTTCCCGACCACCTCAAGGGCGATGCGATTCCGTTCGGTTCACGCCTGCTGAAACTGGCGGTGGACTTCATCGAGTTGCAGAAAGGCCTGATCCTTGAGCGGCACCTGAACAGCGATGAAGCGCTGTTGTATATCCGCAAGTATGCCGGGCGCCTCTACGATCCGGACCTGGTCGAGGACTTCATCCTGGCGTGCGCTGCGTTTCTCAGTGACGTGACCCTGGGCGATCCGACCGTCAAGGTGCTCACCACCCGTGAGCTGGAAGACGGCATGGTCCTGGCGCGTAACCTCAACGCCGATAACGGCATGTTGCTGCTTAACGCCGGCAAGGTGCTGAACCTGCCGTTGGTGGACAAGCTGATTGCGTTCGAGGCGATGGAAGGCGCCAAGTACAGCGTGTTCATCAAGGAACCGGACGAGAGCGAAGGGGTGCTCCATTAATTTTCATTTTTTGAGTTCAAGGTTTTCAGTTCATGCCTAGCACTATCCGTATCGCCGCTGCCCTGCTGATCGGCAGCGACGGCCACACCTTGCTGGTGCGCAAGCGCGGTACCCAGGCCTTTATGCAACCCGGTGGCAAGATCGACGCCGGTGAGCAGCCCGTCGAGGCCCTGGCCCGCGAGCTGTACGAAGAGCTGAACCTGCGCATCGAGCCCGGCGACGCGGTCTACCTGGGTCACTTCTCGGCCCCTGCGGCCAACGAACCGGGGTTTACCGTGGACGCTGAATTGTTCCAGGTGCAGATCGATGCTCCGGTCAGCCCGGCCGCTGAAATCGAAGAGGTGCGCTGGATCGACCCGGCCGGTGATGGCGGCCTGGTGCTGGCGCCCTTGACCCGTGACCTGATCCTGCCGTTTTATCGCGCGTCACTGACCACGCCGGCCTGACGCGAATGAGCGTGCGTGCGCTGGGGGCCAACGATGCCGAGGCTTATCGGGCGTTGATGCTGGAAGCTTACGGCGCCTATCCCCAGGCGTTCACTTCCAGTGTGGCCGAGCGTGCGTCGATACCGTTGAGCTGGTGGGAAAAGCGCCTGGAAAGTCCGCTGGATCGTTTGCTCGGCGCGTACGTCGACGGGGTACTGGCCGGCATCGTCGGCCTGGCCTTCGAGCCTAGGGAGAAGGCGCGGCACAAGGTGACCCTGTTCGGCATGTACGTGAACGCGGCTTACCAGCAGAAAGGCTTGGGCCGGCGATTGGTCGAGGCAGCGCTGGATGAAGCGCGCCGACATCCGCGGCTGAAAGTGATCCAGCTGACCGTCACCGCCGGCAACGATGCAGCGTTTGCGCTGTACCGCCGCTGCGGGTTTATCCAGTACGGCCTGGAACCGTTGGCGGTGCGAGTGGGCGTGGACTACTTCGACAAAATCTACATGTGGCGCGAACTCACGGCTCACTGAGATCCAATGTAGGAGGGGCTTGCCCCTCTCACATTTGGAACTGTGTTGTTTCAGCGTACCGCGCTCACGCCATCCAGCGTTGAAAACGACGTATCTTTTGCCGTCAGCAAAAAATCGCGCATATACGGCGCATCCAGCATGTCCGCACGAATCCCCGCATACAGCGTCGCAAACAAGCCTTTCTCGCCCAGGCGCTTGGCCTTCACGTAGCCGCGCGAGCTGTATTCATGCAGCGCCCAATGGGGCATGCCGCACACGCCACGGCCGCTGGCGACCAGTTGCATCATCATCACCGTCAGTTCCGAGGTGCGCACCTGGGCCGGTTCCACATCGGCCGGTTCCAGGAAGCGGGTGAAGATGTCCAGGCGGTCACGCTCCACCGGGTAGGTGATCAGGGTTTCGCTCAGCAGGTCTTCGGGCACGATGTACGCCTTGTTCGCCAGCGCGTGCTGGTTGGCCACGGCGAGCATGGCTTCGTAGGTGAACAGCGGCACATAGGTGATGCCCGGCAGCTCCAGCGGGTCGGAGGTCACCACCAGGTCCAGGTCGCCACGGGCCAGGGCCGGCAGTGGCGCGAACGCAAAGCCCGAGGCCAGGTCCAGCTCGACTTCCGGCCAGGCATCGCGGAATTGGTCGATGGTCGGCATCAGCCATTGGAAACAACTGTGGCACTCGATCGCCATGTGCAGGCGTCCGGCGGTGCCCCCGGCCAGGCGTGCAATATCGCGCTCGGCACCACGCAGCAGGGGCAGGGTGGCGTCGGCCAGTTGCAGCAGGCGCAGGCCGGCGCTGGTGAAGCGCACGGGTTTGGTCTTGCGCACGAACAGCGGCATGCCCAGGCGCTCTTCCAGCTCCTTGAACTGGTGGGACAGCGCCGACTGCGTCAGGTGCAGACGCTCGGCGGCCTCCACCAGGCTGTCGGCTTCGCGCAGGGCGTGCAGGGTCTTGAGGTGACGGATCTCGAGCACGGGCTCTCCATGAAGACAATTTGTGACGAAACGGAATAGCGTGAGTTTGTCTCATGTTGCAATCCATGTCGACCATGACCGCCGGGCGCTCTTCATCAAACTGTCATGGAACTGTGGCAGCGCCCTTGAACAAACTTCATCAGACTCGCGCTCTACTGGGGTTCTGCGTTTCGGTGTTTTTCATGCGCGTGTTGTTTTTACTGGCCGCTCTACTGTTCGGCCTGCCGTCTTTTGCGGCGTCTCGATGTGATGTCAATGTCCCGACCCAAACGGTCGACCTGGCCCAGGTGAGCATCGCCTACCAGAGTATCGGCCGTGCGTCCGACCCGGCCTTGCTGCTGGTGATGGGCTTGGGCGGGCAACTGATTCACTGGCCTGACGAAGTCGTCGTCGCCCTGTGTCAGCAGGGTTTCCGGGTGATCCGCTACGACAACCGCGATGTCGGCCTCTCCACCTGGCGCCAGGCGCCGGCGAACGCCAACCTGACCTTTGAAGTGCTGCGCTACAAGCTCGGCCTGCCGGTATCGGCGCCGTACACGCTGACGGATATGGCCGATGACGCCCTGGGCCTGATGGACGCCTTGCAGGTCCAGCAATTCCACGTACTGGGCGCAAGCATGGGCGGCATGATCGCCCAGCACCTGGCGGCGATGGCGCCCCAGCGCGTGGAAAGCCTGACCCTGGTCATGACCAGCTCCGGCGCCGAAGGCTTGCCGGCCCCGAATGCGGCGCTGGTGCAATTATTGTCGCGACGCAGTGCGCCGAATCGTGAAGTGGCGCTGGAGCAGCAGGCCGATTTGCTCGCGGCGCTGGGCAGCCCGACTGTGAAGGACGATCGCCAGGTGCTGCTGCACCAGGCGGCGCTGTCCTATGACCGCGCCTTCAACCCGGACGGCGTGAAGCGCCAGATCATGGCGATCCTCGCCGAACCCAGCCGTGTGCCGCTGCTCAACCAGCTGCGCGTGCCGACACTGGTGGTCCACGGCACCGCCGACCCGTTGCTGCCGGTGATGCACGGCGTGCACCTGGCGGCGCATATCCAGGGCAGCCAGTTGAAGTTGATTCCCGGCATGGCCCATCGTTTCCAGGAAGCGTTCAAGGCGCCGCTGCTGACGGCGGTGTTGCCGTACCTGCAGGCTCATCGTGAAGATGCCGCACATTGGGCGCAGATTGACCCGGTCGCGCCTTCGAAGCTGCTGTGACATTGGTGTATCGTGCACCCTTTACGGCGTATTGAAGCCTGCGAGGTTGCCTGTCATGAGTACTCCCCTGAAAATCGATTTCGTCAGCGACGTGTCCTGCCCCTGGTGCATCATCGGCCTGCGCGGCCTGACCGAAGCCCTCGACCAGCTTGGCACCGAGGTGCAGGCCGAGATCCATTTCCAGCCGTTCGAACTGAACCCGAACATGCCCGCCGAAGGGCAAAATATCGTCGAACACATCACCGAGAAATACGGCTCCAGCGCCGAAGAGTCCCAGGCCAACCGTGCGCGTATCCGCGACATGGGCGCCGAGCTGGGCTTTGCCTTCCGCACCGACGGCCAGAGCCGTATCTACAACACCTTCGACGCACACCGCCTGCTGCATTGGGCCGGGCTCGAGGGCTTGCAGTACAACCTCAAGGAGGCGTTGTTCAAGGCCTACTTCAGCGATGGCCAGGACCCTTCCGATCACGCCACCCTGGCGATCATCGCCGAAAGCGTCGGCCTGGATATCCAGCGCGCCGCCGAGATTCTCGCCAGCGATGAATACGCCGCCGAAGTCCGCGAGCAAGAGCAATTGTGGACCTCCCGTGGGGTGACGTCAGTGCCGACCATCGTGTTCAACGACCAGTACGCCGTCAGCGGTGGCCAGCCGGCGGAAGCCTTTGTGGGCGCGATTCGCCAGATCATCAACGAAGCTAAAAACTAAAATCGGACACTGATCCAAATGTGGGAGGGGGCTTGCCCCTCCCACATTTGTTTCTCACTGTCCTTGAGGTAAGCGCTGGCCCGCCCCTTGCATCGACCCCCTAAAGCCATAGGGGAAACATGACCTTGAACATTCTCGACCTCGACCACAGCCTCACCGGTCAGGCACCGATTGCCCGGCGTCTGGCCAGTGGCCGTGCCACGCGTATCGACCTGCTGGACCTGGGCCCGAAGCTGCGCCTGTGGTCCACCGAAAAAACCTGGAAGCGCTTCGCCGAACGCCTGGCCCGGCGGCCCCGGCCCACGGATGCGCGTCCGGAAATCCTGTTCGTCGGTTCCGGCGATTATCACCACCTGACGCCGGCGTTTCTGGCCGACCTGAAAGAACCCATCAGCCTGATCCACTTCGACAACCACCCCGACTGGGTGCGCTTTGCGCCCAGACGCCACTGTGGCTCGTGGGTCAACCGCGCATTGAACATGCCGGCGATCAAACGCATCGTCACCCTCGGCCCCTGCAGCGATGACCTGCATAACCCGCAACTGCGTGGCGGCAACCTCGGTGCCCTCAAGCGCGGGCGCCTGCAACTGTTCCCCTGGCAGCACCCGCCGTCGAAAGTCTGGGGCCGGGTCGGCGATGGCGCCGGCCACCAGCAGCAGGAAAACCACCTGCACTGGCGCAACCTGGCGGAGCTGGACTGGCCGGCGTTTCTCGAGCAGATGATCGGCAGCCTGCCCACCGAAGCGATCTGGATCACC
Source organism: Pseudomonas sp. 8 R 14 (assembly GCF_900005955.1). Lineage (NCBI taxonomy): Bacteria > Pseudomonadati > Pseudomonadota > Gammaproteobacteria > Pseudomonadales > Pseudomonadaceae > Pseudomonas > Pseudomonas sp. 8 R 14. The sequence continues at coordinate 227,436 of NZ_CVTH01000075.1, read as the reverse complement.
ATCGACAAAGACGTGCTCGCCAGTGAAGACGCCGCCACCAACTGGGACCAGGGCGGCATGCGCCTGACCCACCTGCTGCAAGCCCTGCGGGCGCTGGCGGCGCGCAAGCGCATCATCGGCATCGACGTGTGCGGCGAGTTCGCCACGCCGGCGTTCAGCAACGCGTTCAAGCGTTGGGAAGCCAAGTCCGACCAGCCGCCCGCGGAGCGCTGGAGCCCGGAGGATCTGCAGCGCAACGCCGCCACCAATGAAGCCCTGATCGACCTGTTTGAGGAGCTGTTCCCGTGAGCCTGACCGTGGTGTTACTCGTGGCGTTTTCCATCGTGCTCGATGTGATCGGCCAACTGTGTTTCAAGCTCGGCCTGGACCGTTTGCCGGAGTTGGAGGGCGGCTTTCGCCTGAATGCGTTCTGGGGCCAGGTGTTCAATGCGCCGTTGCTGTGGGCGGGGATCGGTGCCTATGTAATCGAGTTTTTCGTGTGGCTCGAAGCGCTGTCTCGTGCGCCGTTGAGCCTGTTATTCCCGGCGGCGGCCCTGGCTTATTGCGGGGTGGTGCTGGCGGGCAAGGTGGTACTGGGCGAAACCGTCAGCCGACGTCGTTGGCTGGGCACGCTGGTGATTACCTTGGGTGTGATGCTGGTAGCGATTGCTGGGAGTCAGGCATGAGTACGCAAACGATGCATACCGGTTGGTTGCATGGGCGCCTGGGCACGGTGGTGCTGTGGGCCTTGCTGATCTGCACCGAGAGTGCCGGGCAGCTGTTTACCAAAGTTGCAGGGGACCAACTGGGGCAGATGGATTTCAACTGGCAGTGGTTGTCCGAGGTGGCGCGTAACCCGGGGATCCTGGCGGCGATCGCCAGTTACATCGGCGCGTTTTTCGTGTGGATGCTGATCCTGCGGCGCAGCAGCCTGTCCCTGGCGTTTCCGCTCAGTTCGCTGGTGTTTGTGGTGGTGTTGCTGGGTTCGTGGCTGGGGCTGGGGGAACATATCAGCCCGCTGCACTGGGTAGGCGTGGCGGTGATCATCGGCGGGATAGCGCTGCTGGCCGAAGGCGAAGAAAACTGAAACACGAATTCATGGGGAGTGGGCTTGCCCCTCCCATATTTTGTTCGAAGTGATCAATCAAACTTGTAGCTGATCGCCGTTTGTACCTGGCCCTGGTTCACGTCGCCGGTCTCCTTGACGATGCTGCTGTTGGCCGCCGAACCCACCAGGTGCACCCAGCTGGCGCTGGTCAGCAGTGACCAATTGGAGGCCAGGGGGAATTCGAAACTCTGGGTCAACGTGAGGTTCTGGAAGCCGCCGTTGGCGTTATACGGACGAATACCAGAGGCCGCGGATTCATTGGCGTCCACCCCGAAATAAGTCTGGGTCTGGCGCGCATCGGCGAAATTCGCCGCCAGGCCGCTGCTGCCGATCACCCCGCCACCCAGGGGGTAGCCCAACTCGCCGCCGACCTTGCCCAGCGCGCCGCTCTGCGAGTGCCCGCCGCCCACGGCCTGGCCCATCCGGGCGTACACGCGCCAGAAGTCGGCCGGCGCGTATTGGATGAAGCCGCCCACTTCCGCCATGTCCGACACATTGCGCAGGCCTTGCAGCTCACCGTTGGAGGTACGCCCCTGCAGGTAGTTGATATAGGGGCCGGCGGTAAAACCGTTGGTGTTCAGGGCGCTCCAGGTCAGGCCGTCATCGGTGCTCAGGCTGACGTTGCCCCAGTCCAGGTCCAGGTAGGGCACGGGGCGGGTTTCGTAGCGGCTGCCGGTGGGGTCGTGGGGTTGATAACTGAGGCCCGCGCCGGCTTCACCGGTGACCGGGGCTGCCAGGGCGGTGTCGGCAATGCCCCACAGCCCCAGTAAACCGGCGAATACAGCGCAAGTGAGTTTGAGCATGGAGCAGGTTCCTTATCTGGACATGCGCGCATGAACGCGCGAAGGGCATCCCTTGCGCAAGCACTCATCTTGTTTGTAGCGAGCTACAAAAATTGTAGCTTGCACGACACATATCTCCACCGCTAACGCCAGAACCCCCAGCCCGGCTGGGCTTCAGCCAGTTGGCACACTCCCTGCTCTACCCCTTGGGCAAGCGCACACAGCGCGCTCCTCAAGGTAAACGCAGATGATCCACTGGCATATCGTGTGTGACTTCGACGGGACCATTACCCCCACCGATGTCATCGACAACGTCCTCCAACGCTTCGCCGGCCCCGAGTGGGAAACCATCGAACAGGAATGGCTGGATGGGCATATCGGTTCCCGCGAATGCCTGAGCCGTCAACTGGCGCTGATCAAGGCCACCCCAAGTGAACTGCTGGCGTATTTCGACAGTGTCGAGATCGACCCGGATTTCCCCGACTTCGTCGATCACGTGCTCGGCCTGGGCGCTTCCCTCGAAGTGGTCAGCGACGGTATCGAACAGGGGATTGCGCGGATCCTGTCGCGCAACTACGTGACGTTACTGCCGATCCTTGCCAACCGCCTGCGCCAGGTCGACCAGAACAGCTGGCGCATCGACTTCCCGTATGCCAGCGATGCCTGCCGCGCCGCTTCCGGCAACTGCAAGTGCAAATCCACCCCGCGCAACAAGCGCGTGCTGGTGATCGGCGACGGCAAGTCGGACATGTGCGTGGCCTCCACCGCCGACTTCGTGTTCGCCAAAGACAGCCTCGCCCAGTACTGCGCAGCCAACAACATCCCTCACGCGCGCTTCGACACCTTCGCCGAAGTGCCTGCGTTGCTGGCCCGCCTGCCTCAGGGCATCGCCGCCAACGCCACCACCTTCAATACCTCTTCTGACAATCAGGAACTCTTCCACCATGTCTGATATCCGCATCGCTACCGCCGAAGACCAGATCCTCCTGGATAAAGAAGCCAAGTATTGCTCCTACGGCGACACCGTTCACTACATCGAGCCACCGCGTATTTTCAGCCGTTGCGAAGGCTCCTACGTGTGGGACACCGAAGACCAGGCCTACCTCGACCTGCAAATGTGGTACTCGGCCGTCAACTTCGGCTACGCCAACCCGCGCCTGAACAATGCGTTGAAACAGCAGATCGACACCCTGCCGCAAATCGCCAGCCAGTACCTGCACAAAGGCAAGATCGAGCTGTCGGAAATGATCGCGGTGGACGCCAAGAAGAAATTCGGCCTCGACGGTCGCGTGCACTTCAACGTCGGCGGTTCGCAGTCGATCGAAGACTCCCTCAAGGTGGTGCGTAACGCCACCAACGGCAAAAGCCTGATGTTCGCCTTCGAAGGCGGCTATCACGGCCGGACCCTCGGCGCCTCGTCGATCACTTCCAGCTACCGCTACCGTCGTCGCTATGGCCACTTCGGCGAGCGCGCGCAGTTCATCCCGTTCCCGTACCACTTCCGTGGCCCCAAGGGCATGACCAAGGAAGAGTACGGCAGCCATTGCGTGCAGCAATTCGCGCGCCTGTTCGAGACCGAATACAACGGTGTGTGGGACCCGAAAGTCGGCCAGAGCGAATACGCCGCGTTCTACGTCGAGCCGATCCAGGGCACCGGCGGCTACGTGATCCCGCCGATGAACTTCTATCGCGAACTCAAGCATGTGTTGGATCAGCACGGCATCCTGATGGTGTCCGACGAAATCCAGATGGGCTTCTACCGCACCGGCAAACTCTGGTCCATCGAGCACTTTGACGTACAACCGGACGTGATCGTGTTCGGCAAGGCGCTGACCAACGGCCTCAACCCACTGGGCGGCATCTGGGCCCGTGAAGAGTTGATCAACCCGAAGATCTTCCCGCCAGGTTCGACCCACTCCACTTTCGCCTCCAACCCATTGGGCACGGCGGTGGGCCTGGAAATGTTCAAGATGACCAACGAAGTCGACTACGGCGCGATGGTCATGGCCAAGGGCAAATTCTTCCTCGAAGGCCTGCAGGACCTGCAGAAACGGTTCCCGATCATCGGCGACGTCGACGGCCTGGGCCTGGCCCTGCGCTGCGAAATCTGCGGCCCGGACGGCTTCACGCCGGACAAGGCGACCCTGGACTACATGGTCGAAGAAGGCATGAAAGGCGACATGGTCGTCGATGGCCGCAAACTCGGCCTGATCCTCGACGTGGGCGGCTACTACAAAAACGTGATCACCCTGGCACCGTCCCTGGAAATCAGCTACCCGGAAATCGAACTGGGCCTGAAGCTGCTCGAGCAACTGCTGGTACGGGCGACCCAACGGTGAGCGCCGCCGGGATCGACCTCGGTGAAGGCAGTGCCGGTTTCGTTCTCGGTGAAGGTCCGGTCGGGATCCTGTTGATCCACGGCCTGACCGGCACCCCGACGGAGTTGCGCCAGGTCGCCAAGGGCCTGGTCAAGGCGGGTAACTGCACGGTGTACGTGCCCACCCTGGCCGGGCACTGCGGTGACAACAGCGACCTGCAGGCCACCGGCTGGCTGGACTGGTACGAGGGCGTGCGCAAGACCTTCGTGCAGGTCAGGCAACGCCACGAGCAGGTGTTTGTCGGTGGTTTGTCCATGGGTGCGGTGATGTCGATGTACGTGGCTGCCGAGCACCCTGGGCAAGTTGCCGGGCTGTTGATGTATTCCACCACCCTCAAGTACGACGGCTGGAGCATCAACAAACTGGCGTTCCTCACGCCGTTGCTGATGAAGATTCCGTTCGGCGTGCATATCTGCCGCTTCGAAGAGAAGCCGCCCTACGGCATCAAGAACGAACGCCTGCGGGCAATCGTCGAGCGGCAGATGAAGGAAGGGCAGAGCAGCGAAGCCGGTTTGCTGACCATGGAAGGCATCACGGTGCGCGAGTTGCACCGCATGAATGCCGTGGTCAGGAAACGCATGCCCAAGGTCAAGGTGCCGGCCCTGGTGCTGCACTCCCTCGAAGACGACATCACCAGCCGCTGGAACGCCGATTACGTGGAGCGTCACCTGGGCGGCCCGGTGACCAAGATCCTGCTGGACAACTGCTACCACATGATCACCGTCGACCTGCAATACCGCCGGGTGATCGAGTTGAGTGCCGACTTTGTCGAGCGGCACACCGCGTTTGTGGACGCCGGCTTACTTTGTGGTGAGCGGGCTTGTTGTGGTGAGCCAGCTTGCTGTGGTGAGCGGGCTTGCCCCGCGCCGGGCGGCGAAGCCGCCCCATCACTGACACTGCATGCGTCCAGTTAGAACTGAGGTGCCTGGGTTTGGGGCGGCTTCGCCGCCCGGCGCGGGGCAAGCCCGCTCACCACAATGAGCCGCTCGCCACAACAAGCTCGCCAGCCATAACAAGGGAAACGATGTGATCACCACCCAAGCCTTCCCGACCATCCGGGCCCTCCAGCGTAGCGCCTGGAACGACTGTTTTCCCGGTGCCCTGGAAGACTGGGACTATTACGTCGCCGTGGAAAACGCCGCCATCGATGACTTCCAATGGCGCTACCTGGCGGTTTACGACAATGGAACGCTGGTGGCCGTGGCCGCCGCCTTCATCACCCATTATCGCCTCGACACCACGGTGTCGGGCGCCGGCAAGCGTTTGGCCGAACGTGTGGAGCGGCTGTGGCCGGGTGTTTTGCAATTGGGCCTGTATGCCATTGGCTCCCCGGTAGCCGAGCGTTGCGACGCCGGGGTGGCCAGTGGCGTGCCCGAGTCGCGTCGCCCGTTGTTGCTCAAACACTTGCTGGAAGCCGCGCGCCAGGATGCCGATGATTTCGGTATCGGCCTGCTGGCGGTCAAGGATGCACCCAGCCAGGATCCCCATTGGCTCGACAGTTGCCGGGTGGCGGGTTTTCAAAGCATGCCGGGCTTGCCCACCGGGGTGTTGCCGCTGCCGTACGGCTCGGTGGACGCCTACCTCGGCTCGCTGGGCAAATCCACCCGCAAGGACTTGCGCCGCAAGCTGCGTGCACCGGGACCACGGGTGGAATGGCGCGGCAATATCGACGACGTGCTGCCCGAGGTCATGGGCCTGTACGAAGCCACGCTGAAGCGGGCCGAGTTGCAGTTCGAACACCTGCCTGCCGGCTATTTCACCGGCGTGCTGGAACGCCTTGGCGATCGCGCCGTCTGTGTTCTTTACTGGGTCGACGAGCAGTTGGTGGCGTTCAACCTGCTGCTGCTGGACGAGCACCGGTTGGTGGACAAGTTTTTCGCCCATGACGTTGCGTTCAGCCGTGACTACAACCTGTACTTCCGCAGCTGGCTGACCAACGTCGACTACTGTATTCAACACAATATTGCGGTGTATGAGTGCGGCCAGGCCGGGTATGCCAGTAAGCTGCGCCTGGGCTGCGAGTTCCAGGGCAACAGTGTGTTTTTCCGCCACCGCAACCGGCTGGTCAACGGCCTGCTCACGCTTGTAAAACTGTTTATTCGACCGGATCGTTCCGACCCTGCCATGGCTGCTGCGATAAGCGAAACCTGATGATCACCAAGACCCGCCAGAAAGCCCGCCCCTTTGCCATTTCGCGCTGGAGCGTCCAGCGCAAGCTGGTGCTGGCGTTCTGGCTGGTCAGCGTGATTCCCACCATGATCGCGGCGGAGCTGGCGGCGACCACGCTGTCGCAGATTTTCGACAGCAACGTGCGTATCTGGCTGCAGGAATCGACCAAGATCGTCAAGGACGAGATCGGCGACATCCTTCACGACAACGCGCGCATGGCCAAGCTGTTCCTGCGCTACACCAGCCCGCCCTCGAGCCGGCAGGCGGCCAAGCATGACCGGCTGACCGCGGACATCGCCGATGCCACCGACATCGACGTGGTGGCGCTGATCCGCACCAGCGATCAAAAGGTGGTGTTCAGCACCGCCTCCGATGACATCGTCAAACAGATCAGCCTGACCAGCAACGCGGTGCTGCAGACCGTGCAAGTGGCGGGGGTGAGTACCGGGATTGTGGTCTCGACCTTCGAAACCAGCCAGGACGGCGTCGACTACCGCCTGTTGGTGGCGACCTACCTGGACAGCAGCTTTCTCACCAGCGTGGCCGATGTGCATTCCCTCGACCTGCGCCTGTACCTGGCCAACCCCGAGGGGTTCTCGGAGATATTTTCGACCCAGCGCTTCGTGGATCACCCGGCGCGTATCCCGAAAAGTGTCGAGACCGCGATGCGCAGTACCAAGCAGCCCAGCGAGCAGTTCACCAACAGCTACAGCGGGTTGTACTGGCCGATTTTCAACGACGCCGGTGACCTCCAAGGCGTGATTTTCAGCGGACTGTTGCGCCATACCAGCCTGGTGGGGCTGGTGAACCAGAGCAACCTGTTCGTGCTGATTTTCCTGCTCAGTTCGGCATTGTCCCTCGCGGCCGGGGTGCTGGTGTCACGGCGCCTGACCAAGCCGTTGCGGGACTTGTCCGAAGGCGTGAGCGCGGTGATCTCAGGCAACTACGCGCACCGCGTGCTGGTCAGCGGCGGCGATGAACTGGCGCAATTGAGCAGCACCTTCAACCATATGACCGAGCGCCTGGGCGAGTTGCACCACCTCGAAGCCCAACTGCGCCGGCGCGATCGCCTGCATGCCCTGGGCGAAGTCGCCATGGGCCTGGCCCACGAGATCCGTAACCCGTTGGGCATCATCAAGACGGCCACCCAGTTGTTGCACCGCCGCGTTGATCTGCCGGACGCCGACAAGCGCCACCTGGAATATGTGATCAGCGAAGTCAGCCGCATCAACGACTTGATCACCGAGTTCCTCGATTTTGCCAAACCCAACCCACCGTTGCGCGTGCTGCAGCCGGCCCGTCCATTGGTGGAGGAGATCCTGGGCTTCTGTGCGCCGGAACTGGCCAGCCATAACATCGACGCGCAGATCGACGACCAGGCGCCGGGGGCGACGATCTACGCCGACGCCAAGCAACTCAAGCAGGCCTGCCTCAACCTGATTCTCAACGCCATCGATGCCATGCCTGAAGGCGGGCGCCTGACCCTGGGGATTCGCAGCGAGGGCCACAACACCGTCATCACCATCGCCGACACCGGCCAGGGCATCGCGCCGGAGATGATCGAGCGCATCTTTACGCCATTCGTCACCACCAAGGCCTCTGGCACGGGCCTGGGCCTGGCCAAAGTCTATTCGATCATGGAAAGTCACGACGGCAGCATCGAATGCGCCAGCGAAAACGATGCCGGCGCCACCTTCAGCCTGTACATTCCAGCGACAGGCGAAGACGACGAGGACAGTCATGACGCATAACATTCTGGTAGTCGACGACGAACCCAAGCTCTGCGACCTGCTGGCGTCGGCCCTGGGCCAGAACAGCGTGCAGGTGTTCATTGCGGGCAACGGCCTGCATGCGCTCAAGGTGCTGGAACAGGAAGACATCGACCTGGTGATCAGTGACTGGCGCATGCCGGGCATGGACGGGCCGGCCTTGTTGGCCGAGATCAAGGTGCGTTATCCCCACGTGCCGGTGATCGTGATGACCGCCTACAGCACGGTGAAAAACGCCGTGCAGTCGATGCGCAACGGTGCCTACGACTACATTGCCAAACCGTTCGATATCGACGAGCTGGACATCACCGTGGCCAAGGCCCTGCAGTTTCGCGACATCATGCGCGACAACGCGCGCCTGCGCGCCGAGCTGGATGAGCAGGCGCAGTTCGACAGCCTGGTGGGCGACAGCCCGGCGTTTCGCAAAGTGCTGCAGGCGGTGGATTCGGTGCGCGACAGCAGCACCACCATCCTGCTGACCGGCGAAAGCGGCACCGGCAAGGAAATGGTCGCCCGCGCCATCCACAAGCACGGCAGCCGTGCCGACAAGCCGTTTGTGGCGGTCAACTGCGCGGCGATCCCCGAAGGGCTGCTGGAAAGCGAAATGTTCGGCCATCGCAAGGGCGCGTTTACTGGCGCCGTGTCTGACCGGGTCGGGCGCTTCCAGCAGGCCGACAAGGGCACGCTGTTTCTCGATGAAGTGGGCGATATGCCCCTGGCATTGCAGGCCAAGATCCTGCGCGCCTTGCAGGAGCGGGTGATCGAGCCTGTGGGCGACCCCCGCGAGCGCAAGGTGGATGTGCGGGTGATCGCCGCCACCAACAAGAACCTGCTGGAGGCGGTGGCCAACAAGGAGTTTCGCGAAGACTTGTATTACCGCCTCAATGTGTTCCCGATCCCGCTGCCGGCCCTGCGTGAACGCGTGGAAGACATCGCGCCCCTGGCCCGTCACTTTGCCCGGACCCTCAGCGCCACTGCCGGCAAGCGTATTACCGGCTTCAGCCCTGAAGCGTTGCAGGCCATGGCCGCGTATCACTGGCCGGGCAATATCCGTGAGCTGCAAAACTGTGTGGAGCGCGCGACCATCGTGGCCGCCACGCCTGTGATCGAAGACATTGATTTGCCGGGCTATCTGTTTGCTTCCAAACCCAGCGAAGGCGGCGTGACCGCGATCCTCAGCGACGGGCCGGGGATTCCCCAGGACCTGGACGCGGCGCTGGCGGAGGTGGAGAAGGCCTATATCCTCGCGGCGTTGCAGGAGAGCAATGGCGTGCAGGCTGCGGCGGCGGCGAAGATCGGGATTTCCGAGAGGAGCTTTTGGTATCGCCTGAAGAAACTGGGCATCCAGGTCGACAAAATAGTCCGCTGATTAAAATGTGGGAGGGGGCTTGCCCTAATGTCAGTCAGTTAAGCGTACATCGCCTCCTGTAGGAGCGAGCTTGCTCGCGAAAAACGTCAACGATAACGCGTGCTTCCTGAATGAACGCGGCGCCTGTGAGTTTTTCGCGAGCAAGCTCGCTCCTACAAAAAGCCTTAAATGACTGGCATTAGGGCAAGCCCCCTCCCACATTTTTTGACCGAGTCGGGTCAGGTATGGAAGCGTACCCAGATACTCACCAGGATCGTCGCTGCCATCAGCCACGCTACCGCTGCGACGGCTAAAGAGGCCTCCAGCCGCATGCGGTCCACCATCACATACAACGTCGCCAAATACACAAAGTAGGGAATGATCGACCACATCCCGAACAGGATGGTGGTCTTCAAATCGTCCAGCGAACGGCCCTTGCCGACGATGTAATGGGCGATCAACGCAAAGGTCGGAAACAGCGGCACCAGCCCGGCGATGTAGTAGTTCCTGGTCTTGGCCAGCGCCGCCAGGATCAGCACCACCGCCGCGCCCAGGGCGGCTTTCAAAAAAAGATCCATCAGTGGCTCAACCCGTATTTCTTGACCTTGTCGAACAAGGTGGTCTTGGCCATGCCCAGTTCCTGGCTGGCCTGGGTCAGGTTGCCGCCGCTGCGTTGCAGGGCATCGCTGAGCAGGTTGCGTTCAAAGGCTTCCACCGCTTCGGTGAACGCCAGGCCTTGGCTGCCGCTGCTGGCCCCGCTTTTCTTGAAGGCGGGCAGGCCGAGGGCGAAGCGTTCGGCGACGTTGCGCAGTTCGCGTACGTTACCGGGCCAGTCGTGGCTCATCAGGCTGGAGAGGGTCTGGTTGTCCAGTTCCGGCGCGGTGCGGTCAAAACGCAGCGACGACTGCTGCAGGAAGTGTTCGAACAGCTGCAGGATGTCTTCGCGGCGTTCGCGCAGGGGCGGCAGTTCCAGGGTCACCACGTTGAGGCGGTAGTACAGGTCGCTGCGGAACTGGCTGGCGCGGCTCAGTTCGTCGAGGTCGGACTTGGTGGCGGCGATCACCCGGCAATCCACGGCCACGCTCTGGTTCGAGCCCAGGCGTTCCAGGGTGCGCTCCTGCAGCACTCGCAGCAATTTGATCTGCAGGTTGATCGGCATGCTTTCCACTTCATCGAGGAACAGCGTGCCTTCATGGGCGTGTTCGATCTTGCCGATACGGCGCTTGCCGGCGCCGGTAAAGGCGTTGGCTTCGTGGCCGAAAATCTCGCTTTCGAACAGGTTCTCCGGCAGGCCGCCGCAGTTGAGGGCGACGAACTGGTGGGCATGCCGGCGGCTGAAATCATGCAGGCAACGCGCGACCAGCTCCTTGCCGGTACCGGTCTCGCCTTCGATCAGCACGTTGGCCGAGGTGTCGGCGACGTTGGCGATCAGCTCGCGCAGGTTCTGCATGGCCGGCGAGCGACCGATGATGCGGCCTTCCAGCGAATCCCGCTCAGCCAACTGACGGCGCAGCGACCAGACTTCCCGCGCCAGCCCGCGTTGTTCCAGGGCGCGGCGGGCGACGTCGACCAGGCGCTCGGGGGAGAAGGGTTTCTCCATGAAGTCGTAGGCGCCATTGCGCATGGCGCCGACCGCCATGGAGATGTCGCCATGCCCGGTGATCAGCACCACCGGCAGGCTTTTATCCAGGGCCTTGAGACGGGTGAGCAGTTCCAGGCCGTCAATGCCCGGCAGGCGAATGTCGCTGATCACAATGCCGGCGAAGTTCTCGCCGATACGTTTCAATGCCTCCTCGGCACTGCCCACGCCCACGCTTGGGATATCTTCCAGCGCCAGCGCCTGTTGGCAGCCGAGCAGCACATGGGGGTCGTCTTCGACGATCAGCACGGTGAGGTCTTGAGGATCAATATTCATGTCGACTCAGCTTGTTGAGCGCCCACCAGCGGCAGGCTCAGGACAAAGGCAGTGCCACCGCCGGCCGGGTGCTCCACGGCGAGGGTGCCGCCGGTGGCTGCCGCGAGGCTGGCGGAGAGGGTCAGGCCCAGGCCCAGGCCTTGCTCGCCGGGTTTGGTGGTGAAGAAGGGTTCGAACAGATGCTTGCGCGCCTCGGCGTCGATGCCGTGGCCGTTGTCGCGCACCAGCAGGCGGTATTTGCCCTCGGCGGCGCTGCCTTCCAGCCACAACTCGGGAGCCGGTTGTGCCTGCATGGCGTCGAGGGCGTTGCCGATCAGGTTGACCAGGATCTGTTCCAGGCGGGTCTGGTCGATCTGCAATTGGGCCGGGGCAAAGTCGCGGTGCAGGCTCAGCGGCAGGCTGTCCAGGCGTGGGCCCAGGACCTGGAACGCGGCGTCCACCGCCTTGGCCAGGCTGGCTTCGCCCTGGTCATCGCCGCGTCGGGCAAAGGAGCGCAGGCTGGCGGTGATACGGCCCATGCGGTCGATCAGTTCGTTGATGGTCTTGAGGTTGGCGCTGGCGGTGTCCAGCGCGCCGCGTTCGAGGAAGCGCACGGTGTTGCCGGACAAGGTGCGCAGCGCGGCCAACGGCTGGTTCAGTTCATGGGCGATGCTGGTGGACATCTGGCCGATGGCCGCCAGCTTGCCGGCCTGTACCAGTTCATCCTGGGCGCGGCGCAGGGTTTCTTCGGCCTGGCGCCGTTCGCGGATCTGGCCCTTGAGCCGCTCGTTGCTGGCGCGCAGGTCGGCGGTGCGTTCGGCGATCCGCCGTTCCAGCTGGCTGTTGGCTTCCTGCAAGGCTTCCCGCGCCGCGAGGCGGGTGGCGATGACTTTGCGCCGCTCGTTCCAGGCAATCAGCAAAAACGCGACGAGGCCAAACGCGACAGCCACCAGGATGCCCTGGTTGATCGCCGCGCGACGCAGGTCGTTGAGCGGGGTGAGCAGGGTGAAATTCCACGGTGTGTCATTGAGTGGGCGGGTTTGCGCCAGGTAGCTGACTTCGTGCTCGTCGTTGACCACTTCAGTGTTGGCCGGGAAAGTCAGCTTCTCGCTGCGTTCATTCAAGCGCTCACGGGCCAGGGGTTCCAGTTCGTTGAGCGTGGCCCAGTAATATTGCAGGCTGTGGGCCAGGCGATCCTTGGTCTCGTCGCTCAGCGGTCGCACCGCCTTGAGGCGTCGAGCCGGGTCGCTGGAGAGAATGATGATGCCGTTCTCGTCGCTCACAAAGGCTTCGAGGCGCGCGCGTTGCCAGCGCTCTTCCAGGGCTTCGAGGCGCACTTTGACCACCGCCACGCCGATGATCTTGCCGTGTTCCTCCAGGCCATGGGCCAGGTAGTAGCCGGGTTCGCCGTTGGTGCTGCCGATGCCGTAGAAACGCCCGGGCTGGCCGCGCACGGCATTCTGGAAATAGGCGCGAAAGGACAGGTCTTCACCCTGGTAACTGTCGGCATCGCGCCAGTTACTGGTGGCCAGCACACGGCCGGTGGTGTCCATCACGTAGATGGCCCGACTGCGACTGCGTCGGTTCAGGCCTTCGAGGTAGTCGTTGACCGTTTTGCGGGTTTCCTGGTTCGGCTCGGCCAGCAGCTTGGAGACGCTCGACTCCAGCTCCAGCAGGCTGGGCAGGTAGGTGTATTTGCTGATTTCACTTTCGACGGTGCGGGCATGCAGCTCCAGCTGGCGTTCGCCGTTGTCGCTGAGGGTGCGGATGCCGTAGTACTCACTGATCCAGAAGCCGATATAACCCAGGCCGATCATCAGGGCGATGATCAACGGCGGCAGGAACAGTTGGCGAATCAGACGAGGTTTCACGGCAAGTGATGGCGGTGCGGCGCGATAGAGGTTGGGGTCGCATTTCATCACAGATGCCTTGGGTCAGCTACCGCCCTCCGGCCAACTGTAGGAGCGAGCTTGCTCGCGAAAAACGTCAACGATGACGCGTGCATCCTGGATGTCCGCGGTGCTCTTGGGTTCTTCGCGAGCAAGCTCGCTCCTACAGGGTGGGAGTGAGGCTGTTTTTAGTGCTGCAGGATTTTCTCAAGGAAGTGCTGCGCGCGCTCGGAGCGGGCGCTGATGTCGCCGAAGAACTCTTCCTTCGGGCAGTCTTCGATGATCTTGCCGGCGTCCATGAAGATCACGCGGTCGGCTACTTTGCGGGCAAAGCCCATTTCGTGGGTGACGCACATCATGGTCATGCCTTCCTGGGCCAGTTGCACCATCACGTCCAGTACTTCGTTGACCATTTCCGGGTCGAGGGCCGAGGTCGGTTCGTCGAACAGCATGACGATCGGGTCCATGGCCAGGGCGCGGGCAATCGCCACACGTTGCTGCTGGCCACCGGAAAGCTGGCCCGGGTGCTTGTGGGCGTGCGCCGACAGGCCGACGCGCTCAAGCAGTTGCAGGCCTTTCTTGGTGGCTTCTTCCTTGCTGCGGCCGAGCACCTTGATCTGTGCGATGGTCAGGTTTTCGGTGATGGTCAGGTGCGGGAACAGCTCGAAGTGCTGGAACACCATGCCCACGCGCGAACGCAGTTTCGGCAGGTTGGTCTTCGGGTCGGCGATGGAGGTGCCGTCGACGATCACGTCACCTTTCTGGAACGGTTCCAGCGCGTTGACGCACTTGATCAGGGTGGACTTGCCCGAGCCCGATGGCCCGCACACCACGATCACTTCGCCTTTTTTAACCTCGGTGCTGCAATCGGTCAGCACCTGGAAGTCGCCATACCACTTGTTGATGTTCTTGATAGAGATCATACGGCAAACCTTTTTTGCAGACGCTTGACCAGCAGCGAGGCGGAAAAGCTGATGATGAAGTAGACGACACCGGCGAAGATCAGGAACTCATTGGAGCGCCCGATGATGTCGCCGTTGGAGCGGGCGGAGTTGAGGAAGTCCACCAGGCCCACGGTGTAGACCAGCGAGGTGTCCTGGAACAGGATGATCGACTGTTGCAGCAGCAACGGGGTCATCTTGCGGAACGCCTGGGGCAGGATGATCAGGCGCATGGTCTGGCCATAGGTCATGCCCATCGCTTGTGCCGCCGCCATCTGGCCCTTGGGGATCGACTGCACGCCGGCCCGCACGATCTCACAGAAGTACGCCGCTTCGAACATCATGAACGCCACGACGCAGGAGGTGAACGCACCGATCGGCGTGTCTTCGCCGGTGATCCAGCGCAACACGAACGGCACCGCCAGATAGAACCAGGTGATCACCAGCAGCAGCGGGATCGAGCGGAAGTAGTTCACATAGGCGCCGGCCACCCGGGACAGCAGTTTGCTGGACGACAGGCGCATCAGTGCCAGGATCGTACCCAGCGCGATACCGCCGATCACGCCCATGACCATCAGCTTCAAGGTCATGACCATGCCGTTCCACAGGCCCGGGATGGCGGGGATGATGCCGCTGAAATCGAGTTCCATTATTTACCCCCCACGGAGATCAGGCCGGGCACTGCGACTTTCTTCTCGACCACGCGCATCAGCAGCATCAGGCTCATGTTCAGGGTGAAGTAGATCAGCGTGGCCAGGGTGAAGGCTTCAAACAGGTTGGCCGAGAACTCGGCGGTCTGTTTGGTTTGCGCCAGCAGTTCCATCAGGCCGATCAAGGACGCCACGGAGGAGTTCTTGAAGACGTTGAGGAATTCCGAGGTAAGCGGCGGAATGATGATCCGGTAGGCCTGGGGCAGCAGCACGTTCCAGTAGATCTGCGGCAACTTGAAGCCCATGGCACGTGCAGCGGCCTCTTGGCCCCGTGGCAGCGCCTGGATACCGGTACGCACTTGCTCGCACACGCGGGCAGCGGTGAACAGGCCCAGGCACACGACAACGCTCAGGTAGGCCGAGGTGGTCGGGTTGAGGTCCTGCTTGTACCAGTCCTGCAGGTTCTGCGGCAGCAGGTCGGGTATCAGGAAGTACCAGATGAACAGCTGCACCAGCAGCGGCACGTTACGAAACAGTTCCACGTAGCAGGTCGCGATGCCCGATACGAGGCGGTTTGGCACAGTGCGCATGACCCCCAGAATGGAGCCCAGCAGCAAGGCGATAATCCATGCCACGACAGCGATGGCGATGGTCCAGCCCAGGCCGGCGATGTACCAGTCGAGATAAGTCTCGCTGCCCACGCCGGTGGACTTGAAGAACACGCCCCAGTCCCAGTTGTAATTCATTAGGGTCTCCCCTCGAGATCGATCGATGTACAAGCACCCGCTTGGGGAAAGTCCATTCCCGCCTGGCGATGAACGCCAGGCACACGCGATCGGCTCGAAAACCGCCCGGTCGAGTGTTCCAAAGTATAGCCAGCAGGTAGTAACAGACGCCTGAGGGAGGGTTGGCTCCCTCAGGCGATAAGGTTAGTCAGGAATCAGATTTTTACTTCAGGCGCCGGCTTGTCGGTCGGGTTCTTGATCAGTTCCTTAACCTTGTCGCTCATTGGGAAGTTCAGGTTCAGGTTTTTTGGTGGGATCGGGCTTTCGAACCACTTGGCGTAGATCTTGTTGATTTCGCCGGACTTGTACAGGCCAACGATGGCGTCATCCACCGCTTTCTTGAAGGCAGGATCTTCTTTGCGAACCATGCACGCGTAGGCTTCGAAGGACTGTGGAGTACCGGTGATGACCCAGTCATCCGGCTTCTTGGCCTTGGCTTCTTCACCGGCCAGCAGGGCGTCGTCCATCATGAAGGCTACGGCACGGCCGCTTTCCAGCATCTGGAAGGACTCGCCATGGTCTTTGGCGGAGATGACGTTCATGCCCATCTGCTTGTCAGCGTTCATCGCCTTGATGATGCGCTCGGACGTGGTGCCGGCGGTGGTCACGACGTTCTTGCCTTTCAGGTCGGCGAAGTCGGCGTAGCTAGGCTTGCCTTCCTTGTCTTTCTTGACCAGCAGGCGAGTGCCGATTTCGAAGATGTTGGTGGTGAAGGCGACTTGCTGGGCGCGTTCGGCGTTGTTGGTGGTGGAACCGCACTCGATGTCGACGGTGCCGTTCTGAACCAGCGGAATACGGGTCTGCGAGGTGACCAGGTTGTACTTGGCCTGCAGATCGGGTTTGTTCAGGTCTTTTTTCAGGGCTTCGACGATGGCCAGCTGAATGTCGTGGGAGTAGCCCACAGGTTTGCCCGAACCATCCGCAATGTAGGAAAACGGAATGGAACTGTCGCGGTGCCCGAGGGTGATGGTGCCGGAGTCGTTGATTTTCTTCAGTGTGCCGGTGAGTTCGGCGGCAAAGACTGGAGTGCTGATCAGAGCAGCAGCGATAGCTGCGCCCAGGATATGGGGAACGATGCGCATCAATACTTCCTCGACATTTGTTTTTTTTATGAAGCCGGCTAGACGGCTCTCTTGTACAGCGAATGCCCGTGACGGCTCCTGAAGCGTCCCAGGCAATCGTCTGGGAGTGTAGAGCATGAGTCGTGCCAGACCGAAAATAAAAGCTTAACAAGTTGATTTATATGATGATTAATTTTGTATGACGACAAATATGTAACCGTTTGATCCGGTAAACCGAATAGGCTTGCCTGTGGCGTTCGGAAAACCGAATGCCAGGCGGTATAAAAAAGCCCCTGGGCCTTACGGCGCAGGGGCTTTTGTGCGATGGGCCTGTCAGGCCGCTTCGATCTTGCTGCGGGTCTGCTCAACCTTGGACAGGTAGCGTTGCACGTTATCCTGTTCCTGTGGGGTGGTGAACAGGCCGAGTTTGGTCCGGCGCCATAGCACGTCCTGGGGCTGGGTTACCCATTCCTCGGCACACAGGTAATCGACCTCGCGGGTGTAGAGGCCGCCGCCCAAATGTTCACCCAGGTCAGCCAGCGACTGCACGCCTTCGAGCAGGCGCCAGGTGCGGCTGCCATAGGTGGTGGACCAGCGGCGCGCGATCTCGCTCGGCAACCAGTCGAACTTGCTGCCAATGGCCTCGGCCAGGGCTTCTGGGGTGGTCATGTCCTCGCCGCCGGGCAGGCTGGCGGTGGCGGTCCAGCTGGGACGCATCTGCGTGAAGTACGGGGCCAGTTGCGCCATTGCCGATTCGGCGAGCTTGCGGTAGGTGGTCAGCTTGCCGCCGAACACCGACAGGATCGGCGCCTCGCCCGTACCACCGGACAGCGACAGGGTGTAGTCACGGGTGATGGCCGACGGGTTGTCCGACTCGTCGTTGCACAGTGGGCGCACACCCGAGTAGGTGTGGACGATGTCGTCGCGGCTCAGCTGTTTCTTGAAGTGCGCGTTGACCACCTTGAGCATGTAGTCGGTTTCACCTTCGGTGATCGCCACTTTCGCCGGGTCGCCGGTGTATTCGCGGTCGGTGGTGCCGATGATGGTCAGGTGGTTCAGGTACGGAATGGTGAAGACGATGCGCTGGTCTTCGTTCTGCAGGATGTGCGCGTGGGCGCCTTCATACAGCTTCGGCACGATCAGGTGGCTGCCCTGAATCAGGCGGATACCGTAGGGCGAGTCCAGCTTCAGGTCGTCCTTGATGAACTTGGCGACCCACGGGCCGGCGGCGTTCACCAGGGCGCGGGCACGGATCGAGAACAGGCTGCCATCGGCGCGTTCCATGTTCATGTCCCACATGCCATTGCTGCGATGGGCACTGATGCAGCGGGTCTGGGTATGGATGTGCGCACCCTTTTCACGGGCCGCCATGGCGTTGAGGACGACCAGGCGGGCGTCGTCGACCCAGCAGTCGGAGTATTCGAAGCCTTTGGTGATTTCGCTTTTCAGCGGGCTGTCAGGGCCGAACTTGAGGCTCTTGGAGCCGGCGAGTTTCTCGCGCTTGCCCAGGTGGTCATAGAGGAACAGGCCGGCACGGATCATCCACGCCGGGCGCAGGTGGGGGCGGTGTGGCAGGACGAAGCGCATCTGTTTGACGATGTGCGGGGCCTTGGCCAGCAGCACTTCACGTTCAGCCAGGGCTTCGCGTACCAGGCGGAATTCGTAATGTTCGAGGTAGCGCAGGCCGCCGTGGATCAGTTTGCTGCTGGCGGAGGAGGTGTGGCTGGCCAGGTCGTCCTTTTCGCAAAGGAATACCGACAAACCGCGACCGGCTGCGTCTGCTGCAATGCCGACGCCGTTGATCCCGCCACCGATTACGGCAACGTCATAGACTTCGGCAAGCGGTGGAGCAGGCAAGGTAGAAGGGTTCATCGACTGGCCTCGGGAGCTTTTTCGTATTGGAATTCGAACATTAATGTTCATTTGCGAAAATGGTAGCTGATAAACGTGGGCACAGCCAGCCGACTTCGATTGAAAAAACTCATCGAAGGGCGGGAAAAGGAAAATTTGTGAACATAAGCCTGGGCAAGGCCCGAGAAAAAGGCGCTGGATAAATCGCCACCGGGGGCTTGCCCCCGATGGCTTCAGTGCAGACGCTATACGACTTCCAGGCGAACCTTGTGCTGGTTCAGCAACTGCACCAGCGCCGGCACGGGCTCCTGATCCGTCACCAGGCAGTCCACCAGGCTGATCGGCCCCAGTCGAATCATGGCATTGCGCCCGAATTTGCTCGAGTCCGCCGCCAGGATCACCTGGCGTGCATTGGCGATGATCGCCTGGGAAACCCGGACTTCCTGGTAGTCGAAGTCCAGCAGGCTGCCGTCCTCGTCGATGCCGCTGATACCCACCAGCGCGAAGTCGACCTTGAACTGGTTGATGAAATCGACACTGGCCTGACCCACCACACCGCCGTCACGGCGCACATTGCCGCCGGTCAGCAATACATCGAAGTCGTCCTTTGCGCTAAGCATGGTGGCGACGTTGAGGTTATTGGTGATGATTTTCAGGTGATTGTGATTGAGCAGCGCACGGGCAATGGATTCCGTGGTGGTGCCGATATTGATGAACAACGAGGCGTGATCGGGGATTTGTGCCGCGATGGCTTCGCCGATGCGTTGTTTCTCATCGCGCATCTGGTCGGCCCGCATGGCGTACGCGGTGTTCTCGACACTGGAGTCATAGGCCGCGCCGCCGTGGTAGCGGCGCAGCAGATTGGCGTCCGCCAGTTGGTTGATATCGCGGCGGATGGTTTGCGGGGTGACAACGAATAGCTGCGCCATTTCCTCGATACTGACGTAGCCGCGTTCGCGGACCAGTTCGAGGATTTGCTGCTGGCGGGGAGGCAGATTCATGGGGCGTCCTTTGGGCTGCCATACAAAAGTGGCCCATGATGACGCAGGAATCTGCTCCCTGCCAGTTACAACCCGATATGGGGCCCGCGCATGGCTTATTCGGCGCCTTCGTGGGGTTCCCAGTCGCGGGTGCGGCTCACCGCTTTTTGCCAGCCGGCGTAGAGTTTTTCCTTGGCGGCTTCTTCCAGCTGCGGTTCGAATTCGCGCTCGATCACGGCCTTGCCGCGCAGCTCGTCGAGGCTGCCCCAGAAGCCGCAGGCCAGACCGGCCAGGTAGGCGGCGCCGAGTGCGGTGGTTTCGCGCATTTGCGGGCGCTCGACCTGGGTGCCGAGGATGTCGGCCTGGAATTGCATCAGGAAGTTGTTGGCCACCGCACCGCCGTCCACACGCAGGGCCTTGAGGCGTTCGCCCGAGTCCTGTTGCATGGCGTCGAGCACGTCGCGGGTCTGGTAGGCAATCGACTCCAGGGCGGCACGAATAATGTGATCCACGCGTACGCCGCGGGTCAGGCCAAACAGTGCGCCACGGGCATACGGGTCCCAGTAGGGGGCGCCCAGGCCGGTGAAGGCCGGGACCAGGTACACGCCATTGCTGTCCTTGACCTTGCCGGCGAAGTATTCGGTGTCGGTGGCATCGGCGATGATTTTCAGCTCGTCACGCAGCCATTGCACGGTGGAGCCACCGTTGAACACCGCGCCTTCCAGCGCATAGGCCACTTCGCCACGGGGGCCGCAGGCGATGGTGGTGAGCATGCCGTGCTTGGACTTGACCGCTTTGTCGCCGGTATTCATCAGCAGGAAGCAGCCGGTGCCGTAGGTGTTCTTGGCCTGGCCGGCCTCAACGCACATCTGGCCGAACAGTGCCGCTTGCTGGTCACCGGCGATACCGCCGATGGCGATGCCGCTTTTGGTGCGGCCGTAGATCTCGGAGGAAGACTTCACTTCCGGCAGCATTTCCCGCGGAACGTCGAGGATCTCCAGCATCTTCGCATCCCACTCCAGGGTGTGGATGTTGAAGAGCATGGTGCGCGAGGCGTTGGTGTAGTCGGTGACGTGGGTTTTGCCGCCGGTAAATTTCCAGATCAGCCAGCTGTCGATAGTGCCGAACAGCAACTCGCCGTTGCGCGCACGCTCGCGGCTGCCTTCGACGTTATCGAGGATCCACTTGAGCTTGGTGCCGGAGAAGTACGGGTCGGTGACCAGGCCGGTGGTGTCGTTAATGTATTGCTCGTGGCCGTCGCGCTTGAGCTGCTGGCAGATTTCGGTGCTGCGGCGGCACTGCCAGACGATGGCGTTGTAGATCGGGCGGCCGGTGACCTTATCCCAGACCACGGTGGTTTCACGCTGGTTGGTGATGCCGATGGCGGCGACCTGGTCATGGTGCAGGCCGGCCTGTGCCAGGGCCTCGACCATCACCGCGCTCTGGGTGGCGAAGATTTCCATCGGGTCATGTTCGACCCAGCCGGCTTGCGGGTAGTGCTGGGTGAATTCACGTTGGGCGGTGCAGACCACGTTGGCGTCGCGATCGAAGATGATTGCCCGGGAACTGGTGGTGCCCTGATCAAGGGCAATGATGTAGTTCTTATTCTCGATGTCGGTCATGTCAATTGCCTTGGACGAAATAAGGAAGTCAGAAATCAGCCGGGGCCGCATAGGGCAGGGGACCAGGCTGGCGCTTTCAGGAAATACGAGTCTTGCCGTTGACAGCCGTGTCAGTTGTTTCCGCTATAGCAGGTGCGGCGCTCGGCAAGTGGCGGGCAATCAGCCCGCGATAGGCCGCAGCACCGAGGCATGCGCCGACAATCGGCGCGAAAATCGGAACCAGGAAGTAAGGAATATCGCGGCCGCCAGTAAAGGCCATTTCACCCCAGCCAGCGAAAAAGGTCATCAGCTTGGGCCCGAAATCCCGCGCCGGGTTCATCGCAAAGCCGGTCAGCGGGCCCATGGCACTGCCGATGACCGCAATCAGCAGGCCGATCAACAGTGGCGCCAGCGGGCCGCGCGGCAGGCCGTTGTTGTCATCGGTGAGGGCCATGATCACGCCCATCAGGATCGCGGTAATGACCATTTCCACCAGGAAGGCCTGCGCCGTGCTCAGCAGTGCATGGGGGTAGGTGGAGAACACCGAGGCCAATTCCAGGCTGGCCTGGGTGCCGCGTACCAGATGGTGGGTTTGTTCGTAATCGAAAAAGAGATTGCTATAGAGCGTGTACACCAGCGCCGCCGAGCAGAAGGCACCGGCGATTTGGGCCAGGATGTAGAACGGCAGTTTGCGCTTGTCGAAGTCGGCAAAAATACACAGGGCGATACTGACCGCCGGGTTGAGGTGGGCCCCGGAAATACCGGCGCTCAGGTAGATCGCCATGCTGACGCCGATCCCCCAGATGATGCTGATTTCCCACAACCCGAAGCTGGCACCCGCGACCTTGAGCGCAGCAACGCAGCCTGTACCGAAGAAGATCAGCAGCGCAGTCCCCAGGAACTCGGCCATGCATTGGCTTGAAAGTGAAGGCTGTTGAAGAGCAGTTGTCATGGAAAACCTCGATTGTTGTTCTTGTCTGGCGCACTGCCTCAACGGACGGTTGCGCGATTTTCACCGTGACAGGATCCCCATCCAAGACACGGCTTACTGCTGGAACGCTGCAGGTGTATTCCTACAGTATTCGGAAACGAAAAAATATAGACAAGAATGACGGCTGTCAAAGGTCGAAAGTGAACTGTCGGTCACTTTCCAACTATTGGTTTGATGAATGATCACGCTCGCCACGTTAAGTATTGTGGACGGGGAGGGCGGACTAGAGCGTTTTATGCGGGCTTGGCCTAGAATTGGCCGTCTGTTTGCCACGCTCGGAGAGGTCATGACCCCCGCATTGGATTTGTTGAAAAAAGTTCGCGCCGAACATCGCGTCCACAGTTATGAACACGACCCCAAGGCGGCCTCCTATGGCCTGGAGGCCGCAGAGAAATTGGGCCTCGACCCGGCGCAGGTGTTCAAGACCTTGTTGGCCAGCAGTGAAAAAGGCGAATTATTGGTGGCTGTGGTGCCGGTCGTCGGAAGTCTGGACCTCAAGGCCCTGGCTCATGCGGCGGGTGTGAAAAAAGTCGAAATGGCTGATCCGGCAGCGGCGCAGCGTTCCACCGGTTACCTGCTGGGAGGCATCAGCCCACTGGGGCAGAAGAAGCGGCTGCGCACATTTATCGATGTAACGGCGCAGCCGTTCGCGACAATTTTTGTGAGTGCGGGGAGGCGCGGGCTGGAAGTGGAGTTGTCCGCCGCGGTGCTGGCGGAACATACCCAGGCCAAATTCGCAGAAATTGGCCGGGTGTAATCCCGGTATGCTGGAGAATCAATGTGGGAGGGGGCTTGCCTCTCCCACACGTTGATCATTGACTCAGCCAGCCGGGCTGTAGCGCCGTACGCCGGATTCGGCGTGAGGAACCTGCGCCGCGACGCTGCCTGAGGCCTGGAACAGCACCAGATGCTCCGCGGCCACGCGAATGCCCACTTGTGCGCCCACCTGATGGTCGGCATGGCTGGGGAAAATCGACTCCAGCTGCGCACCCGTCGGCAGTTGTAGGCGGTACAGGGTTGATGCGCCGAGGAAGGTCTTGCCGACGATCCGCGCTTTCAAGGCACTGTCCGGCGCGTAGACGATGTCGTCCGGGCGCAGCAAGACGTCCACGGCACCCCCCGTAGGCCAGGTGTAGGCGCGGTTTCCGCGCAGGTCGCCCAGTTCGGTGTGGACGGACTCGGGCGAACTCAACTGGCCACGAATGAAATAACCCTGGCCGATAAAGCTGGCGACATACGGCGTCAGGGGTTCGTGATAGAGGTTGTAGGGGGTATCCCACTGCTCCAGGCGCCCTTCCTTGAACACTCCGACGTGATCACTCACAGCGAACGCCTCTTCCTGGTCATGGGTGACCAGGATCGCACTGGTGCCCCGTGCCTTGAGGATGTCGCGTACCTCGTGGCTGAGCTTGCGCCGCAGTTCGCCGTCGAGGTTGGAGAACGGTTCGTCCAGCAGCAACAGTTGTGGCTCCGGCGCCAGGGCGCGGGCGAGGGCGACGCGTTGTTGCTGGCCACCCGACAGTTCGTGGGGGAAGCGCTTGCCCAGGTTCTTGAGGTTGACCAGCTCCAGCAGTTCGGCGACCACACGGTCTTTTTGCGGGTGTTTGCGAATGCCGAAGGCGATGTTGTCGGCCACGCTGAGGTGGGGAAACAGTGCGTAGTCCTGGAACACCATGCCGATACGACGTTTCTCCGGCGCCAGGGTAAAACCGGCGCTGGAGATCACTTCGCCCGCGAGGCTGATTTCGCCTTCGTGCACCGGCTCAAAACCGGCAATCGCGCGCAAGGTCGTGGTTTTGCCACAGCCCGAAGAACCCAGCAGGCAACCGATATCGCCCGCGTTGAGGTGCAGATTGAGGTTCTGCACCACCCGTTGATCCTGGTAGCCGCATGCCAGATTGCGCAAGTTCAGCAGTAATGGCTGGCTCATGCGTGGTGGTACGCCGGTTCGACGAGGAATTCGAGCAGGGCTTTTTGCGCGTGCAGGCGGTTCTCTGCCTGGTCCCAGGCCACGGA
Source organism: Pseudomonas sp. 8 R 14 (assembly GCF_900005955.1). Classification (NCBI taxonomy): domain Bacteria; kingdom Pseudomonadati; phylum Pseudomonadota; class Gammaproteobacteria; order Pseudomonadales; family Pseudomonadaceae; genus Pseudomonas; species Pseudomonas sp. 8 R 14. The sequence goes on along the minus strand of NZ_CVTH01000075.1, from coordinate 203,244 downwards.
GCGTGGGTCATCGAGCAGGTCGAGGCTGATTTCTTCACCCCGGTGGGCGGGCAGGCAGTGCATGAACAGCACGTCCGGCGCGGCCATGTCGAGCAGGGCGCGGGTCACCTGGAAGGGCGCGAACAGGGCCAGGCGCTTGGCGGTTTCGTCTTCCTGGCCCATGGAGGTCCAGACGTCGGTGCTGACCAGGTGGGCGCCGATCGCTGCATCCTTTGGATCGCGCAGGATCTGCACACGGCCATCGGCCTTGGCCAGGAACTCGGCGGCCGGTTCGAAGCCTTCCGGGCAGGCGATGCGCAGGTGGAAGTCGAACTGAATCGCCGCTTCTATATAGCTGTTGCACATGTTGTTGCCGTCACCGATCCAGGCCACGGTCTTGCCCTGGATCGAGCCACGGTGCTCAAGGAAGGTCTGCATGTCGGCCAGCAACTGGCATGGGTGCAGGTCATCGGACAGGCCGTTGATTACCGGCACGCGCGAGTTGGCGGCGAATTCGGTCAGGGTGCTGTGGGCGAAGGTACGGATCATCACCGCATCGAGCATTCGCGACATGACGATCGCGCAGTCGCTGATCGGCTCGCCACGGCCCAGTTGGGTGTCACGCGGCGACAGGAAGATGGCCTGGCCACCCAGCTGGATCATGCCCGCTTCGAACGACAGGCGAGTGCGGGTCGACGACTTCTCGAAAATCATCCCGAGCACGCGGTTTTTCAAAGGCTCGAACAGTACGCCGCGGTTACGCAGGTCTTTAAGCTCAATGCCTCGACGGATCACGCTGACCAGCTCTTCGGGCGTGCAATCCATCAGGGAGAGAAAGTGCCTTGCGCTCATCATTAACTACCTTTTTGCAACAGACCGCAGATACTCAAAGCCTTGTTTATTGTGACAACGGGCGAGACCTGCGGCGAAAGCCGCACGGGGCGACGAAATAGGGGAAGGCGCGATCTTATAATTAAATGTCGCGTCTTACCAATAGGGCTACGGTTTTATGGGTGTTCAAGAAGGGCGCAAGAGCGCATTCGAAGACGGTTTCCAGACAGCAGCAGGTCATTTGTACACTGGCCTCGCAACCATTTGCAATGTGCAGGGGCGGGCCCAGGCCGGGCTGTGTCGGTTTTAGACGTGGGTTACAGGCTCTGTAACATTTGCTCATGTTTGCTCATGGCCTGGCCTGATGGCTATCGATTCACAGGGCGAACGATGCTGGTGCCTGTCATGGTCACGGCCCATAGTCAGGCCAAAGCCCAATAAAGAGACTGGCCATGACCAAGACTCTCCACCACCGTGCCTGCCACCTGTGCGAAGCCATTTGTGGCCTGACCCTGGAAACCACCCAAGCCGAAGACGGCAGCCTGGCGATCACCTCGATCAAGGGCGACACGCTGGACAGCTTCAGTCGCGGCCATATCTGCCCCAAGGCCGTGGCGTTGCAGGACATACAGAATGATCCTGACCGCCTGCACCAGCCCATGTTGCGGGTGGGCAGCGAATGGCAGCCAATCCCGTGGGATGAGGCGTTTGCCCTGGTCGCCGAGCGGCTGGCGGGCATCCAGGCGCGGCATGGACAGAATGCAGTGGCGGTGTATCAGGGCAACCCCAGCGTGCACAACTATGGGCTGATGACCCACAGCAACTACTTCCTCGGCCAGCTCAAGACGCGCAACCGATTTTCTGCCACCTCCGTAGACCAGTTGCCCCATCACCTCACCAGCCACCTCATGTACGGCCACGGCCTGTTGCTGCCGATTCCGGACATCGACCACACCGACTTCATGCTGATCCTGGGCGGCAACCCGCTGGCCTCCAACGGCAGCATCATGACCGTGCCCGATGTGGAGAAGCGTCTCAAGGCTATCCAGGCCCGGGGTGGCAAGGTGGTGGTGGTCGATCCTCGGCGCAGTGAGACGGCGGCGATCGCTGATCAGCATCTGTTCGTGCGGCCTGGCGGGGATGCGGCGTTGCTGTTCGGGGTACTCAACACACTGTTCACCGAGAACCTGACGCGTGACAGTCATTTGCCGGTAGAGGGCCTTGAGGATGTGCGCCGTGCGATCCTCGGCTTTACCGCCGAAGCCATGAGCCGCCAGTGTGCCGTACCCGCCGGGCAGATTCGCCAGTTGGCACGGGATTTCGCTGCTGCGGATAAAGCGGTGTGCTACGGGCGCATGGGGGTGTCGACCCAGGCGTTCGGTACGCTGTGTCATTGGCTGGTGCAGTTGATCAACCTGGTCACTGGCAACCTCGACCGCGAAGGCGGTGCGTTATGCACCAGTCCGGCAGTGGACTTGGTCGCGTCCACCGGTGGCGGGCATTTCAATCGCTGGCAGAGTCGCGTGTCCGGGCGCCCGGAGTACGGCGGCGAGTTGCCAGTGTCTGTATTGGCCGAAGAAATGCTCACCGGCGGCGAAGGACAGGTCCGCGCGCTGGTGACGGTGGCGGGCAACCCGGTGTTGTCGACCCCCAATGGCCGCCAGTTGGAGCAGGCCCTGGACGGCTTGGAGTTCATGGTCAGCATCGACCTCTATATCAACGAGACCACGCGTTATGCCGATCTGATCCTGCCGTCCACTTCGGCGCTGGAAAACGACCACTACGACACCACGTTCAACATGTTCGCCGTGCGCAATGTCACCCGTTTCAATCGCGCGATCCTGCCCAAGCCTGAGGGTGCGTTGCATGACTGGGAGATCTTCGTCGGCTTGGCCACGGCATTCGCTGCGCACACCGGTATGGCGCTCAAGCCCACCATGCCGCCTGCGCAAATGATCGACTTCGGCCTGCGCGCCGGCGCTTATGGTGATGCGTCGAGCCATCAGTTGTCGGTGGCGAAGCTGGCGGACCATCCCCATGGCATGGACCTGGGGCCGCTCAAGCCAAATCTCGCCGCGCGGTTGAAAACCGTGGATGGCAAGGTGCAGGCGGCACCGGCAGTGATTCTGGCGGATCTGGCGCGCTTTGCGGCGCAGCCGATGCCTGTGGCTGACGAGTTGCTGCTGATCGGCCGTCGCCATGTGCGCAGTAATAATTCCTGGATGCATAACTATCACCGGCTGGTGAAGGGCAAGCCTCGGCACCAGTTGCATATGCATCCCGATGACCTGGCCAGTCGCCAGTTGGCAGATGGGCAGTGGGTGCGCGTCAGTTCACGTATCGGCATGATCGAGGTGGAGGTGGTCGCCAGCCTGGACATGATGCCCGGCGTGGTCAGCCTGCCCCATGGTTGGGGTCACGGCCGTCCTGGCGTCCAGATGACCATCGCCAGCGAGCAACCCGGGGCGAGCGCGAATGACTTGACCGACGAGCGGCAATTGGATGAGTTGTCGGGCAATGCGGCCTTGAATGGCGTACCTGTCCAAGTCGCTGCCGCATAAGGAGCCCGAGCACCGCGTTGGAATTTTGCGTTACAATGCGCCACCGTGCCGACCTGTGAGTCGCAAAGTTCCAGCCGAGGTGTTCCATGGATATCATCGAAACGATCAAAGAGCAGATTGCCAACAACACCATTCTGCTTTACATGAAGGGCGCACCTAACGCTCCTCAGTGCGGTTTCTCCGCGAAGGCTTCCCAGGCTGTTATGCAGTGTGGCGAGAAGTTCGCTTACGTGGATATCCTGCAAAACCCGGAAATCCGCGCCAACCTGCCGAAGTACGCCAACTGGCCTACCTTCCCGCAACTGTGGGTAGCCGGCGAGCTGGTCGGCGGTAGCGATATCATCACCGAAATGGCAGCTGATGGTTCGTTGCAGGCGTTGATCAAAGATGCAGCAGCAAACGCGGCGGCCAAGACCGACGCTTGATTCGCCTGTAATAAAAAGCCCCGCTTCTCGTGAGAGAGCGGGGCTTTTTTGTACCTGGCGACGGGATTATTCGCCCATCTGCGATTGCAGGTAGTTTTCCAGGCTGACTTTATCGATCAGGCCCAGTTGGGTTTCCAGCCAGTCGATATGTTCTTCCTGGTCTTCCAGGATGTCTTCCAGCAGTTCGCGGCTGCCGAAGTCGCCCTTGGTCTCGCAATGTGCAATGGCGGCCTTGAGGTCGCTGTGGCTCTTGCGTTCAAAGCCCAGGTCGCTGCTGATCATTTCCTGGGTGTGCTCGCCGATGTTCAGCTTGCCCAGGTCCTGTACGTTCGGCAGGCCTTCGAGGAACAGGATGCGCTTGATCAGCGCGTCGGCGTCCTTCATGGCCTTGATGGATTCTTTGTATTCACGCTTGCCAAGCTTTTCCAGGCCCCAATCGTCGTACATGCGCGCATGCAGGAAGTACTGATTGATCGCGACCAGTTCATTGGCAAGGATTTTGTTGAGTTGCTGGATGACTGAGATGTCGCCTTTCATGACTGGGGTCCTGCCCTGTAGTAGCTGTGTATAAGGCGGAGTTTGAGCGGCGAAAACCCTAGTGTCAAACCTAAGTTATTGAATAATAAATGAAAATTAATCGGAATAAGAATGTTTGTGTTCCGCGTCTTAGCGCTAACTAGTTGAATTACAGGCATAAAAAAACCGGACACTCGGTCCGGTTCTTCAAAACACGCCTATTTAGGCGTGTGTAAATTCTGCTGAGTAGGGAACAGCGGCCTGTGCTGTTTGCAGCTGCGTCAGGGTCTCCCGTACCACTTGCTTGGCGAGGCAAGCACATTTACCACATTGACTGGCAACGCCGGTGGTTTCACGCACTTCCTTGTAGCTGCAGCAACCTTCATAGATTGCTTCGCGGATTTGTCCGTCGGTGACGCCGGTACACAGGCACACATACATAAGGGAGAACCGTCGCGGGTTTAAGGCTTAAGTGCGATGGATCTTAATGTTAACGAGAATGATTGTCAAAGTAGATTCGTAGGGTATTGGCCTGCACCGCCCTCACGCTGACGAACGGTTTTTTCAGTGTATGATGGTCGGTCTTCACGAAGCGTGACTGCGTCACAGGGCTGTCGCTTGAATGCGGCAGACTCAAGGCCGGTCCTTTTACTTCAATCGTCACCCTTACATCAGGAGATACCCAATGAGCGTACTCGTCGGCAAACAAGCCCCGGATTTCGACGTACCTGCCGTGCTCGGCAATGGCGAAATCGTTGACAGCTTCAAACTGTCTGAAGCCATCAAAGGCAAATACGGCCTGGTGTTCTTCTACCCGCTGGACTTCACCTTCGTCTGCCCTTCGGAGCTGATCGCTCTGGACCACCGCATGGACGATTTCAAGGCGCGTAACGTTGAAGTGGTTGCCGTTTCCATCGACTCCCATTTCACCCACAACGCCTGGCGCAACACGGCCATCAACGATGGCGGCATCGGCAAAGTCAAATACACCATGGCTGCCGACATGAAGCACGACATCGCCAAGGCCTACGACGTTGAGTCCGAAGGTGGCGTGGCGTTCCGCGGCGCGTTCCTGATCGATGACAAGGGCGTTGTGCGCTCCCAGATCATCAACGACCTGCCGCTGGGCCGTAACATGGAAGAGCTGATCCGTCTGGTCGACGCCCTGCAATTCCACGAAGAGCACGGCGAAGTCTGCCCTGCCAACTGGAAAAAAGGCGACAAAGGCATGAACGCTTCGCCTGAAGGCGTTGCGGCTTACCTGACCGAGAACGCTGGCAAGCTGTAAGCCGGATTCGCGGGACAAAAAAACCGGCCTGAGAAGGCCGGTTTTTTCATGCGCGGGATTTGACCTCAGTCGCCGAAGTCTTCCCAGCCGCCCATCTGCTTCCAGCGGTTGACGATGCCGCAGAACAGCTCGGCGGTCTTCTCGGTGTCGTAGCGGGCCGAGTGGGCTTCGCGACCGTCGAAGTCGATGCCGGCCGCCTGGCAGGCCTTGGCCAAGACGGTCTGGCCATAGGCCAGGCCAGCAAGGGTGGCGGTGTCGAAACTGGAGAACGGGTGGAACGGATTGCGCTTCATGTCCAGCCGCGTCACGGCGGCGTTGAGGAAGCCCAGGTCGAAGCTGCTGTTATGCCCGACCAGGATCGCGCGCTTGCAGCCGTTGGCCTTCAAGGCCTTGCGTACGCCACGGAAGATATCGGTGAGTGCCGCCTCTTCGCTGACGGCCATGCGCAGGGGGTGATCCAGCTTGATCCCGGTAAACTCCAGGGCTGCCGCTTCGATATTGGCACCTTCAAACGGCTCGACGCGGAAGAAGTGGGTGTGCTCCGGATACACAAAGCCCTGTTCGTCCATGCCGATAGTCGTTGCGGCGATTTCCAGCAGTGCATCGGTGGCGCAATTGAAGCCGCCGGTTTCTACGTCGACAACGACAGGCAGGTAGCCGCGGAAACGTTCGGCCATCGGGTGGCGCGAACCACCACCGCCACCGTGTTCCTGGTCGTCATCGTAATGGTCTTCACTCACTTGCTTTCCTCCAGCAGGCGCCAGCGCAGTGTTTCACCGGCGCGCAGCGGGATAACGGTCAGCTCGCCAAATGGCAGGCTGGCGGGGGCGGTCCAGTCTTCACGGACCAGGGTGATACGGTCGGTATTCGCCGGCAGGCCATAGAATCGCGGGCCATTGAGGCTGGCGAAACCTTCGAGTTTATCCAGGGCGTTGCGCTGTTCGAACGCTTCGGCATACAGCTCGATGGCGGCAAACGCGGTGTAGCAACCGGCACAACCGCACGCGGCTTCCTTGGCGTGCTGGGCGTGGGGCGCAGAGTCGGTGCCGAGGAAGAACTTCGGATTACCGCTGGTCGCGGCATCCAGCAAGGCCACCTGGTGGGTGTTGCGCTTGAGGATCGGCAGGCAATAGAAGTGCGGCCGAATCCCGCCCACCAGCATGTGGTTGCGGTTGTACAGCAGGTGATGGGCGGTGATGGTTGCGCCGACGTTGGCCGAGGCCTCGGTGACGAACTGCACGGCATCGGCCGTGGTGATGTGCTCGAACACCACCTTGAGGGTCGGGAACAGCTCGACCACGCGGCGCATGTGCTCGTCGATGAAGATTTTCTCGCGATCGAACACGTCCACGTCGCCACGGGTGACTTCACCGTGGATCAGCAGCGGCATGCCGACTTCGGCCATGGCTTCGATGGCCGGCAGGATCTTGTCGATGCTGGTCACGCCGGAATCGGAGTTGGTGGTCGCACCGGCCGGGTACAGCTTGGCGGCGTGCACGAAACCGCTGGCCTTGGCCTGGCGAATTTCTTCGGGCTGGGTACGGTCGGTGAGGTAGAGCACCATCAACGGTTCGAAGCGGCTGCCGGCCGGCCGTGCAGCGAGGATGCGCTGGCGATAGGCGTCGGCTTCGGCGGCATTACGCACCGGTGGTACCAGGTTAGGCATGATGATGGCGCGGCCAAACGTACGCGCTACATCGGCCACGGTTTGGGGCAACGCAGCACCATCGCGAAGATGAATATGCCAGTCGTCGGGACGCAGCAGGGTCAGGCGGTCGGACATTGGGGATTCCAGGCGGGTCAATCTGGTGGGAATGCTACCGGAAAAGACTCTTGCAGGCACTCGCTATCAAGTTTTGCAGGATGCATCCGATAGCCTTTCGTATGCCTTATCGATGTATGACGCTTTGAAGTGTTGTAGAAACCAGTGGAGCCTCCCGTGCGCCAGCATTATCTAGCCCTGCTCAGTGTGTTCGCCAGCCTGCCTGCTATGGCCCTCACGTTCCAGACACGTCTGGAGAACATTGAGTGGAAGGTAGAGGGGGACAAGTTCGAGTGCCGCCTGAGCCAACCGATCACCGACTTCGGTTCGGGTGAGTTCGTGCGCCGGGCCGGCGAGCAGGCGACGTTTCGTCTGAAAGCCTATAACGGGTCGTTGGGCGCAGGGTCGGCCACCTTGTTGGCCGCCGCAGCCCCCTGGCAGCCCGGTCGGGGTGACATCAATCTCGGCGCCGTACGTGCCGGCAGCGGTGATGTGCTGTTCAACAGCTCTCAGGCCCAGGCCGGGCGTCTATTCAATGGTTTGCTCGATGGACGCTCGCCCACTGTGCGGCACTATGGACGCGAGGGTGGCTATTCGGAGATTCGCCTGCTGCCGGTGAAATTCAACAAGGCCTACAGCGACTATCAACTGTGCACCGCCAAGTTGCTGCCGATGAATTACGATCAGGTCAAGCAGACCGAAGTGGGCTTCCCCGGTGGCGGCATCGAGCTGGACGCTGCGGCAAAGCAGAAGCTGGCGGTGATTCTCGAATTCATGAAGGCGGACCCTACCGTCAACCATATCGAATTGAACGGCCACTCGGACAACAGCGGCAATCGCCTGAGCAACCGTGATGTTTCACGCCGTCGTGCGCTGGCGGTGATGGACTACTTCAAGGCCAACGGTATTCCTGAGTCTCAGATCACCCTGCGGTTCCATGGTGAAAGCTACCCCTTGGCGCCCAACACCACTGCCGCCAACCGGGCCCGTAACCGCCGTGTGAATATTCAGCTCGAACGCGCGGCTGCCCCTGAGAAACCGGCCCCCCAGGCCACGGGGCCGAGCAACCCGGCACACACCTCCTGAAGTGCGACCATCGGTCGCTCGCTCGACATAATCTGTCGCTTTATCTTCATTTGCTGTCGCGCCCCTGTAAATCCACGGTTTTGATCGGTAGAATCGACGCCTTTCCGTACAACCCCGTGGAGTGATGGCATGGCCGACGTAAACAAGGTCGTTCTCGCGTATTCCGGCGGCCTGGACACTTCGGTGATCCTCAAGTGGCTGCAGGATACTTATAACTGTGAAGTGGTGACCTTCACCGCTGACCTGGGTCAGGGCGAAGAGGTCGAACCTGCACGTGCCAAGGCGCAAGCCATGGGCGTGAAAGAGATCTACATTGACGACCTGCGCGAAGAATTCGTCCGCGATTTCGTCTTCCCGATGTTTCGCGCCAACACTGTCTACGAAGGCGAGTACCTGCTGGGTACTTCCATCGCACGTCCGCTGATCGCCAAGCGCCTGATCGAAATCGCCAACGAAACCGGCGCTGATGCCATTTCCCATGGCGCCACCGGCAAGGGCAACGACCAGGTGCGTTTCGAACTGGGTGCCTACGCGCTCAAGCCCGGCGTGAAAGTGATTGCCCCCTGGCGTGAATGGGACCTGCTGTCCCGTGAAAAGCTGATGGATTACGCTGAAAAGCACGCGATCCCGATCGAGCGTCATGGCAAGAAAAAGTCCCCGTACTCGATGGACGCCAACCTGCTGCACATCTCCTATGAAGGCGGCGTGCTGGAAGACACCTGGACCGAGCACGAAGAAGACATGTGGAAATGGACCGTCTCCCCGGAGAACGCTCCAGACAAGCCGCAATACCTGGAACTGACCTACCGTAATGGCGACATCGTCGCGCTGGACGGCGTCGAAATGACCCCGGCCACCGTATTGGCGACGCTGAACCGTATCGGTGGCGAACACGGCATCGGTCGCCTCGACATCGTCGAGAACCGCTATGTGGGCATGAAGTCCCGTGGCTGCTACGAAACCCCGGGCGGCACCATCATGCTGCGTGCCCACCGCGCCATCGAGTCCATCACTCTGGACCGTGAAGTGGCTCACCTCAAAGACGAGCTGATGCCCAAGTACGCCAGCCTGATCTATACCGGCTACTGGTGGAGCCCTGAGCGTCTGATGCTGCAACAGATGATCGATGCTTCCCAGGCCCACGTGAATGGCGTTGTGCGTCTGAAGTTGTACAAGGGCAATGTGATCGTTACCGGCCGTAAGTCGGATGACTCGCTGTTCGACGCCAACATCGCCACTTTCGAAGAAGATGGCGGCGCCTACAACCAGGCCGACGCAGCGGGCTTTATCAAGTTGAATGCATTGCGCATGCGCATTGCTGCCAACAAAGGTCGTTCGTTGTTCTGAGTGTCAAGCCGGTTGTAAAAATGGCCCCTTGTTCAAGGGGCCATTTTTTTGTCTTGAATTCTTGATTAAGTCCACTTTCTTTAAACTTGTTTAATCAGTGTTTTTGATGATGGGGACGCTGGTTTTTTGTCGGGGGAATGTTTTTTATCATTTGTGTAGGAACCAGTCTTACAGATAATTCACTCATGTAGGTGCGAGGAGTATGTAAGAAGCCAAAAATTCTGTAGGAAATAAGGATGTAAGTAAATATGTTAAATGGAACTGAAACTACCGATTTTTCTCTGCCAGCTCCGCTACCTGCAGTCGACAGGCAAGGGGCATTTCCTGATAGTTGCGTGCGGCACGTTTACCTTATCCCCTGGGGGGGTTGGAAATTTCACTCAAAATATGTGAGGTCCCGGAAAGTTCTGAAGGGCCTCATAAAACTGGAAACATCTGTATCGGTGTTTTTTTGTAGGGCGTTTCCTTTATCTCTGTGGGTTGGGTCTCTGCTTGCTGTTGCTCGGGGGGGAACGCTATGCCAACTAGGAAACGACTAGGCTATTGTGTTTGCTCTAAATAATTCGAACAGCGAAATTGGACTTTCTCATGAATAAAGTGCTGATCGTAGATGATCATCCCGTCATTCGTCTTGCTGTGCGTATGCTAATGGAGCGTCATGGTTATGAGGTCGTTGCAGAGACCAATAACGGTGTCGATGCGTTGCAACTTGCGCGGGAGCATATGCCGGACATTGTCATACTGGATATTGGGATTCCCAAGCTCGATGGCCTGGAAGTTATTTGCCGACTTTCGTCTACCAAGCAGGCTGTCCCGTTCAAGGTCCTGGTGCTCACCTCCCAGGCTCCAGGTCACTTTTCGATGCGTTGCATGCAGGCGGGTGCTGCTGGCTATGTGTGCAAGCAACAGGACCTGACTGAATTGCTCAGCGCGATCAAGGCGGTGTTGTCGGGTTACAGCTATTTCCCAAACCAGGCACTCAACTCGGTACGCTCCACCATGGGCAATGCCAGTGAGGCCGATATGGTCGAGCGTCTGTCCGGCCGGGAGATGATGGTGTTGCAGCAGTTGGCCCGGGGCAGGACCAACAAGGAGATTGCCGACGGTATGTTTCTCAGCAACAAGACCGTCAGCACCTACAAGACTCGTCTGCTGCTCAAGCTCAATGCCCGCTCTCTCGTGGACTTGATCGAGCTGGCCCAGCGTAACGGCTTGGTATAGGTGAGGGCACAGCACTGCGCATAGGCCGCACAACCGGCAGAAAAAAGCCTCCGACAGGGAGGCTTCCGGCCGTCGACCGCTTGATCAGAGGTCGAAGTCGTAGTCGGCCAGTTGTTTTTGCAAGCGTCGTTCTTCCAGAAGGTTGTCGATAGTACGGCGTTTGCTCAGATTGGTCTTGGCGACCTCCGCCACAGGTGCTTCCACGCCATCGTCCTCCGATTCAACGAGGTCGTCTTCCACATCCAACTGTTCTTTGTCAGTGCTCATAACGTTAACTCCGGAGTAAGACTGCCGTTGGCGCTCCTTATAACGATAATCCATGAATGGGTAAAAAAGATTTTTTCAATCGACTGATCGAGAAAACCAATGAACCCTCAATCGTCCGACGTCTTGTCCTTGTATTCGCACAGGTCTTCAATGCGGCAGCTGCCGCAGCGCGGCTTGCGGGCCTGGCAAACATAGCGTCCGTGCAGGATCAGCCAATGGTGGGAGTCAAGCAGGTACGGTTTGGGCACGAACTTCATGAGCTGCTTTTCCACTTCGACCACGTTCTTGCCGCGGGCTATTCCGGTTCGATTACTGACCCGAAAAATATGGGTATCCACGGCCATGGTGAGTTGCCTGAATGCGGTGTTGAGCACCACGTTAGCGGTTTTACGGCCCACCCCCGGCAGGGCTTCCAGTGCTTCGCGGGTTTCTGGCACTTCGCTATTGTGCCGTTCTATCAGCAAGCGGCAGGTCTCGATGACATTCTTGGCCTTGCTGTTGTAGAGGCCGATGGTCTTGATGTACTCCGATAACCCGTCCACGCCCAGGGCGTAAATCGCCTCTGGCGTGTTTGCCACGGGATACAGCCTGGCCGTGGCCTTGTTGACGCCGACGTCCGTGGATTGGGCCGACAGGATCACCGCAATCAGTAACTCGAACGGCGAGGAGTAGGCCAGTTCGGTCTTGGGTTCCGGATTGTCTTCGTGAAGCCTGCGAAAAATTTCCAGGCGTTTTGCAGCGTTCATGGGGCGGAAGGTTCCTTTCGGGCAGTCAGCGTAGTTTCGAATAGTGGGTCCAGGCCTGGAGTCCTGCGAGCAGGACAACCCGACGATATCAATGTGGTGTCGGCGATGGACTGTAACAACCCCCAGGATTATCAGTCATGTGCCATGGGCGTCTACTTGGCGCTGCGCATCATCGAGCTTGTGTTGCGCGTCGGCTAATTGTTGCGGATCCGCCTGTTGGTCGAGGGCTTTCTTCAACTCGGCCCGGCGCATCGCCAATTGGATTTTGGCGCGCTTGAGGTCGGCGTTGTTGACGGCAGGCAGTGGTGTCGCGGGTGTGTGATGCTGGCCCAGGGCTGCCAACGCCTGCTCCGCTGCCTCGAACTGCTGTTGCAGGGCGATCAGTTGGGATTGTTGTTCAAAGGTCGGCGGGTGCCCAAAAGCCTGCAAGGATTTGTGCAATTGGGCGCGGCTCATGGCCACATTGATCTTGGCTTTTTTCACCTCCGCATCCTGGGCGGCTCGCGCTGCGTCAAGTGGCAAAGGGGGAGTTGGTGCTGAACGCTGAGGCCGCGCCACACGTTGGGCAATCCTGTGCTCTTCTTCCCGTTGCAGGCGCGCATTGCGTTGTTCAAAGCGTTGCCGGGCACGGTCGCGCTTGAAATCTCGTTCACGGCGTTCGTTTTCGTTCGCTGCCAGGCCGCCGACGATCGGCAGCCCTGTGACCAGTGGGCGTAACTCAATGCAGTCGACGGGGCAGGGCGCGACGCACAGGTCGCAACCGGTGCACTCATCGATGATAACGGTGTGCATCAACTTGGCGGCGCCGACAATCGCGTCCACCGGGCAGGCCTGGATGCATTTGGTGCAGCCGATGCACTCGGCCTCGCGGATGTAGGCGACCTGGGCCGGGGCGTCCCCACGGCTGGTATCCAGCTCCAGAATGGGTACACGCAGTAATAGCGCAAGGCCGGTGATCGTCTCCTGTCCTCCGGGCGGGCATTTGTTGATTGCCTCGCCCCGGGCGATACCCTCGGCGTAAGGCTTGCAGCCCGGGTGCCCACATTTGCCGCATTGTGTCTGCGGCAGCAGCGCGTCGATACGTTGAATCAGATTCATGGAGTGATCATTGGCGTGCCGGTTGAACAAACAGGGTTTGATTATCCGGCAAGCGAGAAGGGGGGACTAGTTGAAAAGCCCCGTCGCCGAAACGACAGGGCTGTTTTGCAGCGCTTACTTGATACGTTGACCCGGCTTGGCGCCGCTGTCCGGGCTCAGCAGGTAGATCTCTTCGCCGCCAGGGCCAGCCGCCATCACCATGCCTTCGGAGATACCGAACTTCATTTTCCGCGGCTTGAGGTTGGCAATCATCATGGTCAGGCGACCATTGAGCTTGGATGGGTCCGGATAGGCGCTCTTGATTCCGGAGAACACGTTGCGTTGTTCGTCACCAATATCCAGGGTCAGGCGCAGCAGTTTGTCGGCCCCTTCCACGGCTTCGGCCTTGATGATCAGCGCCACGCGCAGGTCCACGGCAGCAAAGGCGTCAAAGTCGATTTCCGGGGAAAGCGGGTCCTTGGCCAACTCGCCGTTACCGGCCGGTTTCGATTCGCCGGTATCGGTCTGGCTGGCAGCCAGGTCTTCTTTAGATGCGTCGGTCATGGCCTGGACCTTGACCGGGTCGATGCGGGTCATCAGAGGCTTGAATTCATTCAACTGATGGTTGCTGAGCAACGTGGCGTGGTCGTTCCAGGTCAGCGGCGCGACATTGAGGAACGCCTCGGCGTCGGCGGCCAGCAATGGCAGCACGGGCTTGAGGAAGATCACCAGCTGGCGGAACAGGTTGACGCCGGTGGCGCAGATCGCCTGGACCTCGTCCTGCTTGCCTTCCTGCTTGTTCAGCGACCAGGGCGCCTTGTCGGCAATCCAGGCGTTGGCGCGGTCGGCCAGGCCCATGATCTCGCGCATGGCGCGGGCAAAGTCGCGGGCTTCATAGGCGTCGGCGATGCTTGGGGCGGCAGCCAGGAACGCGTCGGTCAGTTCCGGCGCGGCGTTCTCGGCCACCAGCAGGCCGGCGTTGCCTTTGTGGATAAAACCGGCGCAGCGGCTGGCGATGTTGACCACCTTGCCAACCAGGTCCGAGTTGACCTTCTGGACGAAGTCTTCCAGGTTCAGGTCCAGGTCGTCGACGCCACGGCCCAGCTTGGAGGCGTAGTAGTAGCGCAGGTATTCCGGCGACAGGTGGTCCAGGTAGGTGCGTGCCTTGATAAAGGTGCCACGGGACTTGGACATCTTCTGGCCATTGACCGTCAGGTAGCCGTGTACCGCGATGCCGGTTGGCTTGCGGTAGCCCGAACCTTCGAGCATGGCTGGCCAGAACAGGGCGTGGAAGTTGACGATGTCCTTGCCGATGAAGTGGTACAGCTCGGCGGTGGAGTCCTTGCCCCAGAACGCATCGAAGTCCAGCTCCGGCGTACGGTCGCAGAGGTTCTTGAAGCTGGCCATGTAGCCGATCGGCGCGTCCAGCCATACATAGAAGTATTTGCCGGGCTCGCCTGGGATCTCGAAGCCGAAGTACGGTGCATCGCGGGAGATGTCCCACTGTTGCAGGCCTGCATCCAGCCATTCGGCGATCTTGTTGGCCACGGCGTCCTGCAGGGTGCCGCTGCGGGTCCAGGTTTGCAGCATCTGCTGGAAATCCGGGAGCTTGAAGAAGAAGTGCTGGGAATCCTTGAGTACCGGGATGGCGCCGGAGATAGCCGAGCGCGGGTTCTTAAGGTCAGTCGGTGCGTAGGTGGCACCGCATTTTTCGCAGTTGTCGCCGTACTGGTCTTCAGTGCCGCATTTCGGGCAGGTGCCCTTGATGAAGCGGTCGGCCAGGAACATTTTCTTTTCCGGGTCGAAATACTGCGTGATCGAGCGCGTGGCAATGTGCCCGGCGTCCTTCAAACGCAGGTAGATCTGGCTCGACAGCTCACGGTTTTCGGCGGAGTGGGTCGAGTGGAAGTTGTCGAAATCCACCAGGAACTCGGCAAAGTCGGCGCTGTGTTCAGCCTGCACATTGGCGATCAGCTGTTCCGGGGTGATGCCTTCCTTTTCGGCGCGCAGCATGATGGCCGAACCGTGGGCGTCGTCCGCGCAGACATAGATGCATTGATTGCCGCGATGCTTCTGGAAGCGCACCCACATATCGGTCTGGATGTACTCAAGCATATGGCCAAGATGGATGGAACCATTGGCATAGGGCAGGGCGCTGGTGACGAGGATCTTGCGTGGCTCGGACATGGGGCTCGGCTACTTGATGAAACGGAGGTCGGCCACTATAAAGCGCCGGGAAATTTATTTCACCCCGTGGTGCTGTTTCAGAATCTTCCGCACCTGCGAAAGCATGCCGTAACGCTGCTGGAACGGTTAGGATAGCCGCCTGTTTCAGTCAGTCTTTTTTCGGGAGTTGCCCATGAGCGCCGTCAATCGCGCAGCGGTGGAAGCCGTTCTTCGCCAGTACACCGACCCCTATTTGAACCAGGATCCGGTCAGCGCCGGCTGTGTACGCGCCATCGAGGTCCAGGGTGACCAGGTTTCGGTCCAACTGGAGCTGGGTTATGCCGCCGGCCTGTTCAAGAGCGGTTGGGCGCAGATGCTGCAAATGGCCATCGAAGGCCTTGATGGTGTGCGTGCCGCCAAGGTCGACATCCAGTGCGTGATCGCCCCGCACAAGGCCCAGGCGCAGATCCCGGGCCTGGCCAACGTCAAGAACGTGGTGGCAGTCGCTTCCGGCAAGGGCGGCGTGGGCAAATCCACCACCGCAGCCAACCTGGCCCTGGCCCTGGCCCGTGAAGGCGCGCGCGTGGGTATTCTCGACGCCGATATCTACGGCCCGAGCCAGGGCGTGATGTTCGGCATCGCCGAAGGCACGCGGCCGAAGGTCAAGGACCAGAAGTGGTTCGTGCCGATCGAGTCCATGGGCGTGGAGGTCATGTCCATGGCGTTCCTGACCGATGACAACACGCCGATGGTGTGGCGCGGGCCGATGGTGTCCGGCGCGTTGCTGCAGTTGGTCACCCAGACCGCCTGGGGCGACCTGGATTACCTGGTGATCGACATGCCGCCAGGCACCGGCGATATCCAACTGACCCTGGCACAGAAAGTCCCGGTGGCCGGCTCGGTGATCGTGACCACGCCCCAGGACCTGGCGTTGCTGGACGCCAGGAAGGGCGTGGAGATGTTCCGCAAGGTCAACATTCCGGTGCTGGGTGTGGTGGAGAACATGGCGGTGCACATCTGCTCCAACTGCGGCCACGCAGAGCATCTGTTTGGTGAAGGCGGTGGCGAGAAGCTGGCGACCCAGTACGGCGTTGAACTACTGGCCTCGTTGCCATTGTCGATGGGCATTCGTGAACAGGCCGACGGCGGCAAGCCCACCGTAGCGGCAGAGCCCGATGGCCAGATCGCCATGATCTACCAGGAATTGGCTCGCCATGTGGGCGCCCGGATCGTCCTGCAGGAAGCGGCGGCCCCGGCAATGCCGACCATTACGGTCAGCGACGACTGAACTCGCTGAAGGACAAGAAGCCTCGACTTGTCGGGGCTTTTTCTTGTCTGGAGATCGGTCAATGGGTTTCTTTTACGCTTTTACGCAATGGCGCGCGTAAGCATTCGCTTACTTTCTCGTAAGTGTTTGGTTTTTTTGCCGGGGGTGTGCGTCTCTAATCCTTGAGGGAGTTTTCTATCTAATTGAAATATAACAATTATTTATCTTTGTCTGGGCGCTGGAAACTGTCAGTGCCAAGTTTGGATCCCGTTGAACTTCCCTCGGAACTCTCTAACATCAGCCCTGTGTCCACGGATTGACACAGCCATCAAGGAACGATGGTTGAAGGAACGTCGCAGGATGCGATTCATCAGGATGATGAAAAGGAACACAGGGACTAGGGAAAAAATGTGGGCGGGTCATACCGCCCCTTTTTTCGTCTATAGAAAAGTGAATGCGTTCCCCGGAACGCAAAAAAGGCCCTTGAAGGGCCTTTTTTTGTTGGGCAGCGGCGCTTTTAGCGCTCTAGTTGCTCAATCTTGTTGGGTTTGCCATCCCATTCGGCGGCATCCGGCAACGAGTCTTTCTTCTCGGTGATGTTTGGCCAGATTTCAGCCAATTCAACGTTCAACTGAATGAACTGTTCCATGCCCGCCGGGACTTCGTCCTCGGAGAAAATGGCGACGGCCGGGCATTCAGGTTCACACAGGGCGCAGTCAATGCACTCGTCCGGGTGGATGACCAGGAAGTTCGGGCCTTCGTAGAAGCAGTCCACCGGACACACTTCTACGCAGTCGGTGTACTTGCACTTGATGCAGTTGTCGGTGACGACGAAGGTCATTTCTAATTCTCTCCTCAGGCGGCGGCAGCGAAACCCTTTGTGGTAGGGCTCGCGAGGTTCGGGAGCGATAGTCTGCAGGCCAGGCTAAGAGCCAGCAGCATCCCAAACCGCGCGAGAGTCTATCAGCTTGCAAGCGTGAGCGTTATATCCGAGTCTTCAGTGCATATAACATTTCCAGCGCTTTTCGCGGCGTCAAGTCGTCCAGGTCAAGCTTTGCCAATTCATCCAGCACCGGATGGGGCAGGCTGGCGAACATATCGCTCTGGTGCGGCGCAGCAGGTTTGCGGCTGGCCTTGGCAGGGCTGGCCACCACGGTTTCATGGGGCAGGGCCGTGGTTTCCAGGCGGCTGAGGTGCTCGCGGGCACGGGTGATCACGTCGTTCGGCACGCCGGCCAATTGCGCCACGGCCAGCCCGTAACTCTGGCTGGCCGGCCCTGGCAGCACGTGGTGCAGGAATACGATGCGCTCGTTGTGCTCGGTGGCATTCAGATGCACGTTGGCCACCAGCGGCTCGCTTTCCGGCAGCACCGTCAGTTCGAAGTAGTGGGTGGCAAATAGCGTATAGGCACGCAGATGCGCCAACCGTTCGGCCGCCGCCCATGCCAGGGACAGGCCGTCAAACGTACTGGTGCCGCGACCCACTTCGTCCATCAGCACCAGGCTGCGCTCGGTGGCGTTGTGCAGGATATTCGCGGTCTCGCTCATTTCCACCATAAAGGTCGAACGGCCACCGGCCAGGTCATCGCTGGAGCCGATCCGGGTGAAGATGCGATCCACCAGGGACAGCTCGCAACTGGCTGCCGGCACAAAACTGCCGATATGCGCCAGCAGTACGATCAACGCGGTTTGACGCATATAGGTGGATTTACCACCCATATTCGGACCGGTGATCACCAACATGCGCGTATCATCGTCCAGCGACAGGTCGTTGGCGACGAACGGCGTGGTCAGCACCTGCTCCACCACCGGGTGGCGCCCCTGCACGATGCGCATGCACGGCTCGCTGACAAACCGTGGGCAGTTCAGGTCGAGATTCAGCGCCCGTTCGGCGAGGTTGCTCAGCACATCCAGCTCCGCCAGGGCGGCGGCGGTGTCCTGCAGCGGCGCCAACTGGCTGATCAAGTCTTCCAGCAACGCCTCGTAGAGCATCTTTTCCCGGGCCAGGGCACGGCTCTTGGCCGACAGCGCCTTGTCTTCAAACTCCTTCAGCTCCGGGGTGATAAAACGCTCGGCACCTTTGAGTGTCTGGCGGCGTTGATAGTCGATGGGCGCCGACTCGGCCTGCTTACTCGGCAACTCGATAAAGTAGCCATGCACGCGGTTGTAGCCCACCTTCAGGTTGGCCAGGCCGGTGCGAGCTTTTTCGCGGGCTTCCAGGTCGATCAGGAACTGCCCGGCGTTTTCGCTCAGGGACTGCAGTTCGTCCAGTTCGCTGTCGTAGCCGGTCTTGAGCACGCCGCCGTCACGGATGATCGCCGGCGGGTTGTCGATAATGGCCTTTTCCAACAGCGCTGCCAGTTCCGGGTAGGTACCGGCCGTTACGGCGAGCTGTTGCAGGTGCGGCGTATCCAGTTCGGTCATTGCCACTTGCAGTTGCGGCAGGGCGCTGAGGGCATCGCGCAGACGCGCCAGGTCACGGGGTCGCGCATTGCGCAGGCCGATCCGCGCCAGGATGCGCTCGATGTCGCCGATTTCCTTCAGCTGCGGCTGCAGCTTTTCAAAGCGATAGCCGTCCAGCAGGCAGGTAATCGACGTCTGGCGCGCCTGCAGCACCGTCAAATCCCGCAACGGACGGTTCAACCAGCGGGTCAGCAGACGGCTGCCCATGGCGGTTTGGCAGCGGTCGACCACCGATTGCAGGGTGTTGTCACGCCCGCCGGACAGGTTGGTGTCCAGTTCCAGGTTGCGACGGCTCGCGCCATCGAGCACCACGGTGTCGTCCAGGCGCTCATGGCGCAGGCTGCGCAAATGCGGCAGGGCGGTGCGTTGGGTTTCCTTGGCATAGCTGAGCAGGCAACCCGCAGCGCCGATGGCCAGGGTCAGGGTTTCGCAACCGAAGCCTTTAAGGTCCTGCACCGAGAACTGCTGGCATAGACTTTTCAGTGCCGAGTCACGCTCGAAATCCCACGGCGCGCGACGCTTGGTCCCACGGCGTTTTTCCGCAGGCAGATCCTTCGGCCAATCATCCGGGATCAACAACTCCACCGGGTTGATGCGCTCCAGCTCCGCCAGCAGGTTTTCCCAGCCCTTGATCTCCAGCACGCTGAAATTGCCGCTGGTGATGTCCAGTACCGAAAGCCCGAACAAGCGCTCATCGCCCAGCACCGCAGCGATCAGGTTATCGCGACGCTCATCCAGCAGCGCCTCATCACTCACCGTCCCCGGCGTAATAATGCGCACCACCTGGCGTTCCACCGGGCCCTTGCTGGTGGCCGGATCGCCGATCTGCTCGCAGATCACCACCGATTCGCCCAGCTTCACCAGCTTGACCAGGTAACCCTCCAGCGAGTGGTAAGGAATCCCGCACATCGGAATCGACTGCCCCGCCGACTGCCCGCGCGCGGTCAAGGTGATGTCCAGCAACTTGGCGGCCTTCTTCGCGTCTTCATAGAAGATCTCGTAGAAGTCGCCCATGCGATAGAACATCAACTGATCAGGGTGCTGGTTTTTCAGGCGCCAGTACTGCTGCATCATCGGCGTGTGGGAGGACAGATCGGACGTGTTTTTACTCATTGGATAATAGGCAAATTCGTTGAAAGGAGTGGGGCAAAGGTGGGGCGCTCGGCCCTGCTGATTTTGCAATGGCTGCAAGGTTAACACGCGAGGTCGGCCCTTCGCAGGTCGCAAACGGATAGGTAAAACGCAAAGTGGGATGGCGCATTTGTTTAAATGCGCAGGGACGTGTCGCTATTGGCGCGCAGCCGAAAATGCCTCCCTCAGTACGATGAGGCGATCGCCTTGGCCAGTTGCATGTCGGACATAAGAGGCGAGGCGTAGGTCGCGCGATAGTACCGAGATGCCTGTTCGAACTCAGCACCGCGGATCTCGCCGTCCGAACCGATAAAGGCGAGGGCATCGGTTTTGGAGGATGTGAAAAGCTTTGGCGCATCGGTCGTGAGAACGCTGGCTCCCCCAATCAGGATGGTGGGCACGAACGTCGTGTACATCAGCGCTTTATCGAAAGGGTTGGCGTTTTCAGCCGCCGCTACCGGGTTGCCGATCACTGCCACGGCAGCGATCGCCAGCGTCTTCCATGAGCCCATTCTTCGATGCTTCCATTTCTGTGAGAGGCCGCACGATAGCAGAGGCGGTCCCTTTGCAGATATAAGGCGCTGCCGAGCACAATGAATCCCGCGCTGAAGATGCGCTTTCGATTGAAGCAGGTCCACTGAAAGGTATTGCGAGTGCATAATTAATGCATGAATGATGCAAATTAGCATTTGCCAACCCCAAAAACTCCCGTCACTATCGCCGCTATGCAAAAACGCAACGTTTCTATCGTCTTAAGAGAACTGCTGGACCGCGACCGGATCTCCCCCACGGAGCTTCATCGGCGTACTGGCGTGCCTCAATCCACGTTGTCCCGGATTCTCAGCGGCAAGATCGTTGATCCGTCGGATAAACACATCTCGCGTATCGCCGAGTACTTCCGCGTCAGCACCGATCAACTGCGCGGGCGTGCGGCGGTGGGGGCTTTGCGCGATGACGGGCGCGACCCGACGCATTCGGAACTCAAGGATATAAGCCTGTGGGACGATGACACCCCCGTTAATGATGACGAGGTGTCGATCCCCTTTCTGCGCGAGGTTGAATTGGCTGCTGGATCAGGAAGATTCGTCATCGAGGAAAGCGAGAAGGCCAGCCTGCGTTTTGGAAAGCGCAGCCTGCGACATAACGGTGTGCAGTTCGACCAGGCCAAGTGTGTGACGGTGCGCGGCAACAGTATGTTGCCGGTACTGCGCGACGGCGCGACGGTCGGCGTGAATGCTGGCAAAAGTGGCATCGGCGACATCGTCGATGGCGACTTGTATGCCATCAATCACAATGGCCAGCTGCGGGTTAAACAGCTCTATCGCCTGCCTTCCGGGATTCGCCTGCGCAGTTTCAATCGCGATGAACACCCGGATGAGGACTACAGCTTCCAGGATATCCAGGATGAGCAGATCAGCATCCTTGGGCATGTGTTCTGGTGGGGGATGTACGCCCGTTAACCTCCTTGCGTAAGAGAGAGCCCGCCATCGAGCGGGCTTTTTTTCGCCCGTGGAAAATCGCCAAACCCTTTGCCCGCAAGGCATGAAATGCATCAGTGCATTGTCATGGTGAAATAAATGCATTTGTGCATTGACTGTATATGCATACATGCATATCCTTCATCTCAAGCCAGCCAACAAGGCCTGGTGGAGGCGGCAAGGATGCTGCCAAGGAAGACAAGGAAGGCACGCAACATCGGCAAGGACGCCATCAGAGCGATGGCAGGGATGCCAGGCAACACCGGCAAGGATGCCGACGCTCTTTAGTGACACCGCTTCAGCGACAGGCAGCGATGAACCGGCCTTAACGGTTCAGAGGGTTGGCAACTGACCCGGGTGTGCAGCGTAAAGCACCAGAAGCAGTTATCCGGCAGACAGGGATCGTGGTCGGAAAAACATCGAGGAAAGATCCGTACCGCGCCAGTAGCGCCGAAAGATCGACGCTGGACCGCATTACTGAAAAGCCTGGGCAACCGGGCTTTTTGGAATGCCTACCTATACATGGATTTACCCAAAAGCCGGTGCGTTGCCGGCATTGCTCAGCCAGGAGGCGTGACATGACAAACGAGCAGCAAGCGTTAGCGGAAATGCCTATCTGGCTGGTGATCGCACTGGCGCTGATTGGCGGCGTATCCGGCGAAATGTGGCGTGCCGACAAGGAGGGCGCCCGCGGTTGGTCGCTGGTCCGGCGTCTGGCCCTGCGGTCCGGGGCGTGCATGGTCTGCGGGGTTTCGGCATTGATGCTGTGCTACGCCGCCGGCATGTCGATCTGGACCGCCGGCGCCATTGGTTGCCTGACGGCCATGGCCGGCGCAGACGTCGCCATCGGCCTTTATGAACGCTGGGCGGCCAAGCGCATCGGGGTCAACGAAGCGCCGACATCCCGCTCGGATCAGCAGTAACTGCTGCAAGGACGCAACTGATGACACTTATCGAAAAACCCTCCCAACTGCCTGTAGCCATTGAGGGGGCGCTGAAGCGTGCCTTCCCACAATTACAGGTAGGCAACCACCAGGACGTTGGCGGCGCCGGGGATCACACTGGCGTGCTTGATCAGCGTGGAACGCAACGGCCCCGGTGTGCGTTCCCGTGAAGGGCGCAAGGCGCATGCCTTGTCGGTATCACTCAGGGTTACGGTCGCCAGTGCGGCGGCGCCTTTTGACGCGTGCGACCTGGCCAGCCAATTGATGGACCTGGCCCTGGATAACCGCTGGGGCCTGCCGTCGGACCAGTGCGATTTACCCACGGCCGTCGTCGCGGCGCCCTCTGGGCTCGCCAGCGCCGAAACGGACTACGACACCTGGACCGTGTCCTTCACCCAAACCCTCTATCTCGGCCCGTCGTTGCTCGAAGACCCCACCGGCACACCGCTGTTTGCCCGCACCTGGGAAGTCTCGGACATCGACGATCCGGATCAATATCGGCCCCTGCAGGAGTAGTCCATGTTCGACGCATTGTTACGCATGCAACTGGGGCCGATTGTCGAGCGCCTGGCGGAAATGGAAGCCCAGCTCGAAGACCTGTATCGACGCGCGGACAGTTTCTGCCGCATTGGCGTGTGCCAGGAGGTCGACGCTGCCAGCAATACCTGCAAGGTCAGCCATGGTGAGTTGCTTACCCCGGCGATTCGGTTCTTCAACCCCAGCGCCGGTGCGCAGACCGAAACCCGTATTCCGTCGGTGGGCGAGCAATGCCTGTTGCTCAACTACGGTGGTGGGGAAGGGGGCATGCAGTCTGTGGCGCTGTTCGGGCTGAACAGTAGTCTGTTTCCACCGGTGTCCAGCGTGGCCTCGCTGACCCGGCGGCGCCATCAGGATGGCACCCAAAGCGACTACGACGATGCCAGCCACACCTTCAACTGGATTAACGGCTCGATGATCCCGCAACTGCTCGGCCAGAACCTTGGCGATGACCTGTTGATCCTCGCCCAAAGCCACGCCGCGCAAGCGTTCTACAACAGCCAGAACGGCATTGTCGACTTCCAGCCCCAGGTCATCGTCGCCACCCGCCAGGGCGCCGGGTTATTGCTGCGTTTTGCCGGCACCTGGAAAAACCGCCAACAATCCTTCGAGGTTGTGACATGAGCATGCTGATCCCAGGCCAGAACCAACTGGCGGAGCCGGCGATTATCGCGGTCGATGAGTTCGAACCACTGCTGGCGGAGTTCAAGGCGTTTGTCGTCGACTACGTCGCCACCCGCGCGCCGCAGAGCGCGGCCAGACTCAAGGTCAGCCTCGACAACGAAAGCGGACTGCTGACCCAAGCGGCCGCGCAGCAACTGCTGCAAACCTACGCCGACTCCTGCCCTTGCTTGGACGGCCGCGTGAACCCAAGTTGGATCGACTATGCGTTCCACAGCGCCGGTGCGCGCAACTGCAGATACTCGAGCCCTTGAGGCCGATCATGATGATTCACAAAAAACGGCCATTGTGTCGGATTTTTTGTGCCCGGAAGAAAGCAAAAAGCCCCGACAAGTTCAGGGCTTTTTGTTGAGATCGAAAAAAGAGAGGGCGACTCCAGAGGGTGCACTAACACCCTAAGGAGACGCCAGATCGCAGATCTAGCCTGCAAGCCAGCCAGGGCCCTCACTGCTCGCACGAGCGGGACGGAGCCTAGCAGATAAATAAACGGACTTGCAGATGTTGAAAGAATTCAGATGCGGTAACTGCAAAAGACTTCTCGCCCGTACGGGTGGGTTTACAGAGCTCCAGATCAAATGTTCCCGATGCGGGACGTTGAATCATGGGAAGGCCACGAGCCTCGAGCAATCGCCTTTGAGCGACATGAAAGCGGAATCCTCCGCGACAAATCATTCGACTCAACAGGTGAAAACATGGACGCACAACCAATCGGCTCTAAATTGTTTTCTGGCGAATACAGTGCCAGCGTAGTTCAAGTCATCAATCCTGCGATGAACACCAATGGAGCAGTGCTTCGAACGGCTTCTTTCCTCGGTACGCAGTATTCGATCCTCGCAACTGGCACAACCCCCGTCACCGGGGCCACCGACAAGACGAAGCCTGTTGTTTTGGCTTCGGTAGCGGCGACCTACAATGCCTTGCAGTTCCCCGTCACTTTACCGGCGGGGTATGGGCTTTGGATCGCCACTAACTCGGGCTCATCCTCGCTGTTCCTGACCTACGATCTGCTGCCATAAGCGAGACCTGGCCGACTCTAGAGTCGGCCATCTTGTTTGTTACGTAAGCCACGTGAATCTTTCCAATACCCCCGCCATCGTGGGGGGCCTTTTCGTTTTCGGCTCCACCACACCCATTGCTCCAAGCTGGGAGTGCTGCTGGGGCTAACTCATTTGTACAGGTCGTACTTCGGCCACCTTTCTCTATGGAGTGGCGATGGATCCTAACGACCTGGGGCCAGGCACACGTTCGCGTGGCTTGGCGGTACCGGCACTGTTCTGCTCGGTGGTCTGTTATGGCTGAGAAATTTCTCTTCAAGTCAATGTGGTTCAAGGCGTACGCAGCGGTGGCGTAAACGCCGTCGGCTCAGGCCTCAGCACCGCTGTCGGTGGCGCAATCGGTGGTTTGCTCGGCAGCGAGGCAGGCAGTTGGCTCGGTGACAAACTGTTCGGCTCAACGGATCGCCTGCCTGCACCCAATGCGGTGAGCAAGGAACTCAATGCGGCGCGCACGGATAACGTGCAAGTCACCCTCGCCCCGAGTATCCAGATCACCGGTGTAAACCCCGCCCCGGTGAACAAGGCTTTATCACCGCCAAGCTCGACGAAAAATCCCGCTCGAAATACCAAGGCTGCCGTGCCAGTTGGTGGGATGTCTCCGCCGGCAAGCAGCGCGTCGTCCAGGTGGGGAATGCACCGTTCAAAACCTTGCGCCAACGCTACCAGAACGAAGCCGAAGCCCGCGCCGTTGCCGAAGGTGAACTGCGTCGTGTGGGGCGTGAAAATTTGAAGTTGCTGATCGATTGCCCGGGCAATCCATTGTTGGCCGCGGAAGGCCTGTTAGTGCTGGATGAAAGCTGGCCGTCCTATATGCGGGGGCGATGGTCGATAAAGCAGGTGGTTCATGTCGGCGACCCGGCGACGGGATACCGCAGTTCGATCACGGCCGGTGGGTTGTCGATATAGCTACTTTTCGAGAGTAAAACCAATGGTGATAACACTGCCCCAGCTGCTTGACGTTATGCCGGATGCCCGCCTTAGAGCCGGCGTTTTTTTAATGCCCTTGAATGCGGCTTTCGTTCGTTTCGAGATCAACTGTGCGAAGCGCATCGCCGCCTTCCTCGCCCAGATTGGCCACGAATCCGCCGAACTGCGTTACGTCCGTGAACTGGGCAGCGATTACTACCTGAGCAAATACGACACCGGCAGCCTGGCCGCGCGCCTGGGCAATAGCCCCGAAGCGGATGGCGATGGCCAGTTGTACCGTGGCCGAGGACTGATCCAGATCACCGGTCGGCGCAATTACCTGGCATGCAGCCAGGCGCTGTTTGGTGATGATCGTCTTTTACGGGAGCCGATGTTGCTGGAGCAACCGCAAGGGGCGGCTGAGTCGGCCGCCTGGTTCTGGCAGGTCAATGGCCTGAATGAGCTGGCCGACAAGGACCAGTTCACCACCATTACACGGCGTATCAATGGCGGGCTGAATGGGCTGGAGGATCGCTTGCGGCTGTGGGCGCGGGCGAAGGCGGTGTTATGCGTTTCCTAGGGGCCTACCAACTGATCGGTGCTTGCCTGTTGGTGGCGGTGACCTGGCAGGTCCAGGCCTGGCGCTTGGGGGTACAGCTTGAGCGCCAGGCTTCTGTCCATGCACAGGCGCTCAGCCAGCAAAGCCAGGCGGTCTTGCATCAACAACAGGCTGAACAGGACAAACGGCTGGCCCTGGAGCAACAGCTCAGTGCCAGCGACCAACACCATGCTCGGGAGTTGAGCGATGCCCAACGTAACCAGGCTGCTCTGCGCGACCGTCTGGCCACTGCTGATGTGCGGTTGTCAGTCCTTCTCGACGCCACCGAAGCCGCCGATGGCTGCGCAGTGCCAAGTACCACCACCACCGGCGGCCTGGTTCATGCAGCCGCACGAGCCCGACTTGACCCGGCGCATGCTCAGCGAATTATCGGCATCACCGATGCCGGCGACCAAGGACTGATCGCCTTGCGCGCTTGCCAGGCGTATGTGCACGCTGTCGCCCGCTAATCTCTTGTTCCAGTCTGTCGCTTGCATGAGCGATTTGCTCCTGTAGGGTAGGCAAACCCCCGCCCACTTCTGGAGACCGTCGTGAAGGAAATCACTCAACTTGCCGCTGACCTGGGCCGCCGCCTGCAGATGCTCAATGCCCACGTCACCACGGCCGAATCCTGTACCGGTGGCGGTATCGCCGAGGCCATTACGCGGATCCCGGGGAGTTCGGCCTGGTTCGAGGCGGGGTATGTCACCTATTCCAATAGGCAGAAGACCCGGCAGTTGAATGTGCCGGAAACCTTGTTTCCAAAGGTTGGGGCGGTCAGCCAGGAAGTGGTGGAGGCCATGGTGCGCGGCGCCCAGGAGAAAAGCCTGGCGCGCTTTGCCGTGGCGGTCAGCGGTGTGGCGGGGCCCGATGGTGGTTCGGTGGACAAGCCGGTGGGCACCGTGTGGCTGGCCTTTGGCGTTGGCGAGGAGGTCACGGCCGAGCTTGCGCACTTCTCCGGCAACCGCGATGAGGTCCGCCGACAAACGGTGAAGGCCGCGCTGGAGGGCTTGTTGCGACGAGCTGCAGCAGAAATAGAAAATCAGGGGTAGGCGATCTCCGATCTTTGTGGAACAATACTGTCTACTTATACAGGTGTTGGCCGTCAGGCCTTATTGATTACGTGAGGACTTTAATGGACGACAACAAGAAGAAAGCCTTGGCTGCGGCCCTGGGTCAGATCGAACGTCAATTCGGCAAGGGTGCCGTAATGCGTATGGGCGATCACGACCGTCAGGCGATCCCGGCTATTTCCACTGGCTCTCTGGGTCTGGACATCGCGCTCGGCATTGGCGGCCTGCCAAAAGGTCGTATCGTTGAAATCTACGGTCCTGAATCTTCCGGTAAAACCACCCTGACCCTGTCGGTGATTGCCCAGGCGCAAAAAATGGGCGCCACCTGCGCGTTCGTCGACGCCGAGCACGCCCTGGATCCTGAATACGCCGGCAAGCTGGGCGTCAACGTTGATGACCTGCTGGTGTCCCAGCCGGACACCGGTGAGCAAGCCCTGGAAATCACCGACATGCTGGTGCGCTCCAACGCCATCGACGTGATCGTGGTCGACTCCGTGGCAGCCCTGGTACCCAAGGCTGAAATCGAAGGCGAAATGGGCGACATGCATGTGGGCCTGCAAGCCCGCCTGATGTCCCAGGCGCTGCGTAAAATCACCGGTAACATCAAGAACGCCAACTGCCTGGTGATCTTCATCAACCAGATCCGCATGAAGATCGGCGTGATGTTTGGCAGCCCGGAAACCACCACCGGTGGTAACGCGCTGAAGTTCTACGCGTCGGTCCGCCTGGACATCCGCCGTACCGGCGCGGTGAAAGAGGGTGACGAGGTTGTGGGTAGCGAAACCCGCGTCAAGGTCGTGAAAAACAAAGTGGCTCCGCCTTTCCGCCAGGCTGAATTCCAGATTCTCTACGGCAAGGGTATCTACCTGAACGGCGAGATGATCGACCTGGGCGTGCTGCACGGCTTCGTCGAAAAGTCCGGTGCCTGGTATGCCTACAATGGCAGCAAGATCGGTCAGGGCAAGGCCAACTCGGCCAAGTTCCTGGCGGACAACCCGGACATCGCTGCCACGCTTGAGAAGCAGATCCGCGACAAACTGCTGACCCCAACACCAGACGTGAAAGCTGCCGCCAACCGCGAGCCGGTTGAAGAAGTAGAAGAAGCCGACACTGACATCTGAAATAAACGATGACCGTTGTACTGGATACACTTGTCGCTGTTCGGCGCACCGCAATGGACCTGCTCGCTCGCCGCGAGCATGGTCGAGTCGAGCTGACGCGTAAACTGCGTCAGCGCGGTGCGGAACCTGAGATGATCGAAACCGCCCTTGACCGATTGACGGAAGAGGGGCTGCTTTCGGAATCCCGTTATCTCGAAAGTTTTGTCTCCTACCGAGCCCGGTCCGGCTATGGCCCGGCGCGTATTCGCGAAGAGCTGAGCCAGCGCGGTTTACAGCGCGCCGATATCGACCTTGCCTTGCGTGAGTGCGGTATCAGTTGGCAGGCGCAGTTGGAGGACACCTGGCGCCGCAAATTCTCGGGTCATCTCCCCATTGATGCCAGGGAACGCGCCAAGCAGGGACGCTTCTTGAGTTATCGCGGTTTTTCGATGGAAATGATCAGCCGCTTATTAAGTGGCCGAGACATGGATGACTGAACACCTTGTTGTGCGGTGAACGGCCTTGTTGTGTGGTGAATGGGCTTGTTATGGCGAGCGGGCTTGCTTGTGGTGAGCGGGCTTGCCCCGCGCTGGGCTGCGAAGCAGCCCCAATAGCCTCACCTTCGATCTAAACCTGAAACACCAAACCTGAAGTCCCCAAAAAAGGCCCGCTATGAAAATAGCGGGCCTTTTTGCGTTTCTGGATCCTGCGTTTCTGGATTTCACGCCGGCTGCGGCGCTACCCGCTGTTGCGTCTTCCCCTGAGCCTGCGCCCAGTTCTCCGGCAAGTTGATGTAATCCACCAGCTCCCGTAACCGGCCCTGGTCGCGGCCATTGAAGTTGAACACCAACCGCGTCAAATGGCTGAACTTCGGCTCATCATGCTCCTCACCGGTATAGGCAAGCTGCTGGAATTCTCCGCTCAACCGCAGGCTGGCAAATTCACTCTGCAAATGAGCCAGCGCTCGATCGCTGAGCGGGTGATTCATGCGCACCACAAACTCACGTTTCAACCAGCGCGTGGAATGGAAGTTGGCATAGAACTGATTGATCTCTTCCACTGCCTCTTCAGCGCTGTACACCAGGCGTACCAGCTTGAGGTCGGTGGGCAGGATGTAGCGATTGGCTTCCAGCTGGCTACGGATAAAGTCCAGGGCGCCTTGCCAGAAACCGCCACCGGGCGCATCCAGCAACACTACCGGCACCAGCGGGCTTTTGCCGGTCTGGATCAGGGTCAATACTTCCAGGGCTTCATCCAGGGTGCCGAAACCACCCGGGCACAACACCAGCGCATCGGCTTCCTTGACGAAGAACAGCTTGCGGGTAAAGAAGAAGTGGAAGGACAGCAGGTTCTCGGTGCCATCGATGGTCGGGTTGGCATGCTGTTCAAACGGCAGGGTGATATTGAACCCCAGGCTGTGCTCCAGGCCTGCCCCTTCGTGGGCCGCCGCCATGATGCCGCCGCCACCACCGGTGATTACCATCAGGTCCGAACGGGCCAGTGCGGCACCCACCTCGCGGGCCAAGGCGTACAGTGGGCTTTCCACCGGGGTGCGTGCCGAGCCGAACACCGTGACCTTGCGGCGCCCCTTGAACTGTTCGAGTACGCGGAAGGCGTGGTCCAGTTCGCGAATGGCTTGCAAGGTGATCTTGGCGTTCCAGCGGTTGCGGTCGTCCTGGGCCATGCGCAGCACGGTCAGGATCATGTCGCGATACAGGGGGATATTCGGGCTGTT
Source organism: Pseudomonas sp. 8 R 14 (assembly GCF_900005955.1). NCBI lineage: Bacteria > Pseudomonadati > Pseudomonadota > Gammaproteobacteria > Pseudomonadales > Pseudomonadaceae > Pseudomonas > Pseudomonas sp. 8 R 14. The sequence goes on along the minus strand of NZ_CVTH01000075.1, from coordinate 173,005 downwards.
GGGGGCGATCTGCTGGAGCTGAGCTTCAACCTGTTGCGTAAGGTCGGCCCCGTTTTCTTCAAAATGCCGGAGCAGGCGGTCATTCGGTTCGTAAGGCATTCAACTTCTCCTTCTTCACAGAGGCTGGGCCAACGGCGAGAGATTCGTCCGGGGGCCACGACACTGCATGTGTCGCTGCATACCAAGGCATTGCACGTGTTCGCCAGGCAGCAAACGGGCTCTGTATATTCCTTGTGATTTAAAAAACCTTTGCACTGCACGTCACAGGAGGGCAACCCTCTTTTGCCCTGGAAATGTTACAGAACGGCGTGGAAGCCGTGATGAACGGGCGGTCGGGATGACTTGATCATGGGCCGAAAAACCCTTGGCTGGCAACCGCTTATTGGTCACTCAGCAGGGAGTTTAGCCGCCTGCAGGGAAATGAAGCAGGGGAGTGCGCGCTACTGGACAGCAGCGCGCGAAGGGCAAGCGAAGATTACTTTTTCTTCTTGGCGGCAGCCGGTGCCGGGCAATCCGCTTCCACGAATTTCACCGATGCCACAGGACGATTGGTCTTGTTCTCGGTGATTTCATAGCGCATCACTGCGCCCTTGGCCATCAGCTCGCGATAACCTTTGTTCAGGCACACGCTTTGCCCCAGCTGGAAGTACACCGCCTTGGGGTTGGCGCGCATCTGTTCGGCGCGATCAGGCAATACGCTGAGGTGATCAATCAGTTGCATGCCCTCAACGGTGTAGGCCACTTCCAGGGTTTTTTCGTCGATTTCCCGCGGCAGGTCCTTGTTGCTTTCAGTCGCGACGCTTTGCAGCTTCCGGTTCATTTGGGCCTCCAGCAGCGAGGCCGCCTGGGCGCCCACGGGCAGTACCAGCGCAAGTGCGATGGATGGGGCGGCAAGACGCAGCATGGAACGCAGCATGAAACTCTCCTGATTCGGTTACTGGTGCATAGACCAGCCACTGCGCTGTGCGTTCAGTGGCGCGCAATTATAGGTGACCCCTTGCCACTACAGCCAGGCGTATCGCTGGTAAACTGCGGTCACTTCAGCCTTCCACGAGTTTTCTCCGTGTCGATCTACCCCTCTGTACGGCGCATCCGATGAGCCATGCCGTCTCCCGCCTGCGCACACAGCGCCTGGCACGCGCGATCAAGCCCTTCGTCAATCGAGGCTCACGTGCTGAACGCTGCCCCGGCTGCCGGGTCATCCCCGAGTATTGCCTGTGCGCCTGGCGCCCCCAGGTCGCGGCCAGGTCCGCCATGTGCCTGCTGATGCACGATGTCGAACCGATGAAACCCAGCAACACCGGCTGGCTGATCGCCGACGTGGTCGAGGACACCACGGCATTCGCCTGGTCGCGCACCGAAGTCGACCCGGATTTGCTCACCCTGCTAGCTGACCCGCAGTGGCAGCCCTACATCGTGTTCCCCGGCGAATTCGTGGCGCCCGAGCGTGTCGTCAGTACCGTGACGGTGGCAGAAGGCAGGCGCCCGCTGTTCATCCTGCTGGATGGCACCTGGAGCGAAGCGCGCAAGATGTTCCGCAAGAGTCCCTATCTGGAGTATCTGCCGGTATTGAGCCTGGCGCCTGAGCAGCTTTCGCGCTACAAACTGCGCCGCTCCAAGCGTGATGACCATTTCTGCACCGCCGAAGTCGCCGCCCTGTGCCTGGAACTGGCCGATGACACCGCTGCCAGCGAAGTGCTGGACGCCTACCTCGACGTATTCAGCACCCATTACCTGGCCGCCAAGTTCCAGCTGCCATTGGACCCGACCGACAGCGTCCATACTCGTCTTGCACCCTATATAGCCACGCTATAGCCAGACGACGTTTGCATGATGGCACCGTAAACCTGCATGCCGCTAAAATGCCCATGGGCGTAGTGCTTGACCCCCCAGGCTGCGCTGGGCATGCTGAGCGCCGATTGGGGTGCAACCGTGAGTTTTCGACGTCGTTCCAAGTGCTTTTGACGTTGAACGTACCCTGTGGCGATGGCTGCCTGGCCGTCGCCTTGTGTATTGGTGAACCCCGAACCCATCGGGGCTGCCATAAAAAACAGGATCATTTAATCAATGGCCACATACGAAATCCTGATAGCCGATGACCACCCGCTGTTTCGCAGTGCGCTCCATCAGGCCGTGACCCTGGGCCTTGGCCCGGACGTGCGCCTGGTTGAAGTGGCCAGCATTGCCGAGCTGGAAGCCCGCCTTACCGAAAAATCCGATTGGGACCTGGTGCTGCTCGACCTGAACATGCCCGGCGCCTACGGTTTTTCGGGGCTGGTGCTCCTGCGTGGGCAATACCCGCAGATCCCCGTGGTGATGGTCTCTGCCCAGGAAGATGCCGACGTGGTGGTGCGTTCCAAGGAGTTTGGCGCCAGCGGCTTCATTCCAAAGTCCAGCGCGATGGAAGATATTCAGAAGGCCGTGCGCGCAGTGTTGGACGGTGATGTGTCCTGGCCGCCGCAAGCGTTTGAACACATCAACGTGTCCGACGAAGCCAAGGCCGCCCGTGATGGCTTGGCCAGCCTGACACCCCAGCAGTTTCGAGTGCTGACCATGGTCTGCGAAGGTTTGCTGAACAAGCAGATCGCCTATGAGCTGAGTGTGTCGGAAGCGACCATCAAGGCTCATGTCACGGCAATCTTTCGCAAATTGGGGGTGCGTACGCGGACCCAGGCGGCGCTGCTCTTGCAACAACTTGAGTCAATTGCTCAGCATTAAGTTGTTACCGATTCACGCTTTTTTGACTTTGCGTGATCTAGTTTCCCCACTCCTTTGGTTCAGTTGCCTACGTCTATGTCGCCTTTCAAGGGTCAAACCGGTCTCAAACGTATCTTCAATGCAGGGGGCTATTCCCTGGATGGCCTGCGCGCGGCTTTCACCGGTGAGGCGGCGTTCCGTCAACTGGTCTTGTTGAACGTCATCCTGATCCCGCTGAGTTTTTTCCTGCACGTCAGCCGTGTTGAGCGCGCGCTGCTGATTGCGGTGTGCCTGTTGGCCTTGATCGTTGAATTGCTCAATTCGGCGGTAGAAGCGGCGATCGACCGTATTTCCCTCGACCGCCACCCCCTGTCGAAAAACGCCAAGGACATGGGCAGCGCCGCGCAATTTGTGGCACTGACCATGATCACCCTGGTGTGGGCCGTGATTCTGACCTGACGATCAGGCAATGCTCGGCAGCACGATCTCGTCGCTGCGCTGAACCCCGGCAGTGAAGGCGCGGCACAGCTCCAGGAACTCGCGCATGGCGGAGGTCTGGTATTTCTGTTTATGCCAGATGAAGTAGAACTGCCGGGCCAGGTCCAGGTCCGGGGTTTCTACCGGCACCAGGCTGCCACGGCGAAATGCATCGCGCAGCGCCAGCCGAGAAATACACCCAATGCCCAAACCCGATTCCACCGCCCGTTTGATCGCCTCGGTGTGCTCCAGCTCCAGGCGGATATTCAGCGCGCTGCGGTGATGGCGCATGGCCTGGTCAAAGGTCAGGCGCGTGCCGGAGCCTTGTTCCCGCAGGATCCAGGCCTCATGGGTCAACTCTTCCAGGGTGGCCACGCCGCGTTTGGCCAAGTGGTGCTGAGGCGCGCAAAACACCACCAGCTCATCTTCCACCCAGGTTTGCACCTCGATATCCGGGTGGCTGCAGTCGCCTTCGATTAGACCCAGGTCAATTTCGTAGTGCGCAACCTGGTGCACGATATTGGCAGTGTTCTGCACATGCAGCTTCACCTGGCTTTCGGGGTGCTGCTGCATGAAGCTGCCGATCAGCAGGGTGGCCAGGTAATTGCCAATGGTCAGGGTAGCGCCGACCGCCAGGGAGCCGAAGCCGGACTTACCGTTGAGCAGGTCTTCGATCTCCTTGGCCTGGTCCAACAGCGCCACCGCTTGAGGCAACAGCTGATGGCCCAAGGCGTTGAGACTCAGGCGCTTGCCGGCACGGTCGAATAATTGGCAGCTGGATTGGCGCTCCAGCTCGGTAATCGAGGTGCTGGCGGCGGATTGAGATAAGGCCAGAAGGCCAGCAGCGCGAGAGACGCTTTCCTGCTGGGCGACGGCGACGAAGACTTGCAGTTGACGGAGAGTAAATCGCATATCGATATAACCGATAACCCTTATCTTAATAATCCAGTTAACAGATATTGTCGCCGCCATTAGAATGCTGTGCAATTGCGCACTTCATCTTTGGCGCAGACCCATTTCCAGGAGTCCCCCGTACATGAGCAACATGAACCACGAGCGTGTCCTCAGTGTTCATCACTGGAACGACACTCTGTTCAGCTTCAAGTGCACCCGCGATCCGGGCCTGCGCTTCGAGAACGGTCAGTTCGTGATGATCGGCCTGCAACAGCCCAACGGCCGCCCGCTCATGCGCGCTTACTCCATTGCCAGCCCGAACTGGGAAGAGCATCTGGAGTTCTTCAGCATCAAGGTGCCGGATGGCCCGCTGACTTCCCAATTGCAGCACTTGAAGGAAGGCGACGAGATCATCATCAGCAAAAAACCGACAGGCACCCTGGTGCTTGACGATTTGAAGCCGGGCAAACACCTCTACCTGCTCAGCACCGGTACTGGCCTTGCTCCGTTCATGAGCGTGATCCAGGACCCGGAAACCTACGAGCGCTTTGAAAAAGTGATCCTGTGCCACGGCGTGCGCTACGTCAACGAAGTCGCTTACCGCGAATTCATCACCGAGCACCTGCCGCAGAACGAATTCTTCGGCGAGGCCCTGCGTGAGAAGCTGATCTACTACCCGACCGTGACCCGCGAGCCGTTCGAAAACGAAGGCCGCCTGACCGACCTGATGCGCAGCGGCAAGCTGTTCAGCGACATCGGCCTGCCACCGATCAACCCCGAGGACGACCGCGCCATGTTGTGCGGCAGCCCAAGCATGTTGGACGAGACCAGCGAAGTGCTGAACAGCTTCGGCCTGAAAGTTTCGCCACGCATGCGTGAGCCGGGTGATTACTTGATCGAGCGCGCGTTCGTCGAGAAATAACTGCGGTAAAAAATGTGGGAGGGGGCTTGCTCCGATGGCGATGGGTCAGTCGATATACACGTTGACTGATCCACCACCATCGGGAGCAAGCCCCCTCCCACATTGGGTTTCCGGTTTATCCCGCTGGCACCACTTCCAACACACAAATCATCCCGGCCTCTGGATAGTGCCAGCGCACATCCACATCCCAGAACTGCGCCCCGTATTCGCGTTCAGGCCCTGGCGTCTGGTATGCCGGCCGTGGATCCTGTGCCAGACACTGGTCGATCAACTCCACCAACGGTTCCCCAAGGCGCTGGGCGTGGCCTTGTGCCTGCTGCAGTGCGCTCTTCAGCCACTGCACGGGAATCAGCTGCGGCGCACCACTGGCGATGCTGTTGGTGGCTGTGTCGATGATGTCGGCGTAGGGCACATACGGCTTGATATCCAATACCGGGGTGCCATCGAGCAAATCGATCCCGGAGATCCACAGCCGGCCTGGCTCCACCTTGTCCAGCTTGACCACTGACTGGCCAATCCCGTTGGGCCGATGAGTCGCGCGGGTCGCAAACACGCCCATGGACGTGTTGCCGCCCAGGCGGGGCGGGCGCACTTTCAGGCGGGGCTTGTCCTCCAGGGCCTGGTGGAACAGAAACAACAGCCACACATGGCTGACCTGCTCCAGGCCCTGTACCGCCTCGCCCTGGTCGAACGGCGCCACCAACTCCAGCACGCCCCGCGCGGCAGGCGCCAGTTGCGGTTGGCGCGGAATGGCGAACTTCTCCTTGAAGCAGGAGCGTACGAAACCGACGGGCGAGACCTGGTAGGCCATGACTGGAGCCTCAAGTTGCAAGCCGCAAGCCACAAGCTTTTAACTTGCAGCTTGAAGCTTATGGCTGTTCTTAAGCTCTGACGCGCAGCGTCAGGCCCTTGAGGAAGTTACGCAGCAACTGGTCGCCACAGGTGCGGTAGTTGGTGTGGCCGAACTTGCGGAACAGCGCGCTCAGCTCAGGCTTGGACACCGGGAATTCGGCAGCCTTGAGGATGGCGTGCATGTCGTCCTCCTTCAGTTCGAAGGCCACACGCAGTTTCTTGAGGATGATGTTGTTGGTCACCGGGGTTTCGATCGGCTGCGGCGGACGGCTTTCGTCCTTGCCGCGCTTGAAGATCACCAGGCCATCGAGGAAGTGGGCCATGACCTCATCCGGACAGAACACAAAGCCTTCTTCCTCGTCTTTCTTGAGGTAGGTCAGCAGGTCTTCCTTGGTCACGTCCATGCCGCCGAGCTTGATAAGCTCGACCATCTTGTTGTCGCTGATGTCGAGCATGTAGCGCACGCTGCGCAGTACGTCGTTGTGAATCATGGTGGGCAATCCTGGTTTTCAACGGTGGGCGCCGCCGGGTGGGGCGGTGCCTGGAAAGGGGGAGGCTGTTTAGAACTTTTCTTTGCCGGACAGATAACGCCATTGGCCAACCGGCACTTTGCCGATGGACACGCCGCCGATGCGAATGCGGCGGATAGCCACGACTTTCAGGCCAACGGCTTCGCAGAACAGGGCGATCACGCCTGGTTGCGGGTTTTTCATCGCAAATCGCAGGCGATTTTCGTTCTGCCAGCTGGCTTTTACGGCTGGCAGCTCTTTGCCTTTGTAGGTCAGGCCGTGGTTCAGGCGGTTGAGGCCGTGGGCAACCATGTCGCCTTCAACCTCCACCACGTATTCCTGCTCGATCTTGGCGGCATCGGCGGTCAACTTGCGCAGGATCTTCCAGTCCTGGGTAAACACCAGCAGGCCGCTGGCCTTGGCCTGCAGGTCGGCGCTGGCGGTCAGGCGCAGGAAGTGGCCCTTGAGCGGACGCTTGCTGAAGCGGTGTTCCTCCGAGAGGGTTTCGGCGCTGATCGAGGCCATTGCCGTCTCGGCATCGACACCAACCGGGGCGTGGAACAGGATGGTCACCGGCTCTGGCGCAGTGGCCTTGGCCTCCGGGTCCAGTTCGACCTTCTGGGTGGTGATCTTGAATTGCGGCTCGTCGATCACTTCACCGTCCACCGAGACCCAGCCGCCTTCGATAAACAGCTCAGCCTCCCGACGGGAGCAACCGACCAGTTCGATAAGGCGTTTGGAGAGGCGTATGGGGTCAGTCATGACAAGGGCCGTAACAAAAGGGGGCGGCTATTGTACCTGTGTGGGCGCGGTTAATCCCGGCCCCATTTCATTTAGCCCTGACGGGCGTTTTGTTGTTGCTGGCGCAGGCGCAGGTGCAGCAACGGATAGGGCTGGCCCAGGCCGTCATGCTCGGTGCGTCCGACCACTTCGAAACCCTGCTTGAAATAGAACCCCAAGGCTTGGGGATTCTGCTCGTTAACGTCGAGTTCGTCGGCGTTCATGCGCTCGATTGCATAACGCAGCAACTGCCGGCCGAGGCCTTGCCCGCGGTATTGCGGGTCGATAAACAGCATCTCCACCTTACCGCACGCCACCCCGGCAAACCCGGTAATACGCTGGCGTGCGTCTTTGGTGCAGATCAGCATCACCGAATCCAGGTAGCGGGTCAGCAGCAGGTTTTTCAGCAATATGATGTAACTGTCCGGCAAAAAATCATGGGTGGCCCGCACCGAGGCCTCCCAGATGCGCGCCAACTCCGCGTAGTCGCTGGCTTTAGGTGTGTGGATAACCGAATGCTGACGCATGCCCGCTGCCCCTTGCGATGATTGGCGCTGATGGGCAAAAGATAGACCTAAAAAAGCCCCGCATCTTGTCCAGAAGCAGGGCTTTTCAAGTTTTTTCGATCAGTCGCGCTTTTCAGCCCACAGATCGTACTCATCAGCGTCGGTCACGGTGCACCAGACCTTGTCACCCGGCTTCAAGCCGCTGGCATCGTCGATAAACACGTTACCGTCGATTTCCGGTGCATCGAAGAAGCAACGGCCGACTGCGCCTTGCTCGTCGACTTCGTCGATCAGCACTTCGATTTCCTTGCCGATACGCAGTTGCAGGCGCGCCGAGCTGATTGCCTGTTGGTGCGCCATGAAGCGCTCCCAACGGTCCTGCTTGACGTCATCCGGGACCACGGCCAGGTCCAGCAGGTTGGCCGGGGCACCTTCCACGGGCGAGTACTGGAAGCAACCCACACGGTCCAGTTGCGCGTCGGTCAGCCAGTCCAGCAGGTACTGGAAGTCTTCTTCGGTTTCGCCGGGGAAGCCGACGATGAAGGTCGAACGGATGATCAGCTCGGGGCAGATCTCGCGCCAGTTCTTGATGCGCGCCAGGGTCTTGTCTTCGAAGGCTGGGCGTTTCATGGCCTTGAGCACTTTCGGGCTGGCGTGCTGGAACGGGATGTCCAGGTACGGCAGGATCTTGCCGGCGGCCATCAACGGGATCAGCTCGTCCACGTGCGGGTACGGGTAGACGTAGTGCAGGCGCACCCACACGCCCAGGCTGCTGAGGGCTTCGCAGAGTTCGGTCATGCGGGTTTTCACCGGCGCGCCGTTCCAGAAGCCGGTGCGGTATTTCACGTCGACGCCGTAGGCGCTGGTGTCCTGGGAGATCACCAGCAGCTCCTTGACGCCGGATTTGACCAGGCGCTGGGCCTCGTCGAGTACGTCACCCACCGGACGGCTGACCAGCTTGCCGCGCATCGACGGGATGATGCAGAAGCTGCAGCTGTGGTTGCAGCCTTCGGAAATCTTCAGGTACGCATAGTGACGCGGGGTCAGCTTGATGCCTTGGGGCGGTACCAGGTCGATCAGCGGGTTGTGATCCTGGCGCGGCGGCACTACGTCGTGCACGGCATTGACCACTTGCTCGTACTGCTGCGGGCCGGTCACGGCCAGTACGCTGGGGTGCACGTTGCGGATATTGCCTTCTTCCACACCCATGCAGCCGGTCACGATGACCTTGCCGTTTTCCTTGATGGCTTCGCCGATCACTTCCAGGGACTCTGCCTTGGCCGAGTCGATAAAGCCGCAGGTGTTGACCACCACCACATCGGCGTCCTGGTAAGTGGACACCACGTCATAGCCTTCCATGCGCAGTTGCGTGAGGATGCGTTCGGAATCGACGAGCGCCTTCGGGCAACCCAGGGAAACAAAGCCAACCTTGGGGTTGGCTTTTGCGATGGTGGTGGACATGTCTAACCTCGGTATTGAATGACGCCGCCAGTCGGGCACGACAGGGCTGCGGACGGGCGCTTGCCGCGCCTCTGATCAAAAAGTGCGCAATTCTAGCGACGGGCAACGCACTTGACCAGCTTTATGCAGGGAAATGCGACGAGTGCTGCGTCATTCGATTCGCCAATCACTACGCGAACAATTCCGCGTGACTCCCCAAGTCCACAAAGGTGGTCAGGTCAGCCCGCGATTGTTCATAAATCATCAGAAAATCACCGCCGATGTGGCACTCTCTGAAACCGTCCCAATTCCCGGTAAGCGCATGGTCTCGATACTCGGCGGGTAGTTGTTCGCCTAAAAAAAGCATCACCATCACCACCCGGACCTCATTCATATCCCGACGCCCGGCACGTTTGTAGCGTTCCCAGACTTTTTAAACTCAGGCGTCTGCGCGCATTGTTTTGGCAGGTCAGCGCGCTTTTGTTTCTTCTCCTCTTTCGCCATCAGTGTCCCTTAGCATGTCGTCGATCGAGTCAAACTGGCGACGTATCGCATGCGCTTGTGCCATGGCACGAGCGGTTTTCTGCGAAGGAACCCGCACCTCAAACGGTATTCCCTGTGTTGTCACGACCTGGCGGAGGAAAAGACGCATGGCGTCACTGAGGCTAAGCCCACAGGCATTGAGCACAGCAGTGGCACGCTCCTTCAAATCCTCATCGATGCGGCATCGCACGTCAGTAGTCTTCAGTAATGCAGGCATATCATGACTCCCTCTCAAAGTTGTAGCTACGTTGTGGCTACAGCCAGAGTATGAGACAGCCCATCAAATTTGATCAAACGCTTTTTGTTCCCAGCACGCCGCTATGCAACCCATGCGTCGGAAATCGCGAAGTCCGTAAAAAGCGAAAAACCTAGCGTGGGAACTAAATGACGTCAATGCAGGCAAAAAGACTCCAGCTTTATGCAGGGAAATACGACGACTGCTGCGCTATGCTTCGCGCCGTTGCGCACGGGGAAAACCCTTGGGTCAATAAAACGTCTGTTACGAGAAGTAAAACAGCGCATGCTAGGGTCAGCTTAGACGCGCTGTTTATAAGAGACCTCAGGTCAAAGGGCAGGAGTGGTTGATGGGTCAGGCAAGTAGTCAGGCAGCAGGTGCCGAGCATTCCAACGCAAAGCCGATCGGCATGCTGGTGGCAGCGGTCGGGGTGGTTTACGGCGATATCGGGACCAGCCCGCTCTATACCCTCAAAGAGGTGTTCAACGGCGGTTATGGGGTGCAGGTCAACCATGACGGTGTGCTGGGGATCCTGGCGCTGATCTTCTGGTCGTTGATCTGGGTGGTGTCGATCAAGTACATGCTGTTCGTGCTGCGCGCCGATAACCAGGGCGAAGGCGGCATCATGGCCCTGACCGCGTTGGCGCGAAGGGCGGCGGGGGAGCGCAAGAAGTTACGCAGTTTCCTCGTGGTGTGCGGCCTGTGCGGTGCTGCGCTGTTCTATGGCGACAGCATGATTACCCCGGCGATTTCGGTGCTGTCGGCCATTGAAGGCCTGGAGCTGGCGTTCGACGGCCTGGAAAAATGGGTGGTGCCGATCGCCCTGGTGGTGCTGGTGGCGCTGTTCCTGATCCAGAAGCACGGTACCGACCGCATCGGCAAGCTGTTCGGGCCGGTGATGGTGACCTGGTTCCTGGTGCTGGGTGGCCTCGGTGTGTATGGCATTACCCTGCACCCTGAAGTGCTCAATGCCCTGAACCCGATGTGGGGCGTGCGTTTCTTCGAGGCCCACCCTGGCATTGGCGTGGCGATCCTCGGTGCGGTAGTGCTGGCGTTGACCGGTGCCGAGGCGCTGTATGCCGACATGGGCCACTTCGGCCGCAAACCCATCGCCCGCGCCTGGTTCATCCTGGTGTTGCCGGCGTTGGTGCTCAATTATTTCGGCCAGGGCGCCATGCTGCTGGGCGACCCGGAAGCCGCACGCAACCCGTTCTACCTGCTGGCGCCAAGTTGGGCGCTGATCCCGCTGGTGGTGTTGTCCACCCTGGCCACGGTGATTGCGTCCCAGGCGGTGATTTCCGGTGCGTTTTCGTTGACGCGCCAGGCGATCCAGTTGGGTTATATCCCGCGTATGCATATCCAGCACACCTCAAGCGCCGAACAGGGCCAGATCTATATCGGTGCGGTGAACTGGTCGCTGATGGTCGGCGTGATCCTGCTGGTGCTGGGTTTCGAGTCCTCCAACGCACTGGCGTCGGCCTACGGCGTGGCGGTGACGGGGACCATGCTGATGACCACCATCCTGGTGTCGGCAGTCATGCTGTTGCTGTGGAAATGGCCACCGATTCTGGCCGTACCGGTCCTGGTCTGCTGCCTGTTGGTGGACGGGCTGTACTTCGCGGCCAACGTGCCGAAGATCATCCAGGGTGGCGCCTTCCCGGTATTGGCGGGGATTGTGCTGTTCGTGCTGATGACCACCTGGAAGCGCGGCAAGCAATTGCTGGTGGACCGCCTCGACGAAGGTGGCCTGCCGTTGCCGATCTTCATCAGCAGCATCCGCGTGCAGCCGCCGCATCGCGTGCAGGGCACGGCGGTGTTCCTTACCGCGCGCCCGGACGCCGTGCCCCATGCGCTGTTGCACAACCTGTTGCATAACCAGGTGCTGCATGAACAGGTGGTGTTGCTGACAGTGGTCTACGAAGACATCCCGCGTGTCCCGGCCTCACGGCGCTTCGAGGTGGATTCCTACGGCGAAGGGTTCTTTCGCGTGATCCTGCACTTCGGCTTTACCGATGAGCCGGATGTCCCCGAAGCCTTGAAGCTGTGCCATTTGGACGGCCTGGATTTCAGTCCGATGCGCACCACGTACTTCCTCAGCCGTGAAACCGTCATCGCCTCCCGCATCAAGGGCATGGCCCGTTGGCGCGAAGCGTTGTTTGCATTCATGCTCAAGAACGCCAACGGCAACCTGCGGTTCTTCAAGCTCCCGGTCAACCGAGTGATCGAATTGGGCACCCAGGTCGAAATGTAAGCCTGCGCGGTACGGGAGCCGGCAATCGGCTCCCGCTTTACGTCTGAACCCTGTGCAATCCACGGTTGTCGACTAGGCTCTAAGCACTGTTGTGTAGGAGCGGGGGGGACGCCTGGTCCTTGCCCGCGAAAAACGTCACGGTAACGCGTTAATCCTGGATAAACGCGGCGCCTATGAGGCCTTCGCGAGCAAGCTCGTTCCTACAAAAGTGCCCAAAAGCCAAGAAGAGGTGCGCCATGAGTCAGCTGCTCGAACCCTATACCCTGCGCCAATTGACCCTGCTCAACCGCATCGCCGTGTCGCCGATGTGTCAGTACTCAAGTGTCGATGGCCTGGCCAACGACTGGCACCTCGTCCACCTCGGCAGCCGCGCGGTCGGTGGCGCCGGGCTGATATTCACCGAAGCTACCGCCGTAACCGCCGATGGCCGCATCACGGCCGAAGACCTGGGCCTGTGGAACGACGAACAGATCGAACCCCTGCGGCGCATCACACGGTTTATCGCCGCCCAGGGCGCGGTGGCGGGCATCCAGCTGGCCCATGCCGGGCGCAAGGCCAGCACCCACCGGCCATGGATCGGCAAGCACGGCAGCGTCAAGCCGCAAGACGGTGGCTGGGTGCCGGTGGGGCCGTCGCCGATTGCCTTTGACCCGCAGCACACCCAACCCAAGCCTTTGGATGAGGCGCAGATCCAGCAAGTGATCGCCGACTTTGTCGCCGCCGCCAGGCGCGCCCTGACCGCCGGTTTTGAAGTGGTGGAAATCCACGCCGCCCATGGTTACCTGCTGCATCAATTCCTCTCGCCCATCAGCAACCAGCGTCAGGACCGGTACGGCGGCTCCTTCGAGAACCGTATCCGCCTGGTGCTGCAAGTGACCCAGGCGGTGCGCGAAGCCTGGCCCCAGGAGCTGCCGCTGTTCGTGCGGGTGTCGGCCACCGACTGGGTGGAAGACGGCTGGAACCCTGATGAAACCGTGGAGCTCGCGCGCCGTCTCAAAGACCTGGGCGTGGACCTGATCGACGTGTCTTCCGGTGGCACTGCCGCCAACGCCGAAATCCCCACCGGCCCCGGTTACCAGACGCGCTTTGCCGAGCGTGTACGCAAGGAATCGGGCATCGCCACCGGCACCGTCGGCATGATCACCGAGCCGGCCCAGGCCGAGCACATCCTGCGTACCTGCCAGGCCGACATCATCTTCCTGGCGCGTGAACTGCTGCGTGACCCTTACTGGCCGTTGCATGCCGATGATGATCTGGGTGGGCGCAAGGCCATTTGGCCGGCTCAGTACCAACGAGCGACCCATCGGGACCAACCGATTCATGAGTCTGACTTGAGGGATTGATCCTGCGTCGGCGCCCTCGAAACCCACCTTGAACCGGTGGGTTTTTTTTGCCTGCTGCTGTGGGATGGGGTTGTAGGTATTTGTTACCGAAGTGATTTTTTAAGTGAATGCTCTAAAAAAATCCCACACGTAACGAGATTGTTTCTACGCTTAGGGTACGACTGATTTCTGGCCCAGGGAGTCAGTCTGTTTGTACAGCGAGGCATTGCGCTCCCCGGGAAACGGTTTGTGGGCACAGGAGTTTTTGATCGATATCAGGAGAAACAGTCCATGGCCAAGTCCTATGGTGTAGCGGGTGCGGTGGTGTCTTTTTTTACCCGCAGGGTGTCCTTGCGTGGCCGCAGGTTGAGTTCGGACGAAGCCGAATTACTGGCGCAGTATCGCGCCCTGACCGAAAGCGATCAGGTGGCGATGCGGTATCTGATTGGAGCGATGAAGAGTGTGTCGCGGTTCTGATGCTGTGCGCGAGGATCGTTCCCACGCGAGCGTGGGAACGATCTGGATCAGGTGTACTTGCGCTGCTCCGGTGCCGGCGGGAAGTACTGATACAACCAGGTTTCACTCAGGGTGCGGTCCTGGGTGCGAATAAACAGCCGCAGTTCCACCGGCTCCACGCTGTCGCTGGTCGGGTACCAGTCGAACAGGATGCGGTAGCCCTTGATGTTGTCGAGCACCAGCACGCTGAAGTCTTTCACTTCGCCGTGGGAGCAGGTCACCACCGGCTCGATCCCGGTGCCGGCCGGCAAACGGTCCAGGCCGCCGCCCTTGAAGTCCACGGCAAAGCGGCGCGCCCACACTGGCGGGTAGTGCTCGCCCGGTGCCCAACCTTCGGTAAAACCGCCCATGCCGGAACGGGTCGCGTCGACTTGCGCCAGCGGCGTGCTGACCGGGGGCAGGGCGCTCCAGTACAGCTTGTAGCCATAGTTGAGTGAGTCGCCGGCCGCCACCGGCTTTTTCGGGGTCCAGAAGGCCACGATGTTGTCCAGGGTCTCACCGGTGGTGGGGATTTCCAACAGGTCGATCGAGCCTTCGCCCCAGGCGGTGGTCGGTTCGACCCACAGGCTTGGACGCTTGCTGTACCAGTCGACGGTGTCCTGGTAGCTGGCGAACTCATGGTCGGTCTGCACCAGGCCGAAACCTTTCGGGTCGGTGTCGGCGAACGCATTGAACTGCAGCTTGGCCGGGTTATTCAACGGGCGGCAAATCCACTCGCCATTACCCCGCCACATCGCCAGGCGGTCCGAATCGTGGATCTGTGGGTGGATGGTGTCGCACATGCGGCGTTCGTGGGTGCCGCAACTGAACATGCTGGTCATGGCGGCGATGCCCAACTGTTCGATGGCGGTGCGGGCATTGATGTTGGCGTCGATGGCCATCACCACTTGGTTGGCCTGGCAGTCGATATCGAAGCGATAGGCGCCGGTGGCGCTCGGCGAGTCGAGCAGGGCGTAGACCACAAAGCGGGTCGCGTTCTTGTCCGGGGTCTCGAACCAGAACTGCGTGAAGTCGGGGAACTCCTCGCGTTTCTTCGCGTAGGTATCAATCGCCAGTCCGCGTGCGGAAAGGCCGTACTGGCCGGTGGAATCCACCGCACGGAAGTAGCTGGCGCCGAGAAACGACAGCACGTCATGGCGATCCAGTTCCGGCGCCTTGAACAACTTGAAGCCGGAGAAACCCAGGTCGCCGGTCAGCTGTTTAGTGTCGACGGTGGTTTTTTCATAATTGAACAGTGAGGGGCGGAAATGCACTTCCCGGGCTTCACGGGTCTTGGGGTCGACGCTGTGCATGCGCACCGGCGTCTTGAAGCCCATGCCTACGTGGAAGAACTGCACGTCGAGTTGGCCGTTCAATTCCTTCCACAGCGAATGGTTGCCGTCGTAGCCGATGGCGTTGAAATTCTGCGGGGTCATGGTCGCCAGGGTGGGCGGCAGCACCTGTTTGGTGTCTTTATACGCGGTTCCGGCGAGTTGTTTGGCTTGGGCCTTGAGCGTTTCAAAATCGAACGCCACGGCCTTGCCATCGGCGGCACGGTTCCCGGCCCAGGCCTGCGCGGCAAGCAGGCCGCTGGCCGATAAACCGGTGTAGGCCGCAATGGCCATGGAGGCTTTGAGCAAATTCCTGCGGTGCATAGAGACAACCTGTCGTGAGCAAATCCCGCGCCGTTCCTGGCACGTGCTGGATCAGAAATTACGGTTCGGACATGCCTTCGGCCAAACACAACGGACATTAAACAGACGCCGGATAGCTTAAGCGGTTCGATGACGTAGGAAAATTGATTGATGGCGGGGTGATTGCATTGCAAATGCGACAAGACATTTCCGACGCTGTGAGTGAACACATTACCCACGAATTATGAAGATCCAAATGTAGGAGCGAGCTTGCTCGCGAAGAACGTCAACGATAACGCGGACATTCTGATTAACCGCGGTGCTCTTGCGTTCTTCGCGAGCAAGCTCGCTCCTACAATAAAGCGTTACGGCACTTGGGCGATCAGTGCTTGAACATCACATGCCGAACCGTGGTGTAGTCCTCCAAGCCATACATGGACATATCCTTGCCATACCCCGACAGTTTCTGACCACCGTGAGGCATTTCGCTGACGAGCATGAAATGGGTGTTTACCCAGGTGCAGCCGTACTGCAAACGCGCGGCCAGGCGGTGGGCGCGTCCTACGTCGGCGGTCCATACCGACGACGCCAACCCGTAGTCCGAATCATTGGCCCAGCCCAGTACCTGCGCCTCATCGGTGAATTTGGTTACCGACACCACCGGCCCGAACACCTCGCGGCGCACGATTTCATCGTCCTGTTGCGCATCGGCGAGCACGGTCGGCTCAAAGAAGAAACCATTGCCTTCCACCGCCTTGCCACCGGTGACCAGGCGGATATGCGGCTGCGCCACGGCGCGTTCGACAACCCCGGCAACCCGGTCGCGGTGTTGCGCGGTGATCAACGGGCCCAGCTCAGTGGCCGGGTCATCCTGTAAGCCGTATTTGATGCTGGCGACCGCCGCGCCGAGCTTCTCCACAAAGGCGTCGTAGATGTCCGCCTGCGCATAAATCCGGCACGCTGCGGTGCAGTCCTGGCCGGCATTGTAGAAGCCAAAGGTACGAATGCCTTCCACCGCTGCATCGATATCCGCATCGTTGAAGATGATCACAGGCGCCTTGCCGCCCAGCTCCATATGCATGCGCTTCACGCTGTCGGCGGTGCTGGAGATGATATTCGCACCGGTGGCGATGGAACCGGTCAGCGACACCATGCGCACTTTCGGGTGGTTCACCAGCGGACTGCCCACGGTAGGCCCACGGCCGAACACCAGGTTGAGTACTCCGGCCGGGAAAATCTCCGACGCCAACTCGACCATCCGCAACGCGGTCAGCGGGGTTTGCTCCGACGGCTTGAGCACCACGGTATTGCCCGCGGCCAGGGCCGGTGCGATTTTCCAGGCGACCATCATCAGTGGGTAGTTCCACGGCGCGATGGACGCGATCACGCCCACCGGGTCGCGACGGATCATCGAGGTGTGGCCGGGCAAGTATTCACCGCCGGCCGAACCGCTCATGCAACGGCTGGCGCCAGCGAAGAAGCGGAACACGTCGGCAATCGCCGGGATCTCGTCGTTCAGCGCGGCGCTGTAGGGCTTGCCGCAGTTGTCGGATTCCAGCTTGGCCAGTTCTTCGCCGTGGGCTTCGATCACGTCGGCCAGTTTCAGCAGCAACAGCGAGCGATCCTTGGGCGCGGTTTGCGACCAGCCTTCGAAGGCCGCATCGGCGGCGCGTACGGCGGCGTCGACCTGGGCTTCGCTGGCTTCTTTGATTTCCACCAGCACGCGGCCCAATGCCGGGTTGAACACCGCTTGCGCCGGGCCTTCGCCTTCGACGAGGTGGCCGTTGATCAAGAGTTTGGTTTGCATGGTTCAGTCCTCCAAAAAGCGATCGTTATGTCACTGAATAAACCGGCTCTGAATGTGGGAGAGGGCTCGGTGTCTTCAATAAAAAATTATTTACCACCACTCCCGGCCACGCTTTCACCGCCGCGGGTCAGGTAATAGGCGCCCAGGATCGGGAACATCGTCACCAGCATCACCAGCATCGCGACCACATTGGTCACCGGCACATCCCGTGGCCGGCTCAATTGGTTGAGCAACCACAGCGGCAACGTACGCTCGTGGCCGGCGGTGAAAGTGGTGACGATGATTTCGTCGAACGACAGCGCAAACGCCAGCATGCCGCCGGCCAGCAGCGCCGAGCCGAGGTTGGGCATGATGATGTAGCGGAAGGTCTGCCAGCCGTCGGCGCCCAGGTCCATCGAGGCTTCGATCAGGCTGTGGGACGTACGGCGCAGGCGGGCAATGACGTTGTTGTAGACGATCACCACGCAGAACGTCGCGTGGCCGACGATGATGGTGAACATCCCCGGCTCGATGCCTAATGTCTTGAACGTCGCCAGCAGTGCAATACCGGTGATGATCCCCGGCAGCGCAATCGGCAGGATCAACATCAGCGACACGCCTTGCTTGCCAAAGAACTCGCGGCGATACAGCGCCGCCGAGGCCAGGGTGCCCAGCACCATGGCAATCAGGGTGGCGATGGCGGCGATCTGCAACGACAGCTTGATCGCTTCCAGCACATCCGGCCGGGCGAAGGCCACGCTGAACCACTTCAGGGTAAAGCCCTGGGGCGGAAAGCTGAACGCGGCTTCTTCGGTGTTGAAGGCGTAGAGGAAGATGATCAGGATCGGGAAGTGCAGGAATACCAACCCGCCCCAGGCTGCGATCTTCAAGCCTAATGATGATTTCTCAGAGTGCATCGAAGGCCCCCAGGCGTTTGACGATGGACAGGTAAACCGCGATCAGCACGATCGGTACCAGGGTGAACGCCGCCGCCATGGGCATATTGCCGATGGCGCCTTGCTGGGCGTAGACCATTCCGCCGACGAAGTAACCCGGCGGACCCACCAGTTGCGGCACGATGAAATCGCCCAGGGTCAGCGAAAACGTGAAGATCGAACCGGCGGCAATCCCCGGCACCGACAGTGGCAGGATCACCTGCATGAAGGTCTGGCGCGGCTTGGCGCCGAGGTCGGCGGAGGCTTGCAGCAGCGACGGCGGCAAGCGCTCCAGGGACGCCTGGATCGGCAGGATCATAAAGGGCAGCCAGATATAGACGAACACCATGAAACGCCCCAGGTGCGAGGTGCTCAAGGTGCTGCCGCCCACGCCGGGAATGCCCAGCACGAACTGCAATACCGGTTCCAGGCCCAGGTGCTGCACGAACCACTGCGCCACTCCACCTTTGGCCAGCAGCAACGTCCAGGCATACGCCTTGACGATGTAGCTGGCCCACATCGGCATCATCACCGCGATATAGAAGAACGCCTTGGTCTTGCCCGTGGTGTAGCGCGCCATGTAGTAGGCGATCGGGAAGGCGACGATGGCGCTGGCGATCGACACCACGATCGCCATGCCCAGGGTGCGCAGGATGATGTCGAAGTTCGACGGCTGGAACAGCGCGGCGAAGTTGGCCAGGGTCAGGTCCGGGGTGACCGCCATGGTGAAGTCGTCAAAGGTATAGAAGCCTTGCCATAGCAGGGTCAGCAACGAACCCAGGTAGATCGCGCCGAACCAGATCAGCGGCGGAACCAGCAGCATCGCCAGGTACAGGTTGGGCTTGCGGTACAGCAGGTTGGAAAACCAGCGCATCGGCGGTTGGGAAAGGGCCAGGCTCATGTCACACCTCGCCTGCGCGGTCAGTCAGCGGCGTCATGGCTTCTCGCGCCCAGCGGGCGGTGATGGACTGGCCGACCTGATGGCCGCTGCTGATGTCCAGCCACTGGTTGTTGGCCTGGCTGATGTTCAGCGCCTGGCCGTTTTCCAGTTTCAGTTCATAGCGGGTGGCGCTGCCCTGGTACTGGATGTCGTGCAGCAGGCCGCTGATTTCCACTTCGCCGGCGCCCAGCGGGCCCTCGGCAAACCGTACGTGTTCCGGGCGAATCGAAAACGGCTGCGCACTGCCGCTGAGGCGCTGGGCCAACTCGCCGCGAATCACGTTGGAGGTGCCGACGAACTCGGCGACGAACGCGGTGGCCGGTTTCATATACAGGTTGCGCGGGGTGTCGACCTGTTCGATACGGCCCTTGTTGAACACCGCCACACGGTCGGACATCGACAGCGCTTCGGTCTGGTCGTGGGTGACGAAGATAAAGGTGATGCCGAGCTGGCGTTGCAGCTTCTTCAGCTCGCTTTGCATCTGTTCGCGCAGCTTGAGGTCGAGGGCGCCCAAGGGTTCATCGAGCAGCAACACCCGGGGGCGATTGACCAGGGCACGGGCCAAGGCCACTCGTTGGCGTTGGCCGCCGGAGAGCTGTACCGGCTTGCGCTCGCCGTAGCCACCGAGGGCGACCATCCCCAAGGCTTCTTCGGCGCGGTTGAGGCGTTCGGTCTTGCCCACGCCTTTGACCTTGAGGCCATAGGCGACGTTGTCGCGCACGTTCATATGGGGGAACAGTGCGTAATCCTGGAATACCGTGTTTACGTCACGCTGATACGGCGGC
This sequence comes from Pseudomonas sp. 8 R 14, assembly GCF_900005955.1. Lineage (NCBI taxonomy): Bacteria > Pseudomonadati > Pseudomonadota > Gammaproteobacteria > Pseudomonadales > Pseudomonadaceae > Pseudomonas > Pseudomonas sp. 8 R 14. The sequence goes on along the minus strand of NZ_CVTH01000075.1, from coordinate 153,002 downwards.
AAGCCAGCGGCTTCCTCGCCATGAATGCGGATCGAGCCTGCGCTCGGTTGCTCGAAACCGGCGATCAGGCGCAGGCAGGTGGTCTTGCCCGAGCCGGATGGGCCGAGCATGGAAAAGAACTCGCCGTCCTGGATATCGATGGAAACCCGGTCAACGGCCTTCACTTCGCCGAACTGACGGGAAACGTGGGTGAATTGGACTGCAAGCGTCATGGTGCGGTGCTCCAAAAAGGCGCGTTTTGGATAAAAATAAAATCGTAGGAGGTGCTCAGAAATCGCAGCCTCGTTTCACTCGACAGCTCCTACCAACGGTGTAGGAGCAGTAAAGATCCGTAGCAGCTGCCGAGGCACGAGGCTGCGTTGGGCCGCGAAGCGGCCCCTGAGGGTCAGATGGCTTAGCGCCCGCCCATGATCGCGATGTAGTCCTGGGTCCAGCGGCTGTACGGCACGAACTTGCCGCCCTCGGCCTGCGGGGTTTTCCAGAAGGCGATCTTGTCGAACTGATCGAAGCCGTTGGTCTTGCAACCCTCGGCGCCGAGCAGTTCGCTTTCCTTGCAGGCTGCGGGCACCGCCGGCAGCGAGCCGAACCAGGCGGCGACATCGCCCTGGACTTTCGGCTGCAGCGACCAGTCCATCCACTTGTAGGCGCAATTCGGGTGCTTGGCCTCGCTGTGCAACATGGTGGTGTCGGCCCAGCCGGTGGCGCCTTCCTTGGGAATGGTCGAAGCAATCGGCTGCTTCTCGTTCTGCAGGCCGTTGACCTGATACGGCCAGGCGCTGGAGGCCACCACGCCTTCGTTCTTGAAGTCGCTCATTTGCACGGTGGTGTCATGCCAGTAGCGGTGGATCAACGGCTGCTGCGCGCGCAACAGGTCGAGCACGGCCTTGTACTGGGTTTCGGTCAGTTCATAGGGGCTCTGGATCCCCAGTTCCGGCTGGGTGCTCTTGAGGTACAGCGCCGCATCGGCGATGTAGATCGGACCGTCATAGGCCTGCACGCGACCTTTGTTCGGCTTGCCGTCCGGCAGGTTCTGCGCATCGAACAGCACATTCCAGCTGGTGGGCGCGGTCTTGAACACGGTGGTGTTGTACATCAGCACGTTCGGCCCCCACTGGTACGGGGTGCCGTAGGTCTGCTGGCCCACCACGTACCACGGCGCATCCTTGAGGCGCGGGTCGATGTTCTTCCAGTTGGGGATCAACGCCGTGTTGATTGGTTGCACACGCTTGCCAACGATCAACCGCAGCGACGCATCCCCGGACGCGGTGACCAGGTCATAACCGCCCTTGGCCATCAAACTGACCATTTCGTCAGAGGTGGCGGCGGTTTTCACGTTGACCTTGCAGCCGGTTTCCTTCTCGAAACCTGTGACCCAGTCGTAGGCCTTGTCGCTTTCGCCACGTTCGATATAGCCGGGCCAGGCGACGATATCCAACTGGCCTTCACCAGCGCCCACCGCCTTGAGCGGTTCGGCGGCCTGGATACTGACGCTGGCCAGCAGCGCGGTGGTCAAGGCACTGAGCAGTGCGGTCTTATGCGCAGACATGGGGATTCCCTCTTCTTTAATTATGGTCGGGGCAGTGTGTGAAGCCGTGACGCATGAGCTTAGTTGTTGTTTTAAAGATGCTGGCCGTGGCGGGCCATGATGTGGCGCACCACGCTGTAGTCCTGTAGCGAATCGCTGGACAGATCTTTCCCATACCCCGAGCGCTTCAAGCCGCCGTGGGGCATTTCGCTGACCAGCATGAAATGGCTGTTGATCCAGGTGCAGCCGTATTGCAGGCGCGCGGCGACCTGCATGGCCTTGTCCAGGTTCTGGGTCCAGACGGAGGAGGCCAGGCCGTATTCGGAATCGTTGGCCCAGTCCACCGCCTGTTCCAGTTCGTCGAAGCGGGTCACGGTGACCACCGGGCCGAACACTTCGCGCTGGACGATTTCATCGTTCTGCTTGCAACCGGCGAGCAGCGTCGGCTGGTAATAGAAGCCGGCCCCGGAATGCACGGCCGCGCCGGTGACTCGCTCGATATGCGGCTGGCCCAGGGCGCGCTCGACAAAGCTGGCCACGCGGTCGCGCTGGCGTGTGCTGATCAGCGGGCCGAGTTCATTATCGGCATCGCGCTTGCCGGCGAAGCGCAGGCTGCTGACGGCTGCGCCCAGCTCGGCGACCAATTTGTCGTGGATGCCCGCCTGGGCATAGATGCGGCACGCCGCGGTGCAGTCCTGGCCGGCGTTGTAGTAACCGTAGGCACGTACGCCTTCGACCACGGCTTGCAGATCGGCGTCGTTGCACACGATCACCGGCGCCTTGCCGCCCAATTCCAGGTGTGTGCGTTTGAGGGTCTTGGAGGCGGCCTGCAGGATTTTCTGGCCGGTGACGATGTCGCCGGTCAGCGAGACCATGCGCACCTTGGGGTGGCTGACCAAATGGCTGCCGACGCCTTCACCGCCACCGCACAGAATGTTGATGACCCCGCGTGGTAACACGTCCTTCAGGACCGGGGCCAATGCGAGGATCGACAGCGGCGTGTGTTCCGACGGCTTGAACACCAAGGTATTACCGGCCGCCAGCGCCGGGGCGATCTTCCACGCGGCCATCATCAGCGGGTAGTTCCACGGCGCAATCGAGGCCACCACGCCAATCGGATCGCGGCGCACCATGCTGGTGTAGCCCGGCAGGTATTCGCCGCTGAGCTGGCCGGTCTGGCAGCGCACGGCGCCGGCGAAGAAGCGGAACACATCGATGGTGGCGCTCAAGTCGTCCTGGCGCGCCAGGTGCAACGGCTTGCCGCAGTTAAGCGATTCCAGGCGGGCCAGATAGTCGGCGTGTTTCTCGATGGCGTCGGCGATGCCCAGCAGGATGTTGGAGCGTTGTTGCGGCGTGGTCCGCGACCAGCCGGCAAAAGCGCGGTGTGCGGCGAGGATCGCACTTTCGACCTGCTCGGTGCTGGCTTCGGCGATCTGGGTGAGCACTTCGCCGGTGGCCGGGTTGAGGATCGGCTCGGCAACGCCCTGGCCCTGGACCAGTTCGCCGTCGATCAGCAACGCAGTGAGCAGCGGGGTTGGCGCGCCGGACATTTTTCGTGATCTCTTTTCTTGTGTGGTCATGGGCGTTCTCTTACAAGTCGCCTTACCTTCTCTTATGCATAGACAGAGACTAGAGGTCAGGCGTGAGGACAACAAATACTAAATACTGAATGCAGCATTCGATTAAATAGATGGCTTGCGCGGGTGTGGTTGTTCCCGCGCAACGGTGAGGAACGGATCCACCAAGGCCGGTCGCGCGGTGCCTCGACGCCAGGCCAGGCCGACGTCCAGGGTCTGGCTGAGGTCGGCAATCGGCCGCGCTTCAATAATGTCGCCCTCCAGGGACCAGGGGCGGTAGGTCATGTCCGGTTGGATCGATACGCCCAGGCCTGCGGCCACCAGGCTGCGCACGGCCTCGGTGGAGGCGGTGCGCAGGGTCACGCGCGGTTGCAGGCCGGCTGCTGCCCACAGGCGCTGGGCGTTATGCCCCATTTCGTCGACGTTCAGCTGAATCAACGGCTCGCTTGCCACGTCGGCGAGGTTGATGCTGTCGTGCTCCAGCAGCGGATGTTGCGCCGGTAGCCACAGGCGGTGGGGCGAGTGGGTGAGGACTTCGGTCTGCAGGGCGTGGCGGTCTTCCAGGTTGGAGAGGATCAGCACGCCCACATCGATCTCGCCGCTGACCAGCAAATGCTCGATATACGGGCGTTCGTCTTCCATCACGCGGATCTCCACGTTGGGGTAGGCGCGCTGGAAGCGGGTGAGCAAATCCGCCAGGTAGTAGCCGGCGACCAGGCTGGTCACGCCGATGATCAACTGCCCGGCGACCTGGTCGGTGCTCTGTTGCAGGCTGCGCTTGGCATTGTCGACGGTGGCGAGGATCAAGTGCGCCTGGCGCAGGAACTGATGGCCCTGGTGCGTGAGGGTCATGCCCTTGGCGTGGCGGTTGAACAGGGTGACGCCGATTTCCTGCTCCAGTTGCTGGATCGCCAGGGTCAGGGTGGACTGGGAAATGAACGCGGTCTGCGCGGCGGCGGAGATCGAACCGGTCTCGGCCACGGCGATAAAATGCCGGATTTGACGCAAGGTCATCATGCTGGAATTACCAGTGGGGTGTTTTTATAGATTTATCCGAGTGTATATCGATTTAAGCGAAGGGCAGCGGCGTTACATCTGGAAGCACTCTAGATCGCGGCTTTTTGGCACTTAGTTTTACGCTGAGGGCCTATTGGTCCTATGAACACTAGTGTCTGGAGGCTACGAATGAATACCCGTGGATTGCTCGATCAGTTGCTCAAGTCCGGCCAGGACATGTTGCAGAACAAAACCGGCGGCCAGCGCAAGCAGGACGATAAAGGCGCCCTCGGCGGCGGCGGTCTCGGCAGCCTGCTCGGCGGTGCGGGCGGTGGCGCCCTGGCGGCGGGAGCCATGGGCCTGTTGCTGGGCAACAAGAAGGCGCGCAAGTTTGGCGGCAAGGCCCTGACCTATGGCGGGCTGGCCGCGTTGGGCGTGATTGCCTACAAAGCCTACGGCAACTGGCAGGCCAAGCAGGCCAACGCGCCTCAGGGCGAACCGCAAACCATCGACCGCCTGCCACCGGCCCAGGTCGAGCAGCACAGCCAGGGGATCCTCAAGGCATTGGTCGCCGCCGCCAAGGCCGACGGCCATGTGGATGAGCGTGAACGCGCATTGATCGAAGGTGAATTCACCAAGCTGGACAACGACCGCGAACTGCAAAGCTGGCTGCACGCCGAATTGAACAAGCCGCTGGACCCGGCCGACGTCGCCCGCGCCGCCGGCACCCCGGAAATGGCTGCCGAGATGTACATCGCCAGCGTGATGCTGGTGGACGAGGAGAACTTTATGGAAAAGGCGTATCTGGACGAATTGGCCCGCCAACTCAAGCTCGAGCCGGGCTTGAAGCTGGAACTGGAAAAGCAGGTACGGCTTAACCAATAACCGACGAGTGTACGCAAACCATAGATGTGGGAGGGGGCTTGCCCCGGTTGCGGTGGAACAGCTGCAAATACTCCAACTGGTCTACCGCAATCGGGGCAAGCCCCCTCCCACAGGTGTTTTTGCATATATGTCGGCACAACACCAAAACCCATTGATAAATGAGGGCTTCTGCTCAGCTATACTCCCCTCCATTTGAATGGCCCTTCGAGGAAACACTGTGAAGAATTGGACCTTGCGCCAGCGGATTTTGGCGAGCTTTGCGGTCATTATCGCGATCATGCTGCTGATGGTTGTGGTGTCCTACTCACGGTTGCTGAAGATCGAAGCCAGCCAGGAATCGGTGCGTGACGACGCGGTGCCGGGGGTTTACCTCAGTTCGATGATCCGCAGCGCGTGGGTCGACAGCTATTTGCAGACCATCGATATCATTGGTCTGCGCGAGGATAAAACCTTCACCAATAGCGATAAGTCGGATTACAAGGCCTTCGAGGCGCGTATCGAACAGCAGATGGCCAATTACGAAAAAACCGTGCATAGCCAGGCCGATCGCATGGAGTTCGATAACTTCAAGGCCGCCCACATCAATTACAACAAGGTCCTGGCCGAGGTGCTTGAGCGCGTCGAAGCCAATGACCTGCCGGCCGCCCGCGAGCTGCTGGAAGAGCAATTGACGCCGATCTGGACCGAAGGGCGCATGAAGCTCAATGACATCATCACGGAAAACAAGGCCGTGTCCGACAGGGCAACGGCCGCCATTGACGACGCCGTTGCCTCGGCCAAGGTCAGCATGTTCCTGTCGCTGGCCGTGGCCATTCTCGCCGCCGGCCTGTGTGGCCTGCTGCTGATGCGCGCGATCATGGCGCCGATGCAACGCATCGTCGAGATCCTCCAGACCATGCGCACCGGTGACCTGAGCAAACGCTTGAACCTGGAGCGCAAGGACGAGTTCGGTGCGGTGGAAACCGGCTTCAACGACATGATGACCGAGCTCACGGCCCTGGTGTCCCAGGCCCAGCGCTCTTCGGTGCAGGTCACCACCTCGGTCACCGAGATTGCGGCCACCTCCAAGCAGCAGCAGGCCACTGCCACTGAAACCGCGGCCACCACCACTGAGATCGGTGCCACTTCACGGGAGATCGCTGCCACTTCCAAGGATCTGGTTCGCACCATGACCGAAGTGTCCACCGCCGCCGACCAGGCCTCGGTGGCCGCCGGTTCCGGCCAGCAAGGCCTGGCGCGCATGGAAGAAACCATGCACTCGGTGATGGGCGCCGCCGACCTGGTGAACGCCAAGCTGGCGATCCTCAATGAGAAGGCCGGCAATATCAACCAGGTGGTGGTGACCATCGTCAAGGTCGCCGACCAGACCAACCTGCTGTCCCTGAATGCCGCCATCGAAGCCGAAAAGGCCGGTGAATATGGGCGCGGTTTTGCCGTGGTGGCCACCGAAGTGCGGCGCCTGGCCGACCAGACCGCCGTGGCCACCTACGACATCGAGCAGATGGTGCGTGAAATCCAGTCAGCGGTTTCGGCGGGCGTGATGGGCATGGACAAGTTCTCCGAAGAAGTCCGTCGAGGCATGTTCGAAGTGCAGCAAGTAGGCGAGCAACTGTCGCAGATCATCCATCAGGTACAGGCCCTGGCGCCGCGGGTGTTGATGGTCAACGAAGGCATGCAGGCCCAGGCCACCGGCGCCGAGCAGATCAACCATGCCCTGGTGCAACTGGGCGATGCCAGCAGCCAGACGGTGGAGTCCCTGCGCCAGGCCAGCTTTGCCATCGATGAACTGAGCCAGGTTGCGGTGGGTCTGCGCAGCGGCGTGTCGCGTTTCAAAGTCTGATGAGCGACCTTGCGGCTAAACGCGGCGCCGTTCCGGCAGCGAAAAAAGCCTTGTTCCTGGTGTTTCACATCGGCAGCGAACGCTTTGCGCTCAAGGCCACGGAGGTGGCCGAGGTGTTGCCACGCCTGCCGCTCAAGCCTATCGCCCACGCGCCACTGTGGGTGGCGGGCATCTTTGCCCATCGCGGGGCGTTGGTGCCGGTCATCGACCTGAGTGCGCTGACCTTCGGCACAGCGGCCCAGGCGCGTACGAGTACGCGCCTGGTGCTGGTCAATTACCAGCCGCACACCTGGGTCGAATCGCGCTGGCTCGGGCTGATCCTCGAGCAGGCCACGGACACCCTGCGGTGCGACCCGGCCGAATTCCAGCCTTACGGCCTGGATAACCGCCAGGCGCGGTACCTGGGGCCGGTGCGTGAGGATGCCCTGGGCCTGATGCAGTGGATTGGCGTGAATGACGTGCTCACCGATGATGTGCGCGCCCTGTTGTTTTCTGCCGAGCTGAGCCTATGAGCAACGACCCGCGTTTCTTTGCCTTCTTGAAAGAACGTATCGGCCTGGACGTCGCGTCGGTCGGCGAGGCCATCATCGAGCGCGCCGTACGCCAGCGCAGCCAGGCCGTGCAGGCGCAAACGCCAGGGCAGTACTGGCAGCACCTGCAAAGCTCCGAGGACGAGCAACACGCGCTGATCGAAGCCGTGATCGTCCCCGAGACCTGGTTTTTCCGTTACCCCGAATCCTTTGCGACCCTGGCCCGACTGGCGCTTGCACGCCTGGCCGAGATCAAGCAGATGCGCGCCCTGCGCATTCTCAGCCTGCCGTGTTCCACCGGCGAAGAACCCTATTCCATTGCCATGGCCTTGCTGGATGCCGGGCTGGCGCCGCACCAGTTCAAGGTCCTGGGCCTGGATGTCAGCCCGCTGTCGGTGGAGCGCGCCCGGCGTGGGGTGTATGGCAAGAACTCGTTTCGCGGTGGCGATATTGCCTTTCGCGACCGCCACTTCACGGAATACGGCGACGGGTTCCACATCGCCGACCGCGTGCGCGAACAGGTGCGCCTGCAAGTCGGCAACCTGCTCGACCCGACGCTGCTGGCGAACGAGGCGAGCTACGATTTCGTGTTTTGCCGCAACCTGCTGATCTACTTTGACCAGCCGACCCAGAAACAAGTCTTCGATGTGCTCAAGGGCCTGACCCATGTGGACGGCGTGCTGTTTATCGGTCCCGCCGAGGGCAGCTTGCTGGGGCGCCACGGCATGCGCTCGATTGGGGTGCCGCAGTCATTTGCCTTCAGCCGGCATGCCGAACCGGTGAAGCCTGAGCCGGTATTCGTGCCCATGCCGACGCCACCGCGCCGCGCCGCGCCGGTCCCGGTCAAGCCGCGACCGTTCAGCACGGCCAGCACCCAGGCGGGGCCGATCAAGGCGCCGCCCTCCGATGCGGGCACCTTGCTCAGCCGCATCGCCAGCCTGGCCAACGAAGGCAAAAGTGCCGAGGCCCGCGCCGCCTGCGAGCAGTATCTGAACAGTCACCCGCCGGCCGCCCAGGTGTTCTACTGGCTGGGGTTGCTCAGCGACGTGGCCGGCAGCGCCCTGGAAGCCCAGGGGTTTTATCGTAAAGCCTTGTACCTGGAACCCCAGCACCCGCAGGCCTTGATGCACCTGGCCGCCTTGCTCGAGTCCCAGGGCGACAGTGCGGGGGCGCGCCGTTTACAGGCGCGGGCCGCCCGCAGCGAGCAGACAGTGAGTCCAAACGATGAGTAGCACCGAGGCGCTCAACACCGCAGGCCTGGACCTGACCCTGGCCGACACCCAAGCCATCGACGACTGCTGGAACCGTATCGGTATCCATGGCGACAAGTCGTGCCCGTTGCTTGTGGAGCATATCCACTGCCGTAACTGTTCGGTGTACTCGGCTGCCGCCACGCGCTTGCTGGACCGCTATGCCTTGCAGCAGGACGACCGTCGTCCGGTGGCGGCTGCCGAGGTTGACGAAAAGATCGTCACCCGCTCGCTGTTGGTGTTCCGCCTCGGCGAGGAATGGCTGGGCATCGCCACCCGCTGCCTGGTGGAGGTGGCGCCGTTGCAACCGATTCACTCGCTGCCGCACCAGCGCTCCCGTGCCTTGCTCGGTGTGGCCAATGTGCGTGGTGCGCTGGTGGCGTGCCTGTCGCTGGTGGAGTTGCTTGGCCTGGAAACAACCCATCAGGGCGCCAGCGGTGGGCGGATCATGCCGCGCATGCTGATCATCGCCGCGCAGGATGGCCCGGTGGTGGTGCCGGTGGACGAAGTGGATGGCATCCATGCCATCGATGAGCGCACCCTGAAGGCGGCGTCGGCCTCGGGTACCCAGGCCAGCGCGCGCTACACCCAGGGTGTGTTGCAGTGGAAAGGCCGTAGCCTGCGGTGGCTGGACGAGGCGCAATTGTTGTCCGCCGTGACCCGGAGCCTCACATGACCCCCGACCAGATGCGCGACGCCTCGCTGCTGGAGCTGTTCAGCCTGGAAGCCGATGCCCAGACCCAGGTGCTGAGCGCGGGCCTGCTGGCCCTGGAGCGCAACCCTACCCAGGCCGACCAGCTTGAAGCCTGCATGCGTGCCGCGCATTCGCTCAAGGGCGCGGCGCGCATCGTCGGGGTGGACGCCGGGGTCAGCGTGGCCCATGTCATGGAGGATTGCCTGGTCAGCGCCCAGGAACGCCGCCTGTACCTGCAACCCGAACATATCGACGCGTTGCTGCAAGGCACCGACTTGCTGATGCGTATCGCCACCCCTGGCAACGATGTCGGCACGGCGGACATCGATGCCTATGTGGCGTTGATGGAGCGCCTGCTGGATCCATCCCAGCCCAGTGCCTACGTCGCGCCGCTGCCCGCTGCGCCTGAGCCCGCCCCGGCGCCGCTCATCGAAGAGCTGCCGCCGGAGCCTGAGCCCGCACCGCACGTCGCCAGTGATCCGCCGCGTCAGGGCCGGCGCATGACTGAAGGTGGCGAACGCGTATTGCGCGTGACCGCCGAGCGCTTGAACAGCCTGTTGGACCTCTCGAGCAAGTCTCTGGTGGAAACCCAGCGGCTCAAGCCCTACCTGGCCAGCATGCAGCGTCTCAAACGGATTCAAAGCCAAAGCGTACGCGCCCTGGATACCCTGGATGGCCAGCTCAAGACCCTGGGTTTGAGCCTCGAAGCCGAGGAAGCCCTGGCCGATACCCGCCGCCTGCTGAGCGAAGCCCAGGCGCTGCTGGCGGAAAAGACCGCCGAGCTGGATGAGTTTGGCTGGCAGGCCGGCCAGCGTGCCCAGGTGCTCTACGACACTGCGCTGGCCTGTCGCATGCGCCCGTTTGCCGACGTGCTGGCCGGTCAGGTGCGCATGGTGCGCGACCTCGGCCGCAGCCTGGGCAAGCAAGTGCGCCTGGAGATCGAGGGAGAAAAGACCCAGGTCGATCGCGACGTGCTGGAAAAGCTCGAAGCGCCACTCACCCATTTATTGCGCAATGCCGTCGACCACGGCATCGAAATGCCCGAGCAACGCCTGCTGGCAGGCAAACCTGCCGAAGGCCTGATCCGCCTGCGCGCGTCCCATCAGGCCGGTCTGCTGGTGCTGGAGCTGAGTGACGACGGCAATGGCGTCGACCTGGAGCGTCTGCGCGGCACCATCGTCGATCGGCATCTTTCAACCTGGGAGACGGCCCTGAACCTGAGTGAAGAGGAGCTGCTGACGTTCCTGTTCCTGCCGGGGTTCAGCCTGCGCGACAAGGTCACCGAAGTGTCCGGGCGCGGTGTCGGGCTGGATGCGGTGCAGCATATGGTTCGCCAACTGCGCGGCGCGGTGGTGCTGGAGCAGGCGGCAGGGCAGGGCAGTCGCTTCCACCTGGAGGTGCCGCTGACCCTGTCGGTGGTGCGCAGCCTGGTGGTGGAAGTCGGCGAGGAAGCCTATGCGTTCCCGCTGGCGCATATCGAGCGCATGTGCGACCTGGCACCCGACGACATTGTGCAGTTGGAAGGCCGCCAGCATTTCTGGCACGAAGGTCGGCATGTGGGCCTGGTCGCCGCCAGCCAGCTGTTGCAGCGCCCATTGGGGCAGAGCAATGACGAAACCTTGAAGGTGGTGGTGATCCGCGAGCGCGATGCGGTTTACGGGATCGCCGTGGAACGCTTTATCGGCGAACGCACCCTGGTGGTGTTGCCGCTGGATGATCGCCTGGGCAAGGTCCAGGATATTTCCGCCGGTGCCTTGCTGGACGACGGCTCGGTGGTATTGATCGTCGATGTGGAAGATATGCTGCGCTCGGTGGACAAGCTGCTCAACACCGGGCGCCTGGAACGCATCGCCCGGCGCAGCCAGCAGGCCACCGAGGCACCGCGCAAGCGGGTACTGGTGGTGGACGACTCGCTCACTGTGCGGGAGTTGCAACGCAAACTGCTGCTCAATCGCGGGTACGAAGTGGCCGTCGCGGTTGACGGCATGGACGGCTGGAACGCCTTGCGCTCCGAAGACTTCGACCTGCTTATCACTGATATCGATATGCCTCGTATGGACGGTATTGAATTGGTCACACTCCTGCGCCGTGACAGTCGCCTGCAATCGTTGCCGGTGATGGTGGTGTCGTACAAAGACCGTGAAGAAGACCGCCGTCGCGGGCTGGATGCTGGGGCCGATTATTATCTGGCCAAGGCCAGTTTCCACGATGACGCGCTGCTGGATGCCGTGGTGGAGCTGATCGGAGGCGCGCGGTCATGAGGATTGCGATCGTCAATGACATGCCCCTGGCCGTGGAGGCCCTGCGCCGTGCCTTGAGCTTCGAGCCCGCGCACCAGGTTGTGTGGGTGGCCAGCAATGGCCTGGAGGCGGTGCAGCGCTGCGCCGAATTGACCCCGGACCTGATCCTGATGGACCTGATCATGCCGGTGATGGACGGCGTGGAGGCCACGCGGCAGATCATGGCCGAGACCCCGTGCGCGATCCTGCTGGTGACCGTCGACCGCCAGGCCAATGTGAGCCGGGTGTTCGAAGCCATGGGCCACGGCGCCCTGGATGTGGTGGACACGCCGGCGCTCGGCGTGGGCAACCCCAAGGATGCGGCGGCGCCGTTGCTGCGCAAGATCCTCAACATCGGCTGGCTGATCGGCCAGCGCGGCAGCCGTGTGCGCGCCGAAACCACCCCGGAGCGCAGCACCGGCGAACGCCAGAGCCTGGTGGCGATCGGTTCTTCGGCGGGTGGCCCGGCTGCCCTGGAAACCCTGCTCAAGGGATTGCCCCGGGACTTTGCCGCCGCCATTGTGCTGGTGCAGCATGTGGATCAGGTCTTCGCCGCCGGCATGGCCGAGTGGCTGAGCAGCGCCTCCGGCCTGCCGGTACGCCTGGCCCGCGAAGGCGAACCGCCGCAAAGCGGGGTGGTGCTGCTGGCCGGCACCAATCACCACATTCGTTTATTGAAGAATGGCACGCTAGCCTATACCGCAGAGCCGGTGAACGAGATTTACCGGCCTTCGATCGACGTGTTTTTCGAAAGCGTGGCCAGCCACTGGAATGGCGATGCCGTCGGCGTACTGCTGACGGGTATGGGGCGTGACGGGGCCCAGGGGCTCAAGCTAATGCGTGAACAAGGTTATTTGACCATCGCCCAGGATCAGCAAAGCTCGGCGGTGTATGGCATGCCCAAAGCGGCGGCGGCGATTGATGCTGCTGTTGAAATTCGCCCACTGGATAGAATTGCGCCCCGATTGCTGGAGGTCTTTGCAAAATGATCATGACCTTCCGCGGTGTTGGCTTGCAGGCAGTAATTCAGGTGACTGCACATGAATGATTTACAGATCGACGACATCAAGACCGACGAAAACGCCGCCATGGTGTTGCTGGTCGACGACCAGGCCATGATCGGCGAAGCCGTCCGGCGCGGCCTGGCCCACGAAGAAAACATCGACTTCCACTTCTGTGCCGACCCGCACCAGGCGATTGCCCAGGCCATCCGCATCAAGCCCACGGTGATCCTGCAGGACCTGGTGATGCCGGGCCTCGACGGCTTGACCCTGGTGCGCGAATACCGCAACCACCCGGCCACGCAGAACATCCCGATCATCGTGCTTTCCACCAAGGAAGACCCGCTGATCAAGAGCGCGGCGTTCTCGGCGGGGGCCAACGATTACCTGGTCAAGCTGCCGGACAACATCGAACTGGTGGCGCGCATCCGCTATCACTCGCGTTCCTACATGACCCTGTTGCAGCGCGATGCCGCCTACCGTGCGCTGCGGGTCAGCCAGCAACAGCTGCTGGACACCAACCTGGTGCTGCAACGGCTGATGAACTCCGATGGCCTGACCGGGCTGTCCAACCGCCGCCACTTCGACGAATACCTGGAGCTGGAATGGCGCCGCGCCATGCGTGATCAGACCCAGCTGTCATTGCTGATGATCGACGTGGATTTCTTCAAGACCTACAACGACAGCTTTGGCCACGTCGAGGGTGATGAAGCCTTGCGCAAGGTCGCCAACACTATCCGCGAAGCCAGCAGCCGCCCCTCGGACCTGCCGGCACGCTACGGCGGCGAAGAGTTTGCCCTGGTGTTGCCGAACACCTCGCCGGGTGGGGCACGCCTGGTGGCGGAAAAGCTGCGCATGGCCGTCGCCGCACTGAAAATCCCGCATATCGCCCCGGCGGAAGGCTCGAGCCTGACCATCAGCATCGGGCTGTCGACCATGACGCCGGTGCAGGGTACCGATTGCCGCCAGTTGATCATGGCGGCGGACAAGGGCTTGTATACGGCCAAGCACAACGGGCGAAACCTGGTCGGCATCGAGTGACTCGAGGCCGCAACAGATCAAAATGTGGGAGGGGGCTTGCCCCCTCCCACATTTAACCCTGCGTAGCCTGCCTTTTCGCCAGGCGGGCTGCCGCTCCCCCCCGTTTGCCGTTATACTCGCCGGCTTTCAAAAGTTCGCCAACGAGTGCTGCCCGCCATGGAAATCAACCCGATCCTTAACACCATCAAGGACCTGTCCGAGCGCTCCGAAACTATTCGGGGGTATCTTTGACTACGATCAAAAGCATGAGCGCCTGACCGAAGTCAATCGCGAGCTTGAAGATCCGAGTGTCTGGAACAAACCTGAATACGCCCAGGAACTGGGGCGCGAGCGCGCTGCGCTGGCGCAGATCGTCGACACCCTCGACGAACTGAATACCGGCCTGGCCGATTGCCGCGACCTGCTGGACATGGCCGTCGAGGAAAACGACGAAGGCGCAGTGGGCGATGTCGTCGCCGAGCTGGCCCGTCTCGAGGAAAACCTCGCCAAGCTTGAATTCCGTCGCATGTTCAGCCACGAAATGGACCCGAACAACGCCTACCTGGACATCCAGGCCGGTTCCGGCGGCACCGAAGCCCAGGACTGGGCCAACATCCTGCTGCGCATGTACCTGCGCTGGGCCGACAAACGCGGTTTCGACGCCACCATCATGGAACTGTCGGCTGGTGAAGTCGCCGGCATCAAGGGCGCGACCGTGCACATCAAGGGTGAATACGCCTTTGGCTGGCTGCGTACCGAGATCGGCGTACACCGCCTGGTGCGCAAGAGCCCGTTCGACTCCGGCAACCGTCGCCACACCTCGTTCTCTGCGGTGTTCGTCTCGCCCGAGATCGATGACAAGGTGGAAATCGAGATCAACCCGGCCGACCTGCGTATCGACACCTACCGCTCCTCCGGTGCCGGTGGCCAGCACGTAAACACCACCGATTCGGCTGTACGTATTACCCACGTACCGACCAACACCGTGGTGAGCTGCCAGAACGAACGCTCCCAGCACGCGAACAAGGACACCGCCATGAAAATGCTGCGGGCCAAGTTGTACGAGCAGGAAATGCAGAAGCGCAACGCCGCTTCCCAGGCCCTGGAAGACACCAAGTCGGATATCGGCTGGGGTCACCAGATCCGCTCTTATGTGCTCGATGCGTCGCGGATCAAGGATCTGCGCACTAACATCGAACGCAGCGACTGCGACAAGGTGCTCGACGGTGACATTGACGAATACCTGGAAGCCAGCCTGAAATCTGGCCTGTAACCCCTTGTAGGAACCGGGGGGACGCCTGGTCCTTGCCGGCGATCCCCGGCCTACGCCTGGGACAACGAACCTGATGGAAAATTTAAAGACATGAGCGACCAACAACTCGACCCGCAAGCCCTGCAACAGGAAGAAAACTCCCTGATCGCCCTGCGCAAGGAAAAGCTGGCTGCCGAGCGCGCCAAGGGCAATGCCTTCCCCAACGACTTCCGTCGCGACAACTACTGCGATGCCTTGCAGAAGCAGTACGCGGACAAGACCAAGGAAGAGCTGGCAGAAGCGGCGATCCCGGTCAAGGTGGCAGGTCGCATCATGCTCAACCGTGGCTCGTTCATGGTGATCCAGGACATGACCGGGCGTATCCAGGTCTACGTCAACCGCAAGACCCTGTCCGAAGAAACCCTGGCCTCGGTGAAAACCTGGGACATGGGCGACATCATCGCCGCCGAAGGCACCCTGGCCCGTTCCGGCAAGGGCGACCTGTACGTGGAAATGACCAGCGTGCGCCTGCTGACCAAGTCCCTGCGCCCGTTGCCGGACAAGCACCACGGCCTGACCGACACCGAGCAGCGTTACCGCCAGCGCTACGTTGACCTGATCGTCAACGAAGACGTGCGCCAGACCTTCCGCGTGCGTTCGCAGGTCATCGCGCACATCCGCAGCTTCCTGATGCAGCGTGACTTCCTGGAAGTGGAAACCCCGATGCTGCAGACCATCCCGGGTGGTGCCGCAGCCAAGCCGTTCGAAACCCACCACAACGCACTGGACCTGGAAATGTTCCTGCGTATCGCGCCTGAGTTGTACCTCAAGCGTCTTGTGGTCGGTGGCTTCGAGAAGGTGTTCGAGATCAACCGCAACTTCCGTAACGAAGGCGTCTCGACCCGGCACAACCCGGAATTCACCATGTTGGAGTTCTACCAGGCCTACGCCGACTACGAAGACAACATGGACCTCACCGAGGAACTGTTCCGCGAGCTGGCGCAGCTTGTCCTCGGGACTACCGACGTGCCGTACGGCGACAAGGTGTTCCACTTCGGCGAGCCGTTCGTGCGCCTGTCGGTGTTCGACTCGATCCTCAAGTACAACCCTGAGTTGACCGCAGACGACCTCAACGACATCGACAAGGCCCGCGCCATCGCCAAGAAAGCCGGTGCCAAGGTGCTCGGTTTCGAAGGCCTGGGCAAACTGCAGGTGATGATTTTCGAAGAGCTGGTGGAGCACAAGCTGGAACAGCCGCACTTCATTACCCAGTACCCGTTCGAAGTGTCGCCGCTGGCCCGTCGCAACGACGACAACCCGAACGTCACCGACCGTTTCGAGCTGTTCATCGGCGGCCGCGAAATCGCCAACGCCTACTCCGAGCTTAACGATGCCGAAGACCAGGCCGAGCGCTTCATGGCCCAGGTGGCCGACAAGGACGCTGGCGACGACGAAGCCATGCACTACGACGCCGACTTCGTACGTGCCCTGGAATACGGCATGCCGCCAACGGCCGGTGAAGGTATCGGCATCGACCGCCTGGTGATGTTGTTGACCAACTCGCCGTCGATCCGCGATGTGATCTTGTTCCCGCACATGCGGCCACAAGCGTAAATGTAGCGAAATCCGAAGCCGCCTTTTATAAGGCGGCTTTTTTATGTGGCGTTTTTAAGCGTCAAGCAAACAGCGCCAGGTTTTGATCTATTCAAGGATGTGTGTCGTGAACCGCGTAACCGCTCAAGAAGGTGCCGCCGGCATTGCCGCTGCCGTGGCTGAAAGCGTCCAGTACCAGGGCCGTAAGGCCAGCCGTCGGGGCAGCGAGCAACGCAGGCAAGACATTCTCGATGCAGCCATGCGCATCGTGGTGCGCGATGGCGTGCGGGCCGTGCGCCATCGGGCCGTGGCGGCCGAGGCCGGTGTGCCGTTGTCAGCCACTACCTATTACTTCAAGGACATCGATGACCTGCTCACCGATACCTTCGCCCAGTACGTTGAACGCAGCGCCGCCTTCATGGGCAAGCTATGGGTGCGTAACGAAGGCCTGCTGCGTGAGATGGTCGCCTATGGCGATGGCAGCCCGGAATCGCGCTCGCAACTGGCCGATGACATCGCGCGGCTGACCGCCGACTATGTGCTGCGCCAGTTGACCAACCGCCGCGAGCATTTGATGGCCGAACAGGCCTTTCGCCAGGAAGCCTTGCTCAACCCGCGCCTGGCTGAGCTGGTGCGTTCCCACCAGCAGATCCTGTTGCAGGGCACGGGGCAGTTTTTCCAGGTATTGGGCTCCCGCGAGCCGCAACAGGACGCCAAGGTGTTGACGGCGATTATCAGTCGGATGGAATATCAGGGCCTGCTGGGCGGCGCAGAGCCTCTGACCGGTGAAGAGATGCTTGAGATCCTCAAGCGTTACATGCATTTGGTGTTGGCCTCGGTCTGACACCGGGGGAGTCCAATGAAAACCTGGCGTGTGGCGGTAATCGCCTTGTCGTTCCTGTTGCTCAGCGGTTGCCTGGTCACGTTCAAGGACCCGTTGCCCGCCCATGAGGCGGCACCGGATGAGTTGCTGGGCCATTGGACCAGCAGGAATGCCTGGGGCGAACCGCTCAATCTGCGCATCAGCCGTGCCGGTGAGCACCGCTACAAGGCGGTGAGCTACCCTAAAGCCACGCCGGCCCAGCGCGATGAGTACCTGTTTACCGTTTCGCGTCATGGCAACCGCTGGTACCTGTCGGCACCGTTGCCGGCCCGGTTCGGAGGGCATTACTTCCTGGCGGGGTTCGAGTTCGACGATAAGCACGAATTGGTGGTCTATAACCTCGACCTCGAACAGATTCACCAGGCCATCGGGCAACAGGTGCTGCAGGGCAGCAGCGTGGATACCGTCGAAGGCGCCGGCGTACGGGTCGACAGTTCCATGAGCCAGGTGTTTGCCTACCTGGATGATCCGGCCAATGCCGATGTGTTCGTTGAAGCCGTGCGCTACCAGCGTGCGGGCAAATAACGTTTAGAGAGGAAGCACCGGGTGGACGATTACCAGCAGACGATACGCAGCTTGTCCGATCGCATTGTGCTGGCGCAAACACCGATTCGCGTCCTCGACGCCGTGAAGTGGGACGACAACATTCGCCAGGGATTCCTCAAGGCCAAGGGCAAGGCCATGCCCGCCGTGGATCGCGACTATTACCTGAACCGGCCGCTGTCGTTCGACTCCAGCGCGGTAAAGCTGGAATTCCAGAACATCGAACGCGACATCACTCGCCGCCTCGGCCAGTTCAGCCCGGTGGGGCAGATCATGCGCCGCATGTGCCGCGAATACCGCATGGTGGTGCGCATGCTCGAAGCCCGCGGCACCGAGGACTTCGGCCTGATTTCCCAGGAGCTGTACGGCGCCGCCTCCGACGCCTTCCACGCCGGCGACCCGACCCTGGCTGACCTGGGCCTGATGCTCTCCGACTACCTGAACAATATCGACGGCCGTGGCGACCTCAAGGACGAAGCCAAGACCCTGACCGCCAAGGACGCCGTGGCCCTGCTGCAAACCCGCCTGAACAAGGTATTTGGCGAAGCCGAAGAGACCATCCGGGTGTTTGAGTCCGACGGCATCGTTGCCGATGCCGCAGCGGGCGCCGACTACATCAAGATCCGCGCCGACGCGATGTTCAACGACCGCGACGTGCGTGCGCTGGAAGTCCACGAAGGCCTGGTGCATGTCGGTACCACGCTCAACGGCCAGAACCAGCCGATCTGCACGTTCCTGTCCAAGGGCCCGCCGTCGTCCACCGTGACCCAGGAAGGCCTGGCGATCCTCATGGAGATCATTACGTTCGCCTCCTACCCGAGCCGCTTGCGCAAGCTGACCAACCGCACCCGTGCGATCCACATGGTGGAAGAGGGTGCCGACTTCCTGCAGGTGTTCGAGTTCTTCCGCGAGCAAGGCTTTGAAATGGCCGAAAGCTATGGCAACGCCAGCCGGGTATTCCGTGGCTCGGTGCCGAACGGCCTGCCGTTTACCAAGGATCTGTCCTACCTCAAGGGCTTTATCATGGTCTACAACTACATCCAGCTGGCCGTGCGCAAAGGCAAGCTGGAGCAAGTGCCGCTGCTGTTCTGCGGCAAGACCACCCTGGAAGACATGCGCACCTTGCGCCAACTGGTGGACGAAGGCCTGGTGGTGCCGCCCAAGTACCTGCCGGAGCAGTTCCGCGACATGAATGCACTGGCGGCGTGGATGTGTTTCTCCAACTTCCTCAACCACTTGAGCCTGGACCGGATCGAGGCGGATTACTCCAATATCCTTTAAACGTTGTTATTCACGAGGCTTCAACGGATGAGAATCCTCGGCATTCTGTGCCTGCTACTCACATTGAACGGTTGCAGCTCGCTGCTGTTCTACCCCGAACCCGGCCTGCCGTTCACGCCCGAAAAAGCGCACTTGCAATACCGCGATGTCACCCTCACCACCGCCGACGGTGTGAAGCTGCACGCGTGGTGGCTGCCGGCCAAGGCCGGAGTACCCGTCAAAGGGACGGTGCTGCACCTGCACGGCAACGGCGGTAACCTGGCCTGGCACCTGGGCGGCAGTTGGTGGTTGCCGGAGCAGGGCTACCAGGTACTGCTGCTGGACTATCGCGGTTACGGGCTGTCGGCAGGCAAGCCCTCACTGCCGGCGATCTATCAGGACGTGGACGCGGCGTTCAACTGGCTCGACCAGGCGCCCGAAACCCAGGGCCAGCCGTTGATCGTCCTCGGTCAAAGCCTCGGCGGTGCGCTGGCGGTGCATTACCTGGCGGAACACCCGCAGCGTCAAGTCCAACTCAAGGCCCTGGTACTGGACGGCGTGCCGGCCAGTTATCGTGACGTAGGACAATTCGCCCTGAGCACCTCCTGGTTAACATGGCCCTTCCAGGTGCCCTTGTCTTGGCTGGTGCCCGACGCCGACAGCGCGATCAATGCCATGCCGCAACTGACCGGCGTGCCGAAATTGCTGTTCCACAGCCTGGATGACCCGATCGTGCCCGTGGCCAACGGTATCCGCCTGTATCAGGCCGCGCCGCCGCCACGGGTATTGCAGTTGACCCGCGGCGGCCATGTGCAGACCTTTGCCGACAAGACTTGGCAAACCGTGATGCTGCGCTATCTGGACGACCCGCAGCACTTCAACGGCCTGCGCCGCCTGGGCGAGATTCCGAATTACCCCATTCCTAAAGTTGATCCATCAGAGAGCCCGCAATGAGTGAAGAACGCAACATGATCCCGCTGATCCTCACCGGTATCGGCACCATCATCGGCACCGTCGGCTGCCTGTGGTACTACGGCTATTTGCACTTCGCCAAGCCTGAGGATGCGTTGCTGCTCAGCGACTTCACCATGCTCAAGACCGTGCCGGGCGAGGACTACAAGATCTCCCTGACCCCGGCCGCTCAAGTGGCGCAGTGCGTCGATGGCGTGCTGGTCATGTTCGATACCGAACAAAAAGGCTTGAGTGGTGTGTTGGTCAATAATAAGAAGCAGGCGGTGCGTTGCATGGGCCAGGAAACCCCGCAACTGCAGCAGTAAGCCAGCGCGTCGAGTCCGTGGGAAAACGCCACTCAGCCTGGGGATTCGTCCCTTGGTGCAGGTCCGAGTCTTCCCAGGCCGGAACCATCTCTATTTGCCCGCCACAGACTATGGACTGATCGGTGTGACTGATCGGTCCTTTTCGTTAGTTATTGTGGAGTCGACATTTATGACAAGCATCAGCGGAACACAGTCTCCAGTGAATACGGGCAGCTATGGCGCCGGCGGGAGCTCCCAGGGAGACCTCAACCAACAGATTGATGACGTAAAAAGCAAAATTAACCAAATGGAGTCACAAGGCTCCCAGGGTGGGCAGGGAAGCGGTGGGGCCGGCGGCGGAGAGAGTCTCGAGGACCTGAAGGAGCTACTGAAGAAGCTGCTTGCACAACTGCAGCAACAAGGTGCACAGGGCGGCCAAGGCGGCGAAGGCGGCCAGGGCAATGGCCAGATTCCGCAACCCGACTATCAGGGGGGGGGCTCGATCAACACCTGATTGCCCACCCGTGGAAAAACCCGCCTGCCATAGGCGGGTTTTTGTGTATCCGGGGTCAGGTTAGCCACGGCCCGCTCAATGTCCACAGGGGGGCGGGATTTATTTGGAACCATATCGCGCAAGACGCCACAGAAAGCGGTGTAACTTACACACTTCAGGGCCGAGAAAGTGGCGATATCTATTTTTTCAAATCCTGCAAATCCTGCAGCTCCTGAAAGTCCGGCATTACGCAACATGCGGGATATGGTCAGGTGTCATGAGGATCTGGAACGGCAGCAAGCTCGGGAGCAGAAAAAGCAACTGATGGAGCATTTGCCGAAACAGGCCCATGCCCCGAAGATTGAGCTGCCAGCGGAGGACACAAACCGTCCTGTCCAATTCGGCGAGCCCAAAAAAAACCCACCATAAGGTGGGTTTTCTTATCCAGCATCAATCAATCAGTTGGCGACGGACGAGCGTGGCTTGACCGGCTGGTTATCGTTGGAGATGGTCACTTCAACGCGGCGGTTCATGGCACGGCCCGAGACGCTGCCGTTGTCGGCAACCGGGTATTCCTTGCCATAGCCGGTGGTCACGATGCGGCGTGGGTCAACGCCCATCTTGATCAGCGCAACCTGCACAGAAGCGGCACGTCGCTCCGACAGGCTCTGGTTGTAGGCATCGCTGCCTGTGCTGTCCGTGTAACCTTCAACGATCACCTGGCGATCCGGGTTTTCCTGAAGGAACTGCGCCAGCTTATTGATGTTGACCAGGCCGCTGGACTTCAGGTCGGCCTTGTTGGTGGCAAACAGCACGTCGCCAAAGGTCACCAGAGTACCGCGCTCGGTTTGCTTGGCGTTCAAGCTGTCCTGCAGCTGCTTGATCTGCGCATCACGGGCCTCGAGCAGGGCACGGGCGCGTTCGTCGCCGGCGTTTTTCAGCTTGGCTTCGGATTCGCGCAGCACGATGGTGTCTTTGGCCACTTCAACGCGCTGGTTGGTCAGGTAGGCCAGTTGATCGACCTTCTTCTGGTCTTCCTTGTCGCGGTAGGCCTTGTCAGCCTTGTCCAGCCAATCGCTGGCATCCTTGGTTTCCAGCGCGGCAAGCTTGGTGGCTTGCGGGTTGGTTTGCAGGGACGAGAAGTTGGTCCGTGCGTTTTCCAGGTTCGCGTTGGGCGGGGTAGAGCAGGCCGCCAGGGCAACGCTCATCGCCAGCAGGGCAGGGATCATCAATTGTTTACGCATAGTCGTGTCGTCCTTTCAATTCGATATCGGGTGCAGTGCAATCAGGCGCGGCGCTTTATTTCTGCTGGATAGCAGCCGGGCGCATACCTTCCTGACGCAGCTCCTGAACAGCTTTCTGGGAATCCTTCACAGCCTGTTCGGCCTTGGCCGCCTGGGACTTGCGCTCTGCAACGCGAGCATCCCATTCAGCCTGTTCGGCCAGGCGACGCGCCTCGTCATAATTCTTGTCGTGCATGGCGATTTCGGCTTGCTTGAGCTTGTCCTGGGCCGATTTCATTTCAACTGCTGCGTACTCGGTACCGCCGGCGCTCACTGCGCTGTTGACCGCGGACTGAGTCACCGCGTACTGCTCGGTTGGCGGGTTGCCGGCGCAGCCAGCCAAAACGAAGCTGGTGCCGATTGCCAGCGCGGCCAATTTAAGCCCGCGCAGGTGGTTAAACGTGGATTTGGCAGTGCTGGTCTTCATCGTCTTCAACTCCATTGGATAGCTCCTAAAAACATCAAAATCCATCGCAGTCGGTGAACGGCTTTGGGCGCGGCGGTAAAGCGCGACAGGCCCTTTCAAACGGCCGTTCCAAGTGATGGCTTACTGGCTGTGACCGGAGGCTTTTTTCAAAAGTTCAGAAGAGATGGCGATTTGCCTAAAAAAATATCTGACTGATTGGTCAGGGTAAAAAGTTGGAACTTTTGCCACGTGCAGGGGTACTCCGAGCCTCGGCAGAGGCCCGGAATACGGGGTTCAGATGGGTGTCAATCGAGTCCGTCAGTGCTTTTGGTCGTCGGCACTGGCAGACAAATCATGCAGATAGCGACGGGACAAGGTCAGGAACCGCGGCGTTGGCCCGACGTCCTCATAGAGCGGGTCGCCCTCTTCATCGGTGGCGATGACCTGTTGTCCCTTGATGTAGGGAAAGCTGGCTTCCAGCTCCTCAAGGGCGGCACCGATCAGCTCGCCGAGCAGTTCTTCGGTGTGGCGCTTGGGGTACATCTCGGCGATGGCTGCCAGCCGTGCAGCAGCCTCCACATCCAGATGGATGGCGTACTCGGTCTTGGTCAGGCGACCCTTGGCGTTCTCTTCCCAATGCTGGGCCAGTTCTCGAATTTTCATGGCAACCTCAATAAAGCCTGCGGTGGCAGGCGGTGATGAGTGACCAGCCGTGCGCGTGGATAAACGCGGCGGCTCACACTTGAGACTAGCTGCAAGTCACAAGGTTTAAAGTCTTGTCATAAAACGATGCCGGCGGCACTCTGACACACCTGCGCGTCCCGGATTTCTGGCTGGAGATTGGCTGATGAGTGATATCGATGCACGCTTGCGTGAGGATGTTCACCTGCTCGGTGAACTGTTGGGCAACACCATTCGAGAGCAGTACGGCGATGATTTTCTCGCCAAGATCGAACAGATCCGCAAAGGCGCCAAGGCCGACCGCCGCGGAGCCGCCCCGGACAAAGCCGCGGGTGATGAACTGAGCGCCAGCCTCAATCAGTTGCAGGAAAACGAACTGCTGCCGGTGGCGCGGGCCTTCAACCAGTTCCTCAACCTGGCCAATATCGCCGAGCAGTACCAGTTGATTCACCGGCGCGACGAGTCGCAACCGGCGCCGTTCGAGTCCCGCGTATTGCCGGAGTTACTGGCTCGCCTGCAGGGCGAGGGCCACAGCAATGAGTCCCTCGCCCGCCAGTTGGGGCGCCTGGACATCGAACTGGTCCTCACCGCCCACCCCACCGAAGTGGCACGCCGCACCCTGATCCAGAAATACGACGCCATCGCCGCGCAACTGGCGCTGCAGGATCATCGCGACCTCACCAGTGCTGAGCGCGAGCAGATCCGCCAGCGCCTGCAGCGCTTGATCGCCGAAGCCTGGCACACCGAAGAAATCCGCCGCACTCGGCCCACCCCGGTGGATGAAGCCAAGTGGGGCTTCGCGGTGATCGAGCATTCGTTGTGGCACGCCATCCCCAATTACTTGCGCAAGGCCGACCAGGCGTTACACGCTGCGACGGGCCTGCGTTTGCCGCTGGAAGCCGCGCCGATCCGCTTTGCGTCGTGGATGGGCGGCGACCGTGACGGCAACCCGAATGTCACCGCGCCGGTCACCCGCGAGGTGTTGCTGCTGGCGCGCTGGATGGCGGCCGACCTGTACCTGCGCGATATCGACCACCTGGCCTCCGAACTGTCGATGCAACAGGCCAGCCCGGCGTTGCAGGCCAAGGTCGGCGACAGCGTCGAACCTTATCGTGCCCTGCTCAAGCAACTGCGCGAACGCCTGCGCGCCACGCGCCAATGGGCCCATACCGCGTTGAGCAGCAGCACGCCGGCGCCTGCCGAGGTGTTGCAGAACAACCGCGATCTGCTCGAGCCACTGGAGCTGTGCTACCAGTCGTTGCACGCGTGCGGCATGGGCGTGATCGCCGACGGCCCGCTGCTCGATTGCCTGCGCCGGGCCGTAACCTTTGGTCTATTTCTGGTGCGCCTGGATGTGCGCCAGGATTCCAGTCGTCATTCGGCGGCGATGACTGAAATCACCGATTACCTGGGCCTGGGCCGTTACGAGGACTGGAACGAAGACATGCGCATCAGCTTCCTGATGAAGGAGCTGGCCAACCGTCGACCGCTGTTGCCGGGCTATTTCAAGCCATCGGCCGATACGGCCGAAGTGCTCAATACCTGCAAGGAAGTGGCCGCCGCGCCTGCCGCATCGTTAGGCTCGTATGTCATTTCCATGGCCGGTGCCGCGTCGGACGTATTGGCGGTGCAGCTGCTGCTTAAAGAGTCGGGCGTTCAACGGCCGATGCGCGTGGTGCCGCTGTTCGAAACCCTGGCCGACCTGGATAACGCCGGTCCCGTGATCGAACAACTGTTGCTGCTGCCAGGCTACCGGGCGCGCTTGCAGGGCCCGCAGGAAGTGATGATCGGCTACTCCGACTCGGCCAAGGACGCCGGCACCACCGCCGCCGCCTGGGCGCAGTACCGGGCCCAGGAGCGGCTGGTGGATATCTGCCGTGAGCAACAGGTGGAATTGCTGCTGTTCCACGGTCGCGGCGGCACCGTCGGGCGTGGCGGCGGCCCGGCCCACGCGGCGATCCTGTCGCAACCGCCGGGTTCGGTGGCGGGGCGTTTCCGTACCACCGAGCAAGGCGAGATGATTCGCTTCAAGTTCGGCTTGCCGGACATTGCTGAACAGAACCTCAATCTCTACCTGGCCGCCGTGTTGGAAGCGACATTGCTGCCACCGCCGCCACCGGAGCCGGCGTGGCGCCATTTGATGGATGAATTGGCGGCCGACGGCGTCAGCGCTTACCGTGCGGTGGTGCGGGAAAATCCGCAATTCGTCGAGTATTTTCGCCAATCCACCCCGGAGCAGGAGCTGGGCCGGCTACCTCTGGGCAGTCGCCCGGCCAAGCGTCGCGCCGGTGGTATAGAAAGCCTGCGCGCCATTCCGTGGATCTTCGGCTGGACCCAGACTCGCCTGATGCTGCCGGCCTGGCTGGGTTGGGAAGCCGCATTGAGCAAGGCCCTGGAGCGCGGCGAAGGGGAACTGCTGGGGCAGATGCGCGAACAGTGGCCGTTCTTCCGCACCCGCATCGATATGCTGGAAATGGTCCTGGCCAAGGCCGATGCCGATATTGCGCGCCTGTATGACGAGCGCCTGGTGCAGCCGGACCTGTTGCCATTGGGCGCGCACTTACGCGACCTATTGTCGCAGGCATGCGACGTGGTGCTTGGCCTGACCGGCCAGTCGCAACTGCTGGCCCATAGCCCTGACACCCTGGAGTTCATCCGCCTGCGCAACACCTACCTCGACCCCTTGCACCTGTTGCAGGCCGAGTTGCTCGCGCGCTCGCGTCGCCAGGAAGCCGCGCAGGACAGCCCTCTGGAACAGGCGTTGCTGGTGTCCGTGGCGGGTATTGCCGCCGGCCTGCGCAACACCGGCTGAGGTTTTTTGCGTGTTCTCAAAAGCTTGCGGATAAACCACGACGGCCGCCCTGAAAGGGGTGGTCGGCGTTTACAGCGCTGGTTGCACTCAGGCACACCCTACCTATGACGTACGCGTGGCGCGGGTTCCTGCGACTTTTGGCGGCTTGTGTGGTTAGGGCCCGCTGTGTATCTTGATCAGCCTTTGGCCGTTTGGGCGGCCTGGGCCCATAGTTTCATGAGCCCTATATTATTTTTACGAGATTGGCCCCACGCGGCGAATCCGAGCGTCATCTCTATAAAAAATTGAGGAGCACATCGATGCGCGTCATTCTGCTGGGAGCTCCCGGGGCCGGTAAAGGTACTCAGGCAAAGTTCATCACTGAAAAATTCGGCATTCCACAAATCTCCACCGGCGACATGCTGCGCGCAGCCGTCAAGGCCGGCACCGAGCTGGGCCTGATCGCCAAGAGCGTGATGGACAGCGGCGGCCTGGTCTCCGATGACCTGATCATCAACCTGGTCAAGGAACGCATCAGCCAGGAAGACTGCAAGAACGGCTTCCTGTTCGACGGTTTCCCACGCACCATTCCCCAGGCCGAAGCCCTGGTGAAAGCCGGCGTCGAGCTGGACGCGGTGGTGGAAATCGCGGTTGAAGATGAAGAAATCGTCCAGCGTATTGCCGGTCGTCGCGTCCACGAAGCCTCGGGCCGCGTGTACCACACCGTCTACAACCCGCCTAAAGTTGAAGGCAAGGACGATGTCACCGGTGAAGACCTGGTGCAGCGTAAGGACGACACCGAAGAAACCGTGCGTCATCGCCTGTCGGTCTACCATTCCCAGACCAAGCCGCTGGTGGATTTCTACCAGAAGCTGTCCGCAGCCCAGGGCAAGCCGAAGTACAGCCATATCCCAGGCGTCGGCTCGGTGGAAGCGATCACCGCCAAGGTCCTGCAAGCACTGAGCTGATCCTTTATCGGCTTGATAGACGACGGCCCGCTTGCGGGCCGTTGTTGTTTATACTGGCGCACTTTTTTTCGACTTGGACACCCACACCGATGAGCACCCTGCTGGCCCTGGACACCGCGACTGAAGCTTGCTCCGTTGCCTTGCTGCACGATGGCAAGGTCACAAGCCACTACGAGGTGATCCCGCGCCTGCATGCGCAGAAGCTGTTGCCGATGATCAAGCAGCTGCTTGAAGACGCGGGCACCACCCTGTCGGCCGTGGATGCCATCGCCTTCGGCCGTGGCCCGGGGGCGTTCACCGGGGTGCGCATCGCCATTGGCGTGGTCCAGGGCCTGGCCTTTGCGTTGGAATGCCCGGTGCTGCCGGTCTCCAACCTTGCCGTACTGGCCCAACGTGCCTTGCGCGAACACGGCGCCCAGCAGGTGGCGGCGGCGATCGATGCGCGTATGGACGAAGTGTATTGGGGTTGCTACCGCGAAACGGCTGGCGAAATGCGCCTTGTCGGCGTGGAAGCGGTGCAGCCACCGGAATCGGCGGTATTGCCGGGCGATGCCAGCGGTGACTGGTTCGGCGCTGGCACCGGTTGGGGTTATGGCGAGCGTATCGGCGTTCAACCCGCTGGCCAGGACGCCACCCTGTTGCCTCACGCCGAAGATCTGCTGACCCTGGCGCGCTTTGCGTTCGAACGTGGCGAGGCTATTCCTGCGGATCAGGCCGCACCGGTTTACCTGCGCGATAAAGTCGCGCAGACCAAGGCGGAAAGAGGGATTATTTGACGCCAAAAATGATGGCAATTTGAGGCAAAAGTCGCCAATCGTCAGAATTTGCCCGGGTTTTTAAACCTTTTTCAAATTATGTGTTCTAGTTATCACCAGAGCATTTGCGCGCGACGGACAGTGCTGCCAAAATGCCATTACTGATAGCGAGTTCGCGCCTATGCGTATAGATGGATTTTCCTCACAGTCGTACCCGATCAAGCGCAAGCCGCGTAAGGCAAACGCCACGGTGGACGACTCCGTCGAGGATTCGCCGGACTTCATTGAGGTCCAATCCGATGCGCAGGCCAGTTCACAAGCCCGCATCAGCGGCGTTCCCGCCCGTCAGCAAGACATGGTCTTCCCGCGCTCCATGAGCAAAAGCGTTGCCACCGCCCTGGCCAGCTACCTGACCACCGCCGGATTTGTC
The DNA here is from genome assembly GCF_900005955.1 of Pseudomonas sp. 8 R 14. Classification (NCBI taxonomy): domain Bacteria; kingdom Pseudomonadati; phylum Pseudomonadota; class Gammaproteobacteria; order Pseudomonadales; family Pseudomonadaceae; genus Pseudomonas; species Pseudomonas sp. 8 R 14. The sequence continues at coordinate 124,811 of NZ_CVTH01000075.1, read as the reverse complement.
GAATGGGATATGGAAGTGCTGGGTCTCGACATCCACATCTGATGCGCCTGCCTTACTACCTCGGCTGCCCGTCCTGGAGTGAAAACGCCTGGCGCGAGTACCTGTACCCAGTCGACGCCCGCTCCAGCGATTACCTTGCCCTTTATTCCCAGGTCTTCAACGCCGTTGAGGGCAATACCACGTTCTACGCTCGCCCCTCGGCCGCTACCGTGCAGCGCTGGGTCGACATCATGCCCGACGATTTTCGCTTCACTGCAAAATTCCCCGGTGACATCAGTCACGGTGGCGACTTGCGCGAGCAATTGCCGGCGGCGGAAAGTTTTGTCGGTTTGATGAGCCCGCTCGGTGAACGTGTTTCGCCGCTGTGGCTGCAACTGTCGGCGAGTTTTTCGCCGCAACGCCTGGCTGAACTGGCCGGTTTTATCGATGGCCTGGAACGCCCGATGGCGGTGGAAGTACGCCACCCTGAGTTCTTCGCCAAGGGCGATGCCGAGCGCACGCTCAACCGTTTGTTACGGGATCGGGGTGTCGAGCGCATCTGCCTCGACCCGCGCGCGTTGTTCAGTTGCACGTCGACCTCGGCGGCGGTACTGCACGCACAATCGAAAAAGCCCAAGGTGCCACCCCGTCCGGCAGCGCTGACCCAGTTTCCCCAAGTGCGTTTTATCGGTCATCCGGAGCTTGAGGCCAATGACCCGTTCCTGGTGCCGTGGGTGGAAAAAATCGCGGGTTGGATCGAAGAAGGCCGCACACCCTACGTGTTCCTGCACACCTCGGACAACCGCCTGGCCGCACAACTGGCCCTGCGTTTCCACGCCAAGTTGATGGTGCGCCTGCCCGGCCTTCCGGCGCTGCCGACGTTGGATCGGCAACCCGAAGCGGAACAACTGGGGTTACTCTAGGGCTCCTTTTCCCGCCAGGAGTCAGTCATGGATGCCCAAGCCCTTTGCGCCGAAACCTTCAAGTCCCTGCATGAGCGCGACCGCGCCTTCGTGATGCCTAACCCTTGGGATGCCGGCTCCGCGGTGATGCTCACCAGCCTTGGCTTTGAAGCCCTTGCCACGACCAGTGCGGGTTATGCGTTCAGCCTGGGGCGCCCGGACGCGGAAGGCGCGTTGTCCCTTGAAGACACGTTGCTCAATGCCGCCATGATCGCCAAGGCCACCGCGCTGCCGGTGGCGGCCGACCTGGAAAACGGCTTCAGCGATACCCCTGAAGGCTGTGCCGAAACCATCTTGCGGGCGGCGGCCAGCGGTATCGTGGGGGGCTCTATCGAAGATGCCACCGGCGTTGCCGTCGACCCGATCTATCCCTTCGACCTTTCCGTAGAGCGCGTGGAAGCCGCCGTCGCCGCTGCCCGCAGCTTGCCATTCCCCTTCACACTGACGGCCCGCGCGGAAAACCTCCTGCATGGTCGCCTGGATCTGCCCGACACTATTCGCCGCCTGCAGGCCTACGCCGAAGCCGGCGCCGACGTGCTCTATGCGCCGGGCCTGCGCAGTGCTGAGGACGTGCTGGCGGTGGTCAAGGCCGTGGCGCCAAAGCCGGTGAACGTGTTGATGTCCGGCGGCCTGAAACTCAGTGTGGCGCAATTGAGCGCGATGGGGGTAAAGCGCATCAGCGTGGGCTCGGCCATGGCACTGGCGGCCTATGGTGAATTCTACCGAGCGGCCCAGGAAGTCTATGAGCTGGGCACCTTCAGCTTTACCGAGCGCTCGATGCCCTTCAGCCAGGCCAATCAGTTCTTCAAGGACTGAGCCGTGCGTTTTTTCAAACTGCTGGGTGCTCTGCTGGTGCTCAGTGGTGCATTTGCCGTGGGTGTATGGCGTGGCTGGCTGCCGTTGCCGGCCGAATGGAACCCCTGGTCGCCGCTGGACGTACGGTCCAGCCCGAACCTGTTGACCCGCTACAAGCTGGGACGCCTGCAGGATGACCCCGAGCTCTGCGACCAAGTGCTGAAAACCTCTGGTTTGCGTGTCAGCCATCAGGCTGACACGCCCGCTGACGCTGCCTGTCCTCTGCGCAATACCTTGCGCGTGCAGGGTGCAGACGTGGCATTAAGCAGCAGCTTTCTCGCCAGTTGCCCGTTGGCCGTGGCATTCGCGCTGTTCGAGCGTCACAGCCTGCAACCGGCAGCCCAGGCGGTGTTCGGCCAGGCGGTGACACGGGTCGATCACCTGGGCAGCTTTGCCTGTCGCAACATGTATAACCGTGCCGAAGGGCGGCTCAGCCAGCATGCGTCGGCCAATGCCTTGGATATCGCCGGGTTTCGCCTGGCGGATGGGCGCAGTATCAGCGTGCTCAAGGATTGGTCCGGGGAGGGCGACAGCGCGCGGTTCCTGCGCCAGGTGCGCGATGGCGCCTGTGATGATTTCAATGTGGTGTTGAGCCCGGACTACAACGCCGCGCACCGCAACCATTTCCATCTGGACATGGGGCGTTGGTGGGTGTGTCGCTAGGCCGCCAGGCGCAGGTTGTGGGTGATCAGTGGGCGTGCCCAGTGGTAGTCGAAGTCCAGCGCCTTCTGTTGCGCCAGCAGTTCTTCGGTTGGGTAAGGCGTGGCGGGTGGTGGCAACAGGTCCAGTTCGAACTCGGCAATCGGCAAGTGCAGAGGGCGTGGTTCCGGCGCCGGGCCGGGCTCAGGCAATGGCTGGCCGGCCGTGAGGACGATCGGGCGAACCCAAGCGCTTTCGAAATTCTGCTGGCGCTGCTGCGCGACGATTTCTTCCTGTGGGAATGGCGTGGCGGCCGGTGGCAGCAACTCGGTTTCGAATTCGGCGATAGGCAGGAACAGTGGTTCAGGTGGCGCAATCTCGGTGTCTTTGACGTCGCACTCACGCTGCGTGAGGATCTGCGACAACAGGTCGGCACCGGCGCTGGGCTCTACCGTCGGGTCCGCCGGTGCCGGCGCCTTGGCGGCGAGCGCGTCCGGCGTTTCACCGAGCTGCTCGGCCAGCGCCCGGGCGAAGAAGTCCTGCCACACATGGCTCACCCCGGCCAGCGCTTGAGTATTGCGCAGGCCGTAGTGGTTATGGGTCGGCAGTACACCGATGGTTAGGGGGAGAATGTCTGACATTTTTCTCGGTCGACGCTCAGCTCTGGCAAAATACCTGACTGTTGTTTTTATCGGCCGTTGTTTGCCGATCCTTAATATTTTTGAGCGTAGCGATTGATGAGCGAACAACCAGCGGCCAGCCGCATCCAGGTCGAGGCCTTGGGCGAAGGTTTCCAGGCGCGGGCCGAGCAGTGGGCTGCACAGCTCGGCTTGCCTTTACAGCTCGCGGATGCGGATTTTTCCCTGCAAGTGGGGGAACACGGCCTGCAACTGCAGCAGCTTGGACCTGACGCGCCGGGACCGGTGCGGGTGGACTTCGTCGAAGGCGGCGCGGCTCACCGTCGGCTGTATGGCGGCGGCAGCGGACAGATGATCGCCAAGGCCGTGGGCATTGCCCAAGGCGTGCGTCCCCGTGTGCTGGACGCCACGGCCGGTTTGGGCAAGGACGCGTTCGTGCTGGCCAGCCTGGGCTGCGAGATGAGCCTGATCGAGCGCCAACCGCTGATCGGTGCCTTGCTCGAGGATGGCCTGGCGCGCGCTACGCAGGATTTTGACGTAGCGCCCATCGTGGCGCGCATGAAGCTGCTCAAGGGCAACTCCATTGACGTGATGCTCAATTGGCAAGGGGAGCCACCCCAGGTGATCTACCTCGACCCGATGTTCCCCCACCGTGAGAAAACCGCCCTGGTGAAGAAAGAAATGCGCTTGTTCCGGCCACTGGTGGGCGATGATCCGGATGCACCGGCCCTGCTGGCCGCCGCCCTGGCCCTGGCCAGCCACCGCGTGGTGGTCAAGCGCCCGCGCAAGGCGCCCTGCATCGAAGGGCCCAAGCCGAGCCATGCGCTGGATGGCAAGTCCAGCCGGTATGACATTTATCCCAAGAAAGCGCTCAAGTCTTAAGCCACAAGCCACAAGCCACAAGCCACAAGCTGCAAGCAAAAGCGCTTTTCACTTGCTGCTTGCAGCTAACCACTTGCAGCCGCATCTCTCCTATAGGCCCGCATAAACAACCCCACCACCTCCTGCACATGGGCTTCGGCGGCTTCCTCACTCAGTTGCCCGCCGCAGCCATACAGCAGGCAGAAGTTCGCGGTGCCCTTGAGCAGGCAGAAGAAGTGCTCGGCTGCCGTAAGCGGTCTGTCGATGCTCAGCGCGCCGCTCTGGTCGATCTTGCCGAGCAGGCGCTCCATGCCCTGGAGCATCCGCATGGGCCCGGCTTCGAAGAAGATCTGTGAGAGTTTCACGTCCTGATTGCCGGTGGTCATCATCAGGCGATGCAGGTTAACCGACTCTTCACTGTTGATCAGTCGATGGAACCCCCGGGCGATATTCAACAATACCGTTTCCACCGGCATGCCTTCGGGCAGTTCGAAGTACATCACCGGCAACTGTTCCTCGCACTTGGCCACCACGGCGGCGGTGAACAAGGTTTCTTTGTCGGTGAAGTGGCTGTAGACGGTCAGTTTCGATACGCCGGCCTCAAGGGCCACGGCATCCATGCTGGTGTTGGCGTAGCCGTTGCTCAAGAACAGGATTTTCGCTGCCGAGAGGATAGCCTGGCGTTTTGCCATGTCCTTGGGACGCCCGGGGCTATTGGTGCTTACACGATTGTCGGACATTTCTACCTTTAATACTGGACTGGCGAGTTTGGTATTAATAACATACCGGCCAGTATAATTATTCCTAGCTCCATTTGCGAAAGGTCCTTCAGCATGCGCAGCACTTTCCTGCCCTTTGCGTTGCCTGTCTGCCTGGTCTTCCTGTTGGCCGCCTGCGGCCAGGAAGAAGCGGTCCAGACCACCGTCCGCCCGGCCATGGTGGTGCAGCCGCAACCCTCGGCGCAGTCGACGGACAGCTACCCCGGTGAAGTACGCGCGCGCTATGAGCCGGACCTGGCCTTTCGCATCGGTGGCAAAGTCAGCAAGCGTCTGGTGGAGGAGGGCGAGCGGGTCAAGACCAACCAGGCACTGGCGGAACTTGACCCTCAGGATGTGCGCCTGCAACTGGAGGCCGCCCGTGCCCAGGTCGCCGCTGCCGAGGCCAACCTGCGCCTGGTACGCGCTGAGCGTGATCGCTACAAGACCCTGATGGACCGTCAGATGGTCAGCCGTTCCCAGTACGACAATTCCGAAAACCTTTACCGTTCCGGTGAAGCGCGCCTCAAGCAGATCAAGGCCGAGTTCGACGTGGCCAGTAACCAGGCCGGTTACGCCGTATTGCGCGCCCCTCAGGATGGCGTCGTCGCCAAGCGCGCGGTGGAAGTCGGCCAAGTGGTATCCGCTGGCCAGACCGTGTTCACCCTGGCCACCGATGGCGAGCGCGAAGTGCTTATCAGCCTGCCCGAACAAGGGTTTGGTCGCTTCAAGATCGGTCAGCCGGTCGCGGTGGAGTTGTGGAGCCAGCCGGGCCAGCGTTTCACCGGGCGCATTCGTGAACTGTCGCCTGCGGCTGATCCAAAATCGCGCACCTTCGCCGCTCGCGTTGCCTTCACCGGCGGCAAAGTCCCGGCGGAACTGGGGCAAAGCGCTCGCGTATTCATACAGGCCGACGGCGTTATTCCGCTGTCGGTACCGCTGTCTGCCCTGAGTGCGGAGAACGGTGCGTCCTACGTCTGGCGTGTAGAGCAGGACAACACCCTCAAGCGCACGCCGGTACGCATCGGCGCCTTTGGCGAAAAAACCGTGCCGGTGCTGGAAGGCTTGACCCCCAACGACTGGGTGGTCGCAGCAGGCGTGCATGTGCTCCACGAGGGCCAGCAAGTGCGCGCGGTGGATGGCTCCAACCGTATAGTGAACCTGGCGGCCAAGGAGTAGTCCCCGATGGCTTTCAATCTTTCCGAATGGGCGTTGCGTAACCGCCAGATTGTACTGTTCCTGATGATCCTGCTGGCTGTGGTCGGTACTTTGTCCTATACCAAACTGGGGCAAAGCGAAGATCCACCGTTTACCTTCAAGGCCATGGTGATCAAGACCAACTGGCCCGGCGCTACGGCCCAGGAAGTCTCGCGCCAGGTCACCGAGCGTATCGAGAAAAAACTGATGGAGACCGGCGAATACGAGCGCATTGTCTCTTTCTCTCGCCCGGGCGAGTCCACCGTCACCTTCATTGCGCGCGACTCCATGCACTCTGTGCAGATTCCTGAGTTGTGGTACCAGGTGCGCAAGAAGATCAGCGACATCCGGCAGACCTTGCCGCCGGATATCCAGGGGCCGTTTTTCAACGACGAGTTCGGTACCACCTTCGGCAATATCTACGCCCTGACCGGCGACGGCTTCGACTATGCCGTACTCAAGGACTACGCCGACCGCATCCAGATTCAGCTGCAACGGGTGGCGGATGTGGGCAAGGTCGAGTTACTTGGCCTACAGGATGAGAAGATCTGGATCGAGCTGTCCAACCTCAAGCTCGCCACCCTTGGCCTGCCGTTGGCCGCTGTGCAGCAGGCGTTGCAGGAGCAGAACGCGGTCTCCACTGCCGGCTTCTTTGAAACCCCGAGCGAGCGTGTGCAACTGCGCGTGTCGGGTAATTTCAAGACGGTGGAAGAAATCCGCGACTTTCCTATTCGTGTCGCTGATCGAACCTTCCGCATCGGTGATGTTGCCGATATTCACCGCGGCTTCAACGATCCACCGGCGCCGCGCATGCGTTACATGGGGGCGGATGCTATCGGACTGGCCGTGGCCATGCGCGACGGTGGCGACATCCTGGTGCTGGGCAAGGCTCTCGAAGGCGAATTCGCACGCTTGCAAAAGAACCTTCCGGCGGGCATGGAGCTGCGCAAGGTGTCAGACCAACCGGCAGCGGTGAAAACCGGTGTCGGCGAATTCGTGCAGGTGTTGGCCGAGGCATTGGCGATTGTCTTGCTGGTGAGTTTCTTCTCCCTCGGCATACGCACTGGCATGGTCGTAGCACTGGCGATTCCGCTGGTGCTGGCGATGACCTTTGCCACCATGTATTACCTCGGCATCGGCCTGCACAAGATTTCCCTCGGTGCGTTGGTGCTGGCCCTTGGCTTGCTGGTGGATGATGCGATCATTGCCGTGGAAATGATGGCAATCAAAATGGAGCAGGGCTACGACCGGCTCAAGGCGGCCAGTTTTGCCTGGACCAGCACCGCCTTCCCGATGCTCACCGGCACGCTGATCACGGCGGCCGGCTTCCTGCCGATTGCCACCGCGCAGTCGAGCACAGGTGAATACACACGCTCGATCTTCCAGGTGGTGACGATCGCGTTGCTCGCCTCATGGATCGCCGCCGTGGTGTTTGTGCCGTACCTGGGGGAAAAACTCCTGCCGGACCTGGCGAAGATTCACGCGGCCAAACATGGCATCGATGGCCCGGATCCCTACGGTACGCCGTTCTACCAACGTGTAAGACGTTTGGTGGAGTGGTGCGTGCGTCGGCGCAAAACCGTGATTGTCCTGACGTTGCTGCTGTTTATCGGCTCGGTGGGGTTGTTTCGCTTTGTGCCGCAACAGTTCTTCCCGGCCTCAGGCCGCCTGGAATTGATGGTCGACCTGAAACTGGCCGAAGGCGCTTCCCTGAGCAACACCGCCGACCAGGTCAAGCGCCTGGAAGCCTTGCTCAAGGAACACGCCGGCATTGATAACTATGTGGCCTACGTCGGCACCGGTTCGCCGCGTTTCTACCTGCCGCTGGACCAGCAACTGCCAGCGGCCAGTTTTGCGCAGTTCGTGGTGTTGGCTAAGACCATCGAGGGCCGCGAAAGCCTGCGCACCTGGCTGATCGAAACCCTCAACGAACAATTCCCCGACCTGCGCTCACGCGTTACCCGCCTGGAAAATGGCCCTCCCGTGGGCTATCCGGTGCAGTTTCGCGTAACCGGCGAACACATCGAGGAAGTCCGCGCCCTTGCGCGGAAAGTCGCGGCCAAGGTTCGCGAAAATACCCATGTGGTCAATGTGCACCTGGACTGGGAAGAGCCGAGCAAGATCGTCTACCTCAATATCGACCAGGACCGCGCCCGCGCCCTCGGTGTCAGTACCGCCAACCTGTCGAAATTCCTGCAAAGCTCACTGACCGGTTCCAGCGTCAGTCAATATCGGGAGGACAACGAGTTGATCGAAATTCTCCTGCGCGGCACCGTCCACGAGCGCACCGAGTTGTCGCTGCTGCCCAGCCTGGCGGTACCGACCGACAACGGTAAAAGCGTGGCCCTGTCGCAGATCGCCACCCTCGAATACGGCTTTGAAGAGGGCATTATCTGGCACCGCAACCGCTTGCCGACGGTGACCGTGCGCGCCGATATCTACGGCAAGGAACAACCGGCAACGTTGGTCCAGCAAATCCTGCCAACCCTTGAGGGTGTGCGCGCCGAATTGCCGGATGGCTACCTGCTGGAAGTCGGTGGCACCGTCGAAGACTCCGCCCGCGGGCAGAACTCGGTGAAGGCCGGCGTGCCGCTGTTTATCGTGGTGGTGCTGACCTTGCTGATGCTGCAATTGCGCAGCTTCTCACGCACGGCGATGGTGTTTCTGACCGCGCCGTTGGGCCTGATTGGCGTGACGCTGTTCCTGCTGGTGTTCCGCCAGCCCTTCGGCTTCGTGGCCATGCTCGGGACCATCGCGTTGTCTGGGATGATCATGCGCAACTCGGTGATCCTGGTGGACCAGATCGAACAGGACATCAAGGCCGGGCTGGCGCCGTGGCAGGCAATTATCGAAGCCACCGTACGGCGTTTCCGCCCGATTGTGCTGACCGCCCTGGCGGCGGTGCTGGCGATGATCCCGCTGTCACGCAGCGTGTTCTTCGGGCCGATGGCAGTGGCGATCATGGGTGGCTTGATCGTGGCGACGGCGTTGACCCTGTTGTTCTTGCCGGCGCTCTACGCGGCGTGGTTCAAGGTTCGGAAGGCGGCATAGAGGGGTAAGGGCCAATATTTGAGTGTCGAAACGGGTGGCAGGAGCCGGGAACGCTTCCTGCATTCCTGCCACTTAGAGACTACCTGATCACAGGTATGGATTTGTCGATGTCAGTTGTTGACGACAACGGTAAATGGACTCATCTCTTTGGACTTAAGGAATACTTTATGTTTTTTTGCCCCTTCAAGTGCTTTTTTTCTGCGCTGTCGATGCCTCAAAGACCCCCGGTAAGCGGTCCTTGCCCGCAAGAGCCGCCACCCCGACCTTGCCCGCCGCCGCCCCGGCCTTGCTACGCAAAACCGCCTAGCCCTTGCTGGCCTGAGCCCAGTCCCGCGAGGCCACTCCCTTGTTCAATGCGTTCGGCCGAGCCGCCCATGAGTATTGGTTATGGCGTGGCAACAACGACGACTTTTGTCGTGGGCGCTTTCCTGTAGTTGTCTGGTTTAACCGCTGGAACGAATCTGCATGCCCTCCCGGTGAGGGCATCTTGCGGGTACTTGCAGTAGACTTCGCGAGTTTGATGATGGCCACTGTCGCCGGGCCATCCATGTTGACGCGTCAGTTTCGATGGGGGGAACGACTTTGGGTCGTCACTCTTGAGGAAAACCTGCATGTTCGCCTGCATTCCAGCCCTGATGTTGCTACTGCTTGCCCCCGGTCCCACCAATACCTTGCTGTTTCGTGCCGGCGTATTGTTTGGCTATCGTGCGTCCTGGTGGTTGGCATTTGTCGAGTGCCTGGCTTACGTGCTTCAGGTTTCGATATGGGGTGTTGCACTGCTCTACCTGGCGGCCTATTCGCCTTGGGCGTCGAAGTTCACGCAATTGGCGGCGGCCGGATACCTGCTGTATGTCTCGTACAAGCTCTGGCAACGCAAAAACAGCACCGTCGACCCTGGCCGTGACCGCCTCAGTGGGTGGAGTTTTTTCTGGTTGACACTGATGAACCCCAAGGGGCTGTTGATCGTGTCGTTTATTGCGCCGGCCGGCACCTTTGCCGCATGGCAAGGCTATGCCGGGTTCATGGCCACACTGGCATTGGTGGTGATACCGGTAGGGTCTGCGTGGATCGTATTCGGCAGTCGCTTCGAAGGGCTGCAAAAAGCCTGGCTGACACCCTTGAAGATCAACCGTGCGACGGCGCTGGCCTTGGGGGGCTTTGCAACGTTGACGGTGGGGCGATTGGCTGAGTCGGTACTGCATTGAAGAAAGGCATGTCTCAATTTTCGTGGTTATTGAGATAGGTGGGGTTTTCTGCTGTACTCAAGTCTCAGAAATCAAAAATTGAGATTTTGATGATTAAACTGCCACCCAAGGTGCCGGAACGGGTTTTTGTTCTCATTGGCCAGGAGCCCCATCTTCAGCATCTATCTGACTATATGAAGCTGTCTCAGCCAACAGACAGTCGGGGCCGCTATTTGCACTTTGATCAGCTACGCCACCGTTTTCCTCAGCACTTGGATCAAGCGATATGCTGGGGGATCGTAAAGTACGAGCGCTCCCGTCTGTATCAGAAAATAGTGCCCGTAGGTACGCATGAGGTCTGGTGCAACTTTGTATTAACGCCAACCGCACAACGCGTGGTCTCCACGGTCGACAGATATGCCTCGACTGCCGCACTTGAGTACATGAGCAGCAAGGTCGGGAAGGCTGCTCATATAAAGTATTTGCTCAACGACCTGATTGAAGATGAGGCCATCAGTAGCAGCCAGTTGGAGGGCGCGGCAACCACGACGCTCGTTGCAAAAGATATGTTGAAGCGAGAGCGACTGCCCAGAACGCCAGATGAAAAAATGATCATCGGCAATTACCGAATGATGCGTTTCGCTTGGGATAAGAGAAACGAGCCGCTCAGTGTGGAGTTGATCGCGGACATGCACGAAGTAGGTGTTCAGGGCATTGACGATGATAAATATTCTCCTGGCAGCTTTCGTTTAAACGATGAGGTGGTTGTCCAGGATGGTGATGGCAATGTTGTGCATTCGCCACCTCCCGCAGAAGGGATCATCACTCGGCTGGAGCGGTTGGCTGATTGGATCAATACTTGTCACGACGATGCTACGGCCACCCGCTACCTGCATCCACTGATCAAAGGCATTTCTCTGCACTTTGCCTTGGGTTACGAGCATCCCTTTCGGGATGGCAATGGTCGTGTTGCGCGTGCGTTGTTTTATTGGTTCATGTTTAAAAGCGATTACGCGGCATTCAGGTATATCTCCATCAGTGTCTTGCTGAAGAATGCGGCTGTTCAATACGGTATGTCTTATCTGTATACGGAGACGGATGAACTCGATCTGACTTACTTCATCGACTATCAGTGCTCCATCGTGCAACGCGCAGTTGATGGATTTAAGCAGTCTTACGAGATAAGTGTCCGAGAGGCCGAGGCGTTTGAGCGTTGGTTATGGGAGTCAGGACTTTATAAGGAACTGAATGAGAAACAAAAGACGGTATTTCAGGTCGCCAAGAGCGGTACCGCCAAACAGTTCACAGCCGTCAATGTGAAGGAAAATCTAGGCTGTTCTTACAATACGGCATCGGCCGTGCTGAACGGTCTAGTCGACTTGAATATATTTGTCAAAAAGAAGGTCGGCCGCGAATGGTTCTTTTCAATGCGAGATCAAGCAGAAATACAAAAGAACTGGTTAAAGGCTTCTCATTGAGCGGCTTCCCAATGCCCACGTCTCGCTGAAACGTGGGCATCACAGCTATTACAAGGCGCCAAACACCTTCTTCGCCAGGCTGGTCGCCGCAGCCGCCGGGTTCTTGCGAATCGTCTCTTCCTGCTGCGCAATCATCTTGAACAAACCATCCAGCGCCTGTTCGGTCACGTAGCTTTCGACGTTGGCGCTCTTGGCATCCACGGCGCCAAATGCGGCGGCCTTGCCTGCCAGGGCGTTGTACTGCTGGGCCACGCCCACCTTGTCGGTAGCGGCCTTGACGATCGGCAGGAACTTGGCGCGGATGGCTTCGCGGCTGCTTTTGTTCAGGTACTGGGTGGCGGAGTCCTGGCCGCCGCTGAGGATGCCCTTGGCGTCGGTCACGCTCATGTTCTTCACCGCGTTGACCAGGATCGGCTGGGCCTGGGTCACGGCGGTTTCAGCGGCTTTGTTCATGCTGTCTTCCAACTGCGTGACCTGGTCACCCATGCCGAACATTTTCAGCTTGTCGGCGACTTTGCCCAGCTTGCCCGGCAGGCCGATCTTCACTTCAGGGTTGTTGCTGAAACCGCCGGGTACACCCAGTTGTTTCACGGCGATCTGTGCGCCTTGGGTCAGGGCGTCCTTGAGGCCGCCGCTGGCGTCGCCCTGGGACAGGCTACTGAGGTCCAGGGCCATGGCATTGGCGCCGAACAGCAGGCCGGCACACAGGGCAGTGAGGCGAAGGGAGTTGCGGAGCATGGGAGCGTCCTTATGTTCGAGTTCAGGGTGCTACGGCGTTCACGCGCACGCGCACCGGCTGTGGATCCTGGCCGTTGAGCTGCACCGTGTGCCGTTCGGTGGTGATAAACAGTAGCTTGCCATCCAGCTCGATGCGAGCGCTCACCGAATAACTGTGGCCTGGCTTGACCTGTGCGGGGTCGTAGGTCAGGTGAAACGGCAGCGGCACCTGGCCTTTGACCGGGCCTTTCTGCTCGGCCAACGTCACCGCAGGCGCATCCGCCAGGGACACGTCCTGCAGGCTCACGCTCAAGGTGGCGGCGGGCGGCAGGGCAATGCGTTGCAGGTAGAACACCTCGCCGTCGAGGCTGGCCTTGGGCGCTGGATGCATGGATTGGCAGGCTCCGAGCAGGGCGGTGAGGCCCAGGAGAATGATCTTTTTCATGGTGCAGCTCCTTTTCAACGGCGCCAGCATCCAACTGGCGCCTTGTTCAATCTAGCGTGTTTCTTCCGCTTCCACCGGCGCTTCGGCTGCGCCATCCACACGGTGCAGGGCCACCTGGCGGATCGACAGGCGAATCTCCGCGGGCAACACGCGCTTGGCCGCGCCTTCGGCCAGTTCGCCGAGCAGGTCGTGGTAGCTCAACTTGCCGGCCTCGTCGCGACGCAGCACATCTTGTTCCAGCAAGGTCTGGATGAAATGTCGGAAAAGGCTCTTGTCGAAGAACTCCGGGGCGTTGAGGCCATGCAGGATCGACAGGCGTTGGGCCATGATCGTGCACAGGTCTTCCAGTTCTTCGGCGCTGATGCTGTTCTGGCCGCTGTTGAGCAGCAGCGAGATCGCCATGTAGAAGCGTTGCAGGGTCTGGGCGATGGTCTTGGACAGCAGGGTCAGCAGTACGAAGTGTCGCGAGCTTGGTGCCGGGCGCAGGAACACATTGTTTTCGAAGCGCAGCAGGCCTTGTTCGACGAACGCGTCCAGCCATTGATCGACCACCGTATCCAACTCTTCCAGCGACCAGCGGATAAACAGCTCCGATTGCAGGTACGGGTACAGCGCGTGGGTATAGCGCAGGATCTGCTCGCGGCTCATCCGCGAGCTGCTCTGGAAGAAGCTGGCCAGCAGCGCCGGCAGGGCGAAGATGTGCAGTACGTTGTTGCGGTAGTAGGTCATCAGGACGGCGTTCTGCTCGTCCAGGTACAGAATCTTGCCCAAGGCATCGCTCTGTTCCGACAGCAGGTCCATGTCCTTGACGTGCTTGATCAGCGCCAGGCCGTCGCCTTCGGGCAAGGTGGTGTGGGGCGAATAAGGCACGCGGCGCAGCAGCGCCAGGTACAGGTCCAACTGGCGGGCCATGGCCTGTTCATCCAGGGCCAGGCGCGTGGTCGACAGCAGCGCCAGGGCCACCAGGTTCACCGGGTTCACGGCGGCGGCTTCGTTCAAGTGGCGGGCCACCTGTTCGCCGAGGCGATTGGTGGTTTCGTTGAGCCAGGCCGGTTTGTAGTTCGGGCCCAGTTCCTGGCTGCGCCAGTCCGGTTGCTCGGCGTCGAGGAACTCGGCCAGCTTGATCGGCTCGCCGAAGTTGACCGCGACCTGGCCAAAGCGCTGCTTGAGCGCGCCGACCACTTTGAAAATATCGAAGATCGACTCTTTCTTCTTGCTCGCACCCCGCAGCTCACCGAGGTAGGTGCGGCCTTCGAGCACGCGCTCATAGCCGATATACACCGGCACGAACACGATCGGCATGCGCGAGGAGCGCAGGAAACTGCGCAGCGTAATCGCCAGCATCCCGGTCTTCGGCTGCAGCATGCGCCCGGTGCGCGAGCGCCCGCCTTCGACGAAGTACTCCACCGGGAAGCCCTTGGTGAACAAGGTGTGCAGGTATTCGTTGAACACCGAGGTGTACAGCGGGTTGCCCTTGAAGGTGCGGCGCATGAAAAACGCACCGCCACGGCGCAACAGGCTGCCGATTACCGGCATGTTCAGGTTGATGCCGGCGGCGATATGCGGCGGGGTCAGGCCGTTCTTGAACAGCAGGTAGGACAGCAGCAGGTAGTCGATATGGCTGCGGTGGCAAGGCACATAAATTACCTCGTAGCCCTGGGCAACCTGTTGCACGCCCTCGATGTTATTGACCTTGATGCCGTCGTAGATCTTGTTCCAGAACCAGCTCAACACCACTTCCAGGAAGCGGATCGCGGTGTAGGTGTAGTCCGAGGCGATCTCGTTGCCGTAGCGCAGGGCCAGGGCCTTGGCTTTTTCCGGGCTGATTTTTTCCCGTTCGGCTTCGTCAAGGATGGCCTGGCGCACCAATGGCATGTTGACCAGGCCTTTCACCAGATTGCGCCGGTGGGACAAATCGGGGCCGATCACCGCCGTCTTCAGGTTACGAAAGTGCACGCGCAGGATACGTTGGGCCATGCGCACGGTGCGTTCGTGGCCTTTATTGTGCTCGATCAATTCACGCAGGTTGATGGGCGCGGAGAATTGCACGCGGGTCTTGCGCCCCAGGATCAGGATGCTCAACAACCGGCGTAGACGCCCAGTGACCGCCCAGCTGTCGGCAAACAGCAGTTTCCACGGGCTGGACTCGCTCGCAGGGGTTTGTCCCCAGAACACGCTGACCGGAATGATTTGTGCATTCTCTTCGGCGTGTTCGCTGAGGGTGTTGACCAGGCGGGTCAGGGTCGGCGGCGCGCCGCGCTTGTCCTGGCGCCCCAGCCAGTCCGGCTCGGGTGTGAGGTAGAAGAACGCCGCGGGTTCCATCAGCGGGCCTACCGATACCGGTAGTACCGGGCGCGGCAGGCCGGCCTTGGTGCACTCGGCATCGACCACGGCCAATTCGGTGAGGGAGGGCGATTGCAGGACGTAAAACACCGGCCGGCTGCGGTCCAGGTTGAGGGTAAGGGACGACTGGTTGATCGTCTCCGAGCGAACCCAGAGGTACAGCAGTCGGCGCAAGGTGCCAAACACCAGACGGCGGAACGGGGAGCGGGTCATAGGCGAGCTGCTTCAAGTGGGAAAAACCGAGCAGGCGCTCGGGCGGGTAGTGTGCCGTATTCGCCGAAAATCGGCAAAAAAGCAGCGATGTAAACTTGAGTTGATCGTTTTTGAGCCTGTCTTATACTCGGCAGTTCAACGCGATCGGCTCAACAATAACAATCAAGTGGGAGTGAACAGATGGCAACGCGCGAGACAGGCAATGTGAAGTGGTTCAACGACGCCAAGGGCTATGGCTTTATCCAGCGTGAAGATGGCAAGGATGTGTTTGTGCACTACCGCGCCATTCGCGGCGACGGCCACCGTTCGTTGGCCGAGGGCCAGCAAGTGGAATACGCCGTGGTAAGCGGCGAGAAGGGGTTGCAGGCGGAGGATGTGGTCGGCCTGTAGGCCGAGCGGCAAGCTACAAGCTGCAAGCGCTATGACTTGCAGCTTGCAGCTTGAAGCTGCTTTTTAAGCTGTTTTCCAGGTGATCTGCTCTTCACCGTCCGCGCTGATGCGGATCCAGGTGTCGGCGCTTTCCTCACCTTCTTCCTCGATCCAGCTACCCGGTGCGCAACGTACTTCAACATTCAGCGCAGCAAACGCAGCGCGGGCACAGGCAATGTCGTCTTCCCACGGTGTCTGGTCACTTTCCAGGTACAGGCTGTTCCACTTGCCTACGGCTTTCGGCAGCCAGGTGACGGGCACATTGCCGGCCTTGCACTTGTAGGTCTGGCCACGTTGGACCCAGTCGCTGCAAGGGCCCAGGGCAGCGCCCAGCCAGGCGGCGATGGCCTTGTAGTCGACGTCGGCGTCCTTCAGGTAAATCTCGATATCGGGTTGGCGCATGGATATTCCTCGTTGCGGGATTCGAAAATCCATTCGCGGATGGTTAAAAGTCGGTTATTGAAGCACGAAATAATCGTAGCGCATCGACACCGTGACCAGCAGCGGCTCGGCCGCCTCGATCACCTCGGCACGGCGCTCGGCACTGGCGCGCCAGCCGTGAGGGGTCATGGCCAGCAGGTTGGCGCGGTCCCGGGGCTCGGCCAGGCTCAAGGTGAATTCCAGGGTTTCGCTGTGGGCCAGGCTCATGCCGTCCGGCACCAGGGCCAGGTGCTTGTCGTCGGTGTACTCGCGCACTTCGTCGTACAGGCGCTCGCGCAGTTCCATCAGGTGGCCGCTGGTCGGGCCGACCTTCATCAGGCCGCCGCCGGGACTGAGCAGGCGCCTGGCCTCTTGCCAATCCAACGGGCTGAACACACTGGCGAGGAACTGGCAGCTGGCGTCGGCCAACGGCACGCGGGCCATGCTGGCGATCAACCAGGTCAGCGCCGGGTCGCGTTTGCACGCGCGCTTGACCGCTTCCTTGGAAATGTCCAGCGCGTAGCCATCGGCATGGGGCAGGGCCGCGGCGATTTGCGCGGTGTAGTAACCCTCGCCGCAACCGATGTCCACCCAGCGCTGAGGTGCGCGTTCGGCGGCCAGCTCGGCCAGGCGCTTGGCCACCGGGGCGTAGTGCCCGGCGTTGAGAAAGTCACGGCGCGCCTCGACCATGGCCAGGTTGTCGCCCGGGTCGCGGCTGTTCTTGTGCTGCACCGGCAGCAGGTTCAGGTAACCCTGGCGCGCGCGGTCGAAACGGTGCCCGGCCGGGCACGCCACGCCATTGTCCACCGCGTTGAGCGGGGCGCTGCAAATCGGGCAGGCCAGCATCAGGCGAGCAACTTGATCAGGGTCTGGTAATAGATTTCGGTCAGCACGTCGAGGTCGCTGGCCAGGATCCGCTCGTTGACCTGGTGGATCGTCGCGTTCACCGGGCCCAACTCGACCACCTGGGTGCCAAGGGTCGCGATGAAGCGCCCATCGGAGGTACCGCCACTGGTGGAGGCCTGGGTCTCACGCCCGGTGATCGCCTTGATGCTGGCCGACACCGCATCGAGCAATGCGCCCGGCTCGGTGAGGAACGGCAGGCCCGACAGCGCCCACTCCACATGCCAGTCCAGGCCATGCTTGTCGAGAATCGCCGCAACGCGCTGTTGCAGGCCTTCGACAGTGGATTCGGTGGAAAAACGGAAGTTGAACACCGCCGTCAGGTCACCCGGAATCACGTTGGTGGCGCCGGTGCCAGAGTTGAGGTTGGAGATCTGGAAGCTGGTCGGCGGGAAGAAGGCGTTGCCGTTGTCCCAGTGCTCGGCGGCCAGTTCGGCCAGGGCCGGCGCGGCCAGGTGGATCGGGTTCTTCGCCAGGTGCGGGTAGGCCACATGGCCCTGTACGCCGCGCACGGTCAGGGTGGCACCGAGGGAGCCGCGACGGCCGTTCTTGACCACGTCACCCACCAGGGTGGTGCTCGACGGTTCGCCGACGATGCACCAGTCCAGGCGCTCCTTGCGCGCGGCCAGGCGTTCGATCACGGCCTTGGTGCCATGGTGCGCCGGGCCTTCCTCATCGCTGGTGATCAGGAACGCGACCGAGCCCTTGTGGTCCGGGTAGTCGCTGACGAAGCGCTCGGCCGCCACCAGCATGGCGGCCAGGCTGCCCTTCATGTCGGCCGCGCCACGCCCGCAGAGCATGCCGTTTTCGTCGATCAATGCGTCGAACGGGTCGTTCTGCCAGGCTTGCACCGGACCGGTGGGAACCACGTCGGTGTGGCCGGCGAAGCACAGCACCGGGCCGTCGTGCTTGCCATGGGTGGCCCAGAAGTTGTCCACGTCCTCGATGCGCATCGGCTCCAGCGCAAAACCGGCGTCGCCCAGGCGCTGCATCATCAGCTTCTGGCAATCGGCGTCGATCGGCGTGACCGAGGGGCGACGGATCAGGTCGATGGCAAGTTGAAGGGTCGGCGAAAGGTCGGCATGGGCCGTCATGGGAAAACTCCGGGAAGCATGTCTGGAAGAGCGGGGCGGGCGGACAAAACGGCCGTTATCTTATAGCAAAACGGCGGCCAGAGGCCGCCGTTTAGTGCATTGCGCAAGTTTTTAAGCCACAGGTGCAGGCTCAGGTGCCACGGCTGGTTTCGGCAGCGACGACAGGAACGCCATGATCAACGCCGCCACATACGGCAGCGATTGCACCAGCAGCATCACCACCCAGAAACGTATGTCATTGCTCGGCAGGCCTTGCACCAGGTAGATCCCCAGCGCCGCGCCCCACAACAGCAGCATGATGAACATTTCTTCGCGGGCTTCGGAAATCGCTACCCAGAAGCCGTGGTTATCCGCGTTTTTCGGGGTACGAAAGAACGGAATGCTGGTGGTGAAGAAGCCATACAGCACCGCCTTGGCGATGGTGTGGGACAACGCCAGGCCAGCCAGGGCGGCGCAGAACGCATCCTTGAGGTTCACACCTACCGCGCGGCGGTAGAGGAAGATGATCTTGCCCACCTTGAACACGAACAACGCCAACGGCGGGATCGCGAAAATCAACAGCGGCGGGTCGACCCGCGTCGGCACGATGATCATCGCCGCCGACCACAACAGCGCGCCGACGGTGAAGAAGATGTTCATGCCGTCCGCCACCCACGGCAACCAGCCCGCGAGGAAGTGGTAGCGCTGGCCACGGGTCAGCTCGGTGTCTTTGCCGCGCAGCAGGCTGGCGGTGTGACGCTTGATGATCTGGATCGCGCCATAGGCCCAGCGGAAACGCTGTTTCTTGAAGTCGATAAAGGTATCCGGCATCAGGCCCTTGCCGTAGCTGTCGTGGTAGTACGCCGCCGACAGGCCTTTCTCGAATACCCGCAGGCCGAGTTCGGCGTCTTCGCAGATGCACCAGTCGGCCCAGCCCAGTTCCTCGAGCACCGAGCGACGGGTCATGGTCATGGTGCCGTGCTGGATGATCGCGTCGCGGTCGTTACGGGTGACCATACCGATATGGAAGAAGCCTTTGTATTCGGCGTAGCAGAGCTTCTTGAAGGTGCTTTCGTTCTGATCGCGGTAGTCCTGCGGCGACTGCACCACGGCGATTTTCGGGTCGGCGAAGTGCGGCACCATGTGCTTGAGCCAGTTCGGCGACACGCAGTAGTCCGAGTCGATTACCGCGATCACTTCGGCATCCTTGGCGGTGTGCGGGATCAGGTAGTTCAGTGCACCGCCCTTGAAACCGGCCAGGGGTGCGACGTGGAAGAACTTGAAGCGCGGGCCCAGGGTTTCGCAGTAGTCGCGCACCGGTTCCCATACCGCCGGGTCCTTGGTGTTGTTGTCGATGATCAGGACTTCATAGTCCGGGTAATCGAGGGCCGCCAGGGCGTCGAGGGTCTGTTTGACCATCTCTGGCGGCTCGTTGTAGCACGGCACATGGATCGACACTTTCGGGCGGTAGTCCGATTCCCCTTCCACCGGCAGGAATTCACGCCGGCGCTTGTGGGTCCATACCGCTTCCGCCAGTTCGTGGGCTTCGGTCAGCAACACAATGAACACGCCCAGGGCGCCCAAGGCCAACAAGATGCCGACGGTCACGCTGAACCAGGTGCTGTATTGCTGGCTGTAGTCGTAGCCGATCCACACCAGTACGGAACCGCAGAGGAACGCGATAAAGGTCAGGAAGGTGCGGCCACGCTGGCGCAGGGATGAGCCGTCGATCATCAGCAGGGTCAGGGACAGCAAGGCGAGCACCACCGAGCCGATCGCCAGGACGCGCCACTGCGGGATTGCCACCACCGGCCCTTCGAAGTTGAATTTCTGCTGGCGCGCGGCGTTGTAGACGCCCCAATACGCGCCGGCCGAGCCTTCGTCGCTGACCTTCCACGGCTGGTCGAAGGCCTCGATCACGAAGTAGTTGTAGCCCTGGCGGTTCAGCTTGTTCACCAGCGTACGCAGGTAAATGGCCTGGTCTGCGGGGGACGTTTCATTCCCGCCGCGCATCCGGCCGTTACTTGGCCAGCCCACTTCCGACAGCAGCAGCGGCTTTTTCGGGAACAGTTTCTTCAGGTCCTTGGCGCGGTCGAGTACGTACTGGCCGGCCTTGTCCATCGGGATGTACTCCCAGAACGGCAGGATGTGCGCGGCGATCAGGTCGACGTGCTTGGCCAGTTGCGGGTTCTTTTCCCAGATATGCCATTGCTCGGAGGTCGTCACCGGTACTTTCACGGCGCCGCGCACCCGGTCCAGCAGCACGATCAGGGCTTCAGGGGTGATCTCTTCACGGAACAGCGCCTCGTTACCGACCACAACCCGCACGACACTGCGCGAGCTGTTGGCGATCTCGATGGCCCGCTGGACTTCGCGCTCGTTACGCTCCAGGTCCGGGCTGATCCAGATCCCCAGGGTTACGCGCAGGCCGAACTCTTCGGCCAGCTTGGGAATGTCCCCCAGCGTGCCGTCGACCGAGTAGGTGCGGATGTTATCCGTCAGCTTGCTCATGATCTCCAGATCGCGACGCATCTGCTCGTCGGTGGGGTACTGGTCTTTCTGCGGGTACTGGCCTTGCTGGAACGGCGAGTAGGAAAAACCGGAGATCTGCTCGGGCCAGTTGGGAGCAGTGACCGGGCGGTTGATCAGCGCCCAGAAGCCGGTGAACAGCGCGGCAATTGCCAGCACTATCACCAGGTTGAGTCCAAATTTACGCGATGCCATGGTTATGTCGGGTTCCAAAGGGTGTGGAACGAAAAGAGGTGTCGGCCTGCACCGAACGGCGCGCATCCTACACCGGCCTTTCCCTGACCGTACAGCAAGCCGAGAAAAACCGGACATTGGGCAGCGAAAGTACATCTAAGTTCTTAACTTGTAGCTTGTAGCTTAAAACTTGTCGCTGCGTAGTCCTATAATGCGCGCCGGTTTTTGGGGTAATGGTCATGAGTACAGAAGATCCGCGGTTTGCAGGCGTCGCCCGCTTGTATGGCATTGAAGGCCTGGAGCGCTTGAAAGCGGCCCATGTGGCGATCGTCGGCGTCGGTGGCGTCGGCTCGTGGGCGGCGGAAGCCATGGCCCGTTGCGGGGTGGGCGAGATTTCGCTGTTCGACCTGGACGACGTCTGCGTCAGCAACAGCAACCGCCAGCTGCACGCCTTGGACAGTACCGTGGGCAAGCCCAAGGTCGAGGTGATGGCCGAGCGCCTGCGCGCGATCAACCCGGATTGCACGGTGCATGCGGTAGCGGATTTCGTCACCCGCGACACCATGGCCGAGTACATCACGCCCAACATCGATTGCGTGATCGACTGCATCGACGCGGTTAACGCCAAGGCCGCACTGATTGCCTGGTGCAAGCGCCGCAAGATCCAGATCATCACCACCGGTGGCGCCGGTGGGCAGATCGACCCGACGCTGATCCAGGTCTGCGACCTGAACCGCACCTTTAATGATCCCTTGGCGTCGAAAGTGCGTTCCACCTTGCGCCGTGACTACGGCTTTTCCCGCACCGTGACCCGCCACTACAGCGTGCCGTGCGTGTTTTCCACCGAGCAACTGCGCTACCCCAAGCCGGATGGCAGCATCTGTTTGCAGAAGAGTTTTGTCGGTGATGGGGTGAAGCTGGACTGCGCCGGCGGGTTTGGCGCGGTGATGATGGTGACGGCGACTTTCGGCATGGTCGCGGCGACCAAGGCGGTGGACAAGATTGTGGCCGGGGTGCGCAGGCCCTCGGAACGGGTCAAACCGACCTGAGTCTCAGAACTTTAGACGGTTCAAATGTGGGAGGGGCGGTGCGACGATTCGACTTGCTCCCTCCCACATTTAGTCCTGTGTATGGCTTAGCGTTCGCATGCGCTGCAGGACTGCATTCAGCCCATTGCTGCGCGACGGCGACAGTTGACGGGAAAGCCCTAGCTGATTGAACCAGTCAGGCAAGTCGAC
Source organism: Pseudomonas sp. 8 R 14 (assembly GCF_900005955.1). Taxonomy (NCBI): domain Bacteria; kingdom Pseudomonadati; phylum Pseudomonadota; class Gammaproteobacteria; order Pseudomonadales; family Pseudomonadaceae; genus Pseudomonas; species Pseudomonas sp. 8 R 14. The sequence continues at coordinate 102,728 of NZ_CVTH01000075.1, read as the reverse complement.
CGCCTGCAACTCGTCCGCCGACAGCCCATTGGCCCGTGCCAGCAGCAATGCCACCAAGCCACGAATCATCCGCGCATCGCTGCTCGCGGCGAACTGCCAGTGGCCATCGTGCAAGCGCCCCACCAACCACACCAGGCTCTCACAGCCCTGCACCAGGTTGGCATCGACCTTCTCCTCATCCGCCAATACGGGCAGGCGTTCACCCCACTGCATCAGCATTCGAGCGCGTTGCTCCCAGCTGCCTACTGACTGGAAGGCTTCTAGCGCAGCAATTGCAACCACCGGCAGGCTCATCGCAGCATATCCAGCGCCCGGTCCAGCGCTTCAAAGAAGCGTTCCAGGTCATCGGAATCGTTATACAGCGCCAGGGAGACGCGGATCGCCCCCGACAAGTGCATCGCCTTGAGCAGCGGCATCGCGCAATGATGGCCGGCACGTACGGCAATGCCTTGTTCGGTCAGCAGGTGCGCGAGGTCGGCGTTGTGCACGCCTTCGACCACGAAACTGACCAGCGCCGCCTGCGGCGACCCCAACACACGGACGCCATTGCGCGCGTTCAGCCCGCGCAACAGGTAGTCATGCAGGGCCGCTTCATGGGTGAGAATCGCCTGTGGGTCCAGCGAACTCAGATAGTCCAGGGTCGCGCCCAGGCCGATCACGCCGGCAATCGGCGGGGTGCCGGCTTCGAACCCCAGCGGTGCCGGGCGGAAGCTGGTGCTGTGGTAGTCGGCCTGTTGCACCATCTCGCCACCGAATTGCCAATGGCGCAGGTGATGCAGGGCTGCGTGGCTGCCGTACAGCACGCCGACGCCGTCCGGGCCGTACAGCTTATGGCTGGAAAATACATAGAAATCGCAGCCCAGGGCCTGCACGTCGTGGCGGCCGTGGACGATGCCTTGGGCGCCATCGACCACGGTCAGGGCGCCGTGGGCCTGGGCCAGCGCCAGCAAGGCCGGCAGCGGCTGCCAGGTGCCAAGCACGTTGGACAGTTGGCTCACCGCCAGCAGGCGCGTACGCGGGCCGATCAACTCGGCGGCGGCTTGCAGGTCGGTCACGCCGTCATCGTCGAGAGGCAATACCACCAGGGTGAGCGCGCGACGCTTGGCCAGTTGCTGCCACGGCAACAGGTTGGCGTGGTGTTCCAGGGCGCTGATGACAATCTCATCGCCCGCATTGAATAAGTGCTCAAGGCCATAAGCCAGGAGGTTCAGCGCTGACGTCGCGCCGTGGGTGAACACGATTTGCCCGCTGTCACCTGCATTCAACCACTGCGCAACCTTGCTGCGACTGTCCTCGAAGGCCTGGGTCGCATGGGCGCCCGGCAAATGCTGGGCACGGTGCACATTGGCGGCGCCATTGGCGTAGTAATGGCTGATGGCATCCAGCAGGGCCTGGGGTTTTTGCGTCGTCGCGGCGTTGTCCAGGTAGGTCTGGTCTTGCCGTTGCAGGGTGGCGATGGCCGGAAAGTCGGCGCGCCAGGGGGAGGGCACAAGCATGGTGTTCAAGACTCGTATAAGCGAGCCCCAGGGTCGGGGCCCGCTAGTGGCATCGAGTGGCTGCTTAGTTGTGAGCGTGCAGCGCTTCGTTCAGTTCGATGGCCGATTTGTGGGTTTTGCACTCCACGGCACCGGTCTCGGAGTTACGGCGGAACAGCAGGTCCGGTTGGCCGGCCAGCTCACGCGCCTTGACCACCTTGACCAGTTGGTTCGACTCGTCCAGCAGCGCAACCTTGGTGCCGGCGGTGACGTACAGGCCCGATTCCACGGTGTTGCGGTCGCCCAATGGGATACCGATACCGGCGTTGGCGCCGATCAGGCAGCCTTCGCCGACCTTGATCACGATGTTGCCGCCGCCCGACAGGGTGCCCATGGTCGAGCAACCGCCGCCCAAGTCCGAACCCTTGCCGACGAACACGCCAGCCGATACACGGCCTTCGATCATGCCCGGGCCTTCGGTGCCGGCGTTGAAGTTGACGAAACCTTCGTGCATCACGGTGGTGCCTTCGCCCACATAGGCGCCGAGGCGGATACGCGCGGCATCAGCGATACGCACGCCGTTCGGTACCACGTAGTCGGTCATTTTCGGGAACTTGTCCACCGAGAACACTTCCAGCAACTCGCCACGCAGGCGGGCTTCCAGTTGGCGTTCGGCCAGCTCATTGATGTCGATTGCGCCCTGGCTGGTCCAGGCCACGTTCGGCAGTTGCGGGAACACACCGGCGAGGCTCAGGCCGTGTGGCTTGACCAGGCGATGGGACAGCAGGTGCAGCTTGAGGTAGGCCTCTGGGGTGGACGTCAGTGCGGCGTCTTCGGCCAGCAAGGTGGCGACCAGCGGTGTGTGGCTTTCAGCCAGGCGGCTCAGCAGGGCGGCTTGGGTGGCGTCGACGCCTTTGAGCGCGTCGGCCAGTTGCAGGGCCTGGGCGACGGTGAAGGTGATCGCCTGGTTGCCTTCGCTGTAGCCGAGGATCGGCGCGATGGCGGCAACGATTTCAGCCGATGGATTGAGCAAGGGTTGTGCGTAAAACACTTCCAGCCAAGCACCTTGGCGGTTCTGAGTGCCGACGCCGAAGCCCAGGCTGAACAGGGAATTGGACATGCTGTTACCTCTACAAAAATGGAAGGGCTGGCCTACTTGAGGGCCGCCGAATAACTATCTGGCTTGAAGCCAATCAGGGTTCTGTTACCGAGATCAAGCACCGGGCGCTTGATCATCGAAGGTTGCGCGAGCATCAATTCAATGGCTTTCGACTGATCGAGATCGGCTTTGCGTTCGTCTTCGAGTTTGCGAAAGGTGGTGCCCGCACGGTTCAAAACCACCTGCCAACCGTGCTCGTTGCACCATTGGGTCAAGTGTTCGCGGTCGATACCGGCCGTTTTGTAGTCGTGGAACGCATAGCTCACCGCGTGCTCATCGAGCCAGGTGCGCGCCTTTTTCATGGTGTCGCAGGCTTTGATGCCGAAAAGGTGCAACGTTTTGCTTGAAGCGGTCAAGGAATTGCCCCCCCTGCTTTACTGATGCAAGTGCCAATGAAAATGAAAGGTCACGGATTATGCCACGCCCAGAGATTTTGGGTGCCGCTCGTCAGCAGCGTGCGACTTTTGTGCAAAAGCCAGCGCGCAGCATAGGCCGGTAAGATAGCCGGGTAATATGGCACTTCAACGGCCAGTTGTTGCCTGATGTGTGTCGTTGCAAGCCGATCGTCCGGGAAACCCGCGTTATGCAAACCGCCTACACCGTTCTTATCCTGCTGATGCTGGTCAGCGTTTCGCGTCTGGTCGGGCGTGTCATCCCTCTGCCGTTACCCCTGGTGCAGATTGCCGCCGGCGCCTTGCTGGCCTGGCCCACGCTGGGGCTGCACGTGGCGCTGGACCCGGAGTTGTTCCTGTTTCTGTTCCTGCCACCGCTGCTGTTCTCCGATGGCTGGCGCATGCCCAAGCGCGAATTGTGGCGCCTGCGTGGGCCGATCCTGACGCTGGCCGTCGGGTTGGTGCTGTTCACCGTGGTCGGTGCTGGCTACTTCATTCATTGGCTATTGCCGACGATCCCGCTGCCGGTGGCCTTCGCCCTCGCGGCCGTGTTGTCGCCGACAGATGCCGTGGCCGTGTCGGCAATTGCCCAGAACCGCTTGCCGACGCCGCTGATGCATATGCTTCAGGGCGAAGCGTTGATGAATGACGCCTCGGGCCTGGTGACCTTCAAGTTCGCCTTGGCGGCCGCGTTGACCGGTGTGTTCTCGTTGGCCGATGCCAGCCTGACCTTTGTCTTGGTGGCCTTGGGCGGCCTGGCGGTGGGGGTGGCGCTGAGTTGGCTGGTCGGCCGCCTGCGTGCCTGGATGATTGCCCGGGGCTGGGACGACCCGGCAACGCATGTGGTGTTCATGTTGCTGTTGCCGTTTGCGGCCTACGTGTTGGCCGAACGGCTCGGCGCCTCGGGCATCTTGTCGGCGGTCGCGGCGGGCATGATGCAAAGCTGGCTCGACCTGCTGCCTCGCCAGACCAGTACGCGCCTGCTCAATCGCAGTGTCTGGTCATTGCTGGAATTTGCCTTCAATGGCCTGATCTTCCTGCTGCTGGGCCTGCAATTGCCGGACATCATCAAGGCCGTGGCCAGTCATGAGCCGACGCTGTGGCCCACCTTGTTGTATCGCTGCCTGGATGTGACTGCGATTTTCCTGGTGTTGGTGGTGCTGCGTTTTATCTGGGTGCAGAGCATCTGGCGCCTATCGGGTTTGCTCCGGCGGCTGCGTGGGAAAAGTGAGTTGACCCTGGTGCCCACTGCGCGTTCCTGCTGGCTGTTGACCGTGGGCGGTGTGCGCGGTGCGGTGACCCTGGCCGGTGTAATGTCGGTGCCATTGCTGCTGGTGCCAGGCCAGGATTTCCCCGAGCGCGACCTGCTGATCTTTATCGCGGCCGGTGTGATCCTGCTGTCACTGATCGCCGCCTGCATCGCCCTGCCGCTGCTCTTGCGGGGCGTTGAAAAGAGTCCGGATGAAAAGCGCCATAACGAAGTGCGCGAGGCCTGGAAAAAAACCGCCGTGGCAGCGATTCACGCACTGGAGGCGGAAGAGCCCTTAGACTCGGAAACGTCCGACGCCGCCCAGGCGGCGCTGGCTACGGAGCTAAAGGCACGGTTGATGTCGGAATACCGCCATCAGTTGGAAGTGTTCAACGACTCGGCCGAAGCCCAGGCGCTCGCGATGCAGATGGACCTGCTTGAGCGAAAACTGCGGCTCAAGGCCCTGCGTGCGCAACGCTTGGAGTTGTACAGCTTGAGCCGTCATCACCAAATTGGTGATGACGTTTTGAGGGAAGTGTTGGCGGAGCTGGATATGAGTGAGGCGAATCTGGGCCAGATGAAATGACCCGGTTGCCTATCGACGACGCTGAATGAAGTCCCGAATACGCTCAGCCGCTTCCACACATTCGGCCAGCGGCGCAACCAACGCCAGGCGTACGCGCCCGGCGCCGGGGTTCACGCCATCCACTTCCCGGGAGAGGTACGAACCCGGCACCACGGTCACGTGTTCCTCCACGAACAAATCGCGGCAGAACGCGGCATCATCGCCTTGCACATTCGGCCACAGGTAGAAGCCGCCGTCCGGGGCCTGTACGTCCAGCACCGGCTTGAGGATCGCCAGCACGGCATCAAACTTCTCGCGGTACAGGTCGCGGTTGGCCTGCACATGGGCCTCGTCCTGCCAGGCCGCGATGCTTGCCAGCTGGGTTTGCACCGGCATCGCACAGCCATGGTAAGTGCGGTACAGCAGGAAACCCTTGAGGATCTCGGCGTCGCCAGCAACAAAACCGGAGCGCAGGCCTGGCAGGTTGGAGCGCTTGGACAGGCTGTGGAACACCACGCAACGCTTGAAGTCCTGGCGGCCCAGCTCGACGCACGCGCTGAGCAGGCCCGGTGGCGGGGTTTGTTCGTCGAAGTACAGTTCGCTGTAGCATTCGTCGGCGGCGATAACGAAGTCATATTCGTCGGCCAGGGCGATGAGTTTTTTCAGGGTGTCGACCGGGATCAGTGCACCGGTCGGGTTGCCGGGGGAGCAGAGGAACAGGATCTGGCAGCGTTTCCAGATGTCTGGCGATACCGCGTCGAAATCCGGGTTGAAGCCGTTTTCATCCAGGCATGGCAGGTAGTGCGGCTTGGCCCCGGCCAGGAACGCGGCGCCTTCGTAGATCTGGTAGAAGGGGTTCGGGCTGACCACCAGCGCGTCATCGCCCCGGTTGACCACGGTCTGGGTGAAGGCGAACAACGCTTCACGGGTGCCGTTGACCGGCAGGATAGTGCGCGCCGGATCCAGCCAGCCCTTGGGGACGTCGAAGCGGCGTTCGCACCAGCCACCGATGGCCTCGCGCAAGGCCGGGATGCCCAGGGTGGTGGGGTAGACCGCCATCTGGTCGAGGTTGTTAGCCAGGGCATCGGCAACGAACTGCGGCGATTTGTGCTTGGGTTCGCCGATGGACAAAGCGATCGGGCGCTTGTCCGGGTTCGGCGTGACGCTGCCCAGCAGGGCGCGCAGCTTTTCGAACGGGTAGGGCTGGAGCTGGTTCAGGGCGTTGTTCATCGGTGGATCTCGTGCAAGGCGTTAAAAACTGGGAGGGAGCGGTGGGCCGCTCCTGGTATCAAATCGTCAGGCGCGTCAGCTCGACACCGGGTTCCTGGGGCACGCTCAACTGCTGCACGATCGCCGCCTGCAAGCGCAGGCACAGCTCCGGGTCGGACAGCGGCTGGTTATCGGCATCGGTAATAAAGAACACGTCCTCCACCCGCTCGCCGAGGGTCGCAATCTTGGCGTTCTGCAGTGACAAATCGAATTCCAGGAAAATGCCGCCGATCCGCGCCAGCAGGCCTGGCCGGTCCGGCGCGCTGAGTTCCAGTACGGTCACCGGGCGCTGTGCATCGTTGGAAATGGTCACCTGGGGCGCAAAGGCAAAGTGCTTGAGCTGACGCGGTACCCGGCGCTGGATGATCGTCGGGTAGTCGTCGGGGTTACGCAGGGCTTCGGTCAGGCCTTCGCGGATCTTTTTCACCCGCGCCGGGTTATCGCCGATGGACTCGCCTTCGGTGTCGAGCACGATATAGGTGTCGAGGGTGAACTGGCTGCTGGAGGTGATGACCCGGGCGTCATGGATATTCAGGTTGAGCTGGTCCATGGCCGCCACGGTCACGGCGAAGAAGTCGTGCTGGTCGGGTGCATAGATGAAGATCTGCGTGCCGCCTTCGAATTCGCGCTGGGTGGTTTCCTTGATCAACACCAGCGGGCCGCCATCGGCCGGCTGCTGCAGGATCGCGTCACTGTGCCAGGCGACATCGCCGGCGGTGTGGCGCAGGAAGTAATCGTCCCCCAATTGCGACCACAACTGCTCGACGTCGTCCGGGTCGTTGCCGCCGCGCACCAGGATGTCCAGGGCGGCGCTTTGGGTGCGGCGGATCTGCTCTTCGCGGTCCACCGGGTTTTCCAGGCCACGGCGCAGCGCGCGCTTGGTCTCGGTGTAGAGCTGGCGCAACAGGCTGGCGCGCCAGGAGTTCCACAGGGTCGGGTTGGTGGCGTTGATGTCGGAGACGGTCAGCACGTACAGGTAGTCGAGGCGGGTTTCATCGCCGACGATCCCGGCGAAGTCGTGGATCACCTGCGGGTCGGACAAGTCCTTGCGCTGGGCAGTGGTCGACATCACCAGGTGGTTCTGCACCAGCCACACGATCAGGCGGCTGTCCCACAGTGGCAACTGGTGGCGCTGGCAGAACGCCTCGGCATCCACCGCGCCGATTTCCGAGTGGTCGCCATGCCGGCCCTTGCCGATGTCGTGGTACAGGCCGGCGAGGTAGATCAACTCCGGCTTGGGCAGCTTGGCCATGAGCTTGCTGGCCAGCGGGAATTTCTCTGATACCTGGGTGTACTGCAACTTGCGCAAGTGCTTGATCAGGTTGAGGGTGTGGGCGTCCACGGTGTAGATGTGGAACAGGTCGTGCTGCATCTGCCCGACGATAAACCCGAACTCCGGCAGGTAACGCCCGAGGATGCCATAGCGGTTCATGCGCCGCAGGTTGCGATGGATGCCGATCTTGCACTTGAACAGCTCGATAAACAGGCTGGTGTTGCGAATGTCGTTGCGAAAGTCGTCGTCGATCAGGTGACGGTTTTCCCGCAGCAGGCGGATGGTGTCGGCGCGTACGCCCTTGATTTCCGGCTGCTGGGCCATCAGCACGAAGATTTCCAGCATGGCGAACGGAGTGCGGCGGAACACGTTGTCGTTGCGTGCCTCGATATAGCCGTCGTGCAGTTGGAAGCGCGAATTGATCGGCTGCGGCGGTGCTTCGTCTTCCGGAGCGAGGATCACTTCTTCGAAATGCTGGATGATCAGGTCGCTGAGCTGGGCAATGCTCATGACCACCCGGTAGTACTGCTGCATGAAGCTTTCGATGCTGGTCTTCGCGTCTTCGCCTTCAAACCCCAGCAGGGTGGCGATGGAGCGCTGGTGGTCGAACAGCAGGCGATCTTCGGAGCGCCCGGCGAGCATGTGCAGGGCGTAGCGCACTTTCCACAGGAATTCCTGGGACGACGCCAGCAGGGCATTTTCGCTCTCTACCAGGAAGCCTTCGCCGGCCAGGGCGCGCAGGTTCAGGGTGCCGTATTGGCGACGTGCGACCCACAGAATCGTCTGGATGTCGCGCAACCCGCCCGGCGAGCCTTTGACGTTGGGTTCGAGGTTGTATTCGGTGTCGTTGTACTTGTGGTGCCGGGCCTTCTGCTCGGCACGCTTGGCCAGGAAGAAATCCTTGCTCGGCCACATGTGCGCGGTGCTGGTGACTTCGAGCATGCGCTGGCGCAGGCGCTCGGGGCCGGCGATGGTGCGGCTTTCCATCAGGTTGGTGATGACGGTCAGGTCGGCGCGGGCCTCTTCGGCGCACTCATCCACCGAGCGCACGCTCTGGCCGACTTCCAGGCCGATGTCCCACAGCAGTGTCAGAAAGCGCTCGATGGAGTCGCGAAAGATCTCATGGTCGGCGCTGTCCAGCAGGATCAGCAGGTCGATGTCGGAGTACGGGTGCAGCTCGCCACGACCGTAGCCGCCGACCGCCACCAGGGCAATATCGGCGTCTTCGCTCCAACTGAACTGTTCCCAGGCTTTTTGCAGGATGTTATCGACGAACCAGGCGCGGTCTTCGATCAGCCGGCGGATGTCCCGGCCGCTGCGAAAGCGCTCGTCGAGCACCTCGCGGGCCTGGCGGATCGCCTTTTTGAATGCGGCGATGGGGCTCGCTTTCAGTGCCAGCTCGGCCTGGAACTGGCCACGGTCGAAGAGTTCGGGATCCACCTGGGGCATTGATCGGCTTTCCTTTCTATCTATCAGTCAGTCACAACACAGTTTGGGAAAACCTTGGCAGCCCTTCACGCCGAAACGCGTGGGATCGTGTCGTCGGCGCGCAGGGTGAAGATCTCGTAGCCGGTCTCGGTGACCAGCAGGGTGTGTTCCCACTGGGCCGAGAGCTTGCGGTCCTTGGTGATGGCGGTCCAGCCGTCGCCCAGCACCTTGGTGTCGGCCTTGCCCTGGTTGATCATCGGCTCGATGGTAAAGGTCATGCCTGCCTTGAGCTCCATGCCGGTGCCGGCGCGGCCGTAGTGAAGGATCTGCGGTTCTTCGTGGAAGACCGTGCCGATACCGTGGCCGCAGAATTCGCGCACCACCGAGAAACCGTTCTTTTCGGCGTGCTTCTGGATCACTTCACCGATGTCGCCCAGGCGGCAGCCAGGCTTGACGATCTCGATGGCCTTGTACATGCATTCCTGGGTGACCTGGGACAGGCGCTCGGCCCACACCGGCACGGTGCCGACGTGGAACATGCGGCTGGTGTCGCCGAAGTAGCGGTCCTTGATCACGGTGACGTCGATGTTCAGGGTGTCGCCGTCCTTCAACGGCTTGTCGCCCGGAATCCCGTGGCAGACCACGTGATTGACCGAAGTACAGATCGACTTGGGGAAGCCCTTGTAGTTCAGCGGCGCAGGAATGGCGCCCTGCACATTGACTATATAGTCGTGGCAGATCTGGTTCAGGGTTTCCGTGGTAACGCCGGGCTTGACGTGCTCGGCGATCATTTCCAGCACGTCGGCAGCCAGTTTGCCGGCAATGCGCATGCCGGCGATGTCTTCGGCGGTTTTCAAACTAACGGTCATACAGGCTCTCTCTAGCGCGATGCGCTGAAATCAATACGGTTTACGGGCGTGCGACAAAAGGTTGCAGAGTTCGCACAAGCGCCAAAAAACGCGATTCTAACAGACGCGGGCGGCAAATCATGAGCCCCCGACGATCGCTTCTCTCTATCAAATGGGGTTATATCGGCTCTATTCAAAGGGTTGCGTACACGTCGCCCACGCCAAATGTGATTGCGTGTTTCGTTTTCGCCCTTCGTGTGGTATAAAATGCGCCGCTTTCCGGGGATACCCCGAAAAGCTTAAATCCACACACGTGTCGACACGATGACCTGGGTGCCGGAGGCCTTGATGCCGCTGGTTGGTCATTGGGATACGTGGAGGCCAAACCCGACTTATTAAGGAACTATCATGTCCCAAGTCAACATGCGCGATATGCTGAAGGCCGGTGTGCACTTCGGTCACCAGACCCGTTACTGGAACCCGAAAATGGGTAAGTACATTTTCGGCGCGCGTAACAAGATCCACATCATCAACCTTGAAAAAACCTTGCCAATGTTCAACGAAGCTCTGACTTTCGTAGAGCGCCTGGCCCAGGGCAAAAACAAGATCCTGTTCGTCGGCACCAAGCGTTCCGCTGGCAAGATCGTTGCTGAAGAAGCAGCACGTTGCGGTTCGCCGTACGTCGATCACCGCTGGTTGGGCGGCATGCTGACCAACTTCAAAACCATCCGTGCTTCCATCAAGCGTCTGCGTGACCTTGAAGTGCAGGCCGAAGACGGTACTTTCGCCAAGCTGACCAAGAAAGAAGCGCTGATGCGCACTCGTGACCTGGAAAAGCTCGATCGTTCCCTGGGTGGTATCAAGGACATGGGCGGTCTGCCTGACGCACTGTTCGTTATCGACGTTGATCACGAGCGCATCGCGATCACCGAAGCCAACAAGCTGGGCATTCCTGTTATCGGCGTAGTCGATACCAACAGCAGCCCGGAAGGCGTTGACTACATCATCCCAGGCAACGATGACGCCATCCGCGCCATCCAGCTGTACATGGGTTCGATGGCTGACGCTGTCATCCGTGGTCGCAACCACGTTGCTGGTGGCACCGAGCAGTTCGTTGAAGAAGCTCCGGTAGCCGCAGCTGAGTAATTGACGCCCTGGCGTTGACTCAGTAAGCAAAAAGGGGGCTTGGCCCCCTTTTTGCCACCTCGAAAACCATTTGTCAGCAGCGCAGCTACATCACCTGTAACGTGCAGCGGCTAACAAGGGTGGTTCGGGAAGAATTGATCCCCCGTTCGATCGGGTGGAATGGTTGAAAACCTATCCAAGAGGAATTTGAAAATGGCAGCAATTACTGCAGCGTTGGTTAAAGAACTGCGTGAGCGTACCGGCGAAGGCATGATGGATTGCAAGAAAGCCCTGGAAAAGGCTGACGGCGACATCGAAAAAGCCATTGATGACATGCGTGCTTCCGGCGCCATCAAGGCTGCCAAGAAAGCAGGCAACGTGGCTGCTGAAGGCGCTATCGCTCTGAAAGAAGACGGCAAATCTGCTGTTCTGCTGGAAGTGAACTCCCAGACCGACTTCCTGGCCCTGCAGGACGACTTCAAGGCATTCGTTGCTGCCAGCGTTGAAAAAGCGTTCGCCGACAAGCTGACTGACGTCGCTCCGCTGATCGCCGCTCAAGAAGCTGATCGCCTGGTACTGGTCGGCAAGGTTGGCGAAAACGTCAACATCCGTCGCCTGGTACGCGTTGAAGGTGATGTTGTCGGTGGTTACCTGCACGGCAACAAGATCGGCGTTGCAGTGGTCCTGAAGGGCGGCAACGTTGAGCTGGCCAAAGACATCGCTATGCACGTAGCGGCCAGCAACCCTGAGTTCCTGCTGCCTTCGGAAGTTTCTGCCGAAGCGATCGAGCGTGAAAAAGCTGTGTTCCTGCAGCTGAACGAAGAAAAAATCAAAGGCAAGCCAGAAAACATTGTTGAGAACATGGTCAAGGGCCGTATCAGCAAGTTCCTGGCCGAAGCAAGCCTGGTTGAGCAGGCGTTCGTCAAGAACCCTGAAGTCAAGGTTGGCGAACTGGCCAAGAAAGCCGGTGCTGAAATCGTTTCCTTCACTTACTTCAAGGTAGGCGAAGGCATCGAGAAGCCGGTCGACAACTTCGCTGAAGAAGTTGCTGCCCAGCTGGCTGCCGCCAAGCAATAAGACAGTTTTTAACTGTCGCCCGAAAGAGGCTGCCCGCTCACGCGCGCAGCCTCTTTTCAAATGGGCAGGCCGATTTAATTTGGCTTACCCTCGGAACTGGCTTACAAAGCCGTGTTCCGATGGCGCTGTGAGAGCGTCCAGCTAGAGTGAACGCAAGCCGTAAACGGCTCGCCAAGAATTTTTTAAAAATACGCCGCAGGAGAGATTCGCAATGGCTCAGCAGGGCAGTGGTTATCAGGCTCGCTATAAACGCATTCTACTCAAGCTTAGCGGCGAGGCCCTGATGGGCTCGGAAGAGTTCGGGATCGACCCCAAGGTACTCGACCGCATGGCGCTGGAAGTCGGCCAGTTGGTCGGCATCGGCGTACAGGTCGGCCTGGTGATCGGTGGCGGTAACCTGTTCCGCGGCGCAGCACTGAGTGCGGCCGGCATGGATCGGGTCACCGGCGACCACATGGGCATGCTGGCCACTGTGATGAACGCCCTGGCCATGCGTGACGCCCTGGAGCGTGCCAATATCTCGGCTATCGTGATGTCGGCTATTTCCATGGTGGGTGTGACCGATCACTATGATCGTCGCAAAGCCATGCGCCACCTGAACGCCAAAGAGGTGGTGATCTTCGCTGCCGGTACCGGCAACCCGTTCTTCACCACGGACTCGGCTGCTTGCCTGCGCGCCATCGAGATCGATGCCGACGTGGTGCTCAAGGCGACCAAGGTAGATGGCGTGTACACCGCAGACCCATTCAAAGACCCGCATGCCGAGAAGTTCGATCATCTGACCTACGATGAAGTGCTGGATCGCAAGCTGGGCGTGATGGACCTGACGGCTATTTGCCTGTGCCGCGACCACAAGATGCCGCTGCGCGTATTTAACATGAACAAGCCCGGTGCCCTGCTGAATATCGTACACGGCGGCGCGGAAGGGACTCTGATCGAGGAAGGCCAACAATGATCAACGAAATCAAGAAAGACGCCCAAGCGCGTATGCAGAAATCCCTGGAGTCTCTGAGCCACGCATTTGGCCAGATTCGTACCGGCAAGGCGCACCCGAGCATCCTGGGCAGCGTGATGGTGCCTTATTACGGCGCTGATACCCCGCTGAGCGGCGTGGCCAACGTTACCGTAAAGGATTCGCGCACCCTGCAGGTCGTGGCTTTCGAGCGCAACATGCTCGCTGCAGTCGACAAGGCCATCCAGAGCGCCGGCCTGAACCTCAACCCGACCAACCTGGGTGAGTTGCTGTTGATCTCCATGCCGGCCCTGACTGAAGAAACCCGCAAGGGCTTCACCAAGCAGGCCCGCAGCGCGGCTGAAGATGCGCGTGTTGCAGTGCGTAACATTCGTCGTGATGCCTTGGGCGAGCTGAAGAAGTTGGTCAAGGACAAGGAAATCAGCGAAGACGAAGAGCGTCGTGCCGTCGCCGATATCGACAAGCTGACCAAGGAAGCCGAGGCGAAGATCACCCAGGCAACCGAAGAAAAAGAAAAGGACCTGATGGCCGTATAAGGGGTCAGGACGCCTTCATGGAAAAGACCAAGCAGACTGTGCCCTCCGTGGTGCCGCGCCATGTCGCGATCATCATGGATGGGAATAATCGCTGGGCGAAGAAGCGTTTTATGCCGGGTGTTGCCGGGCATAAGGCGGGTGTCGATGCGGTACGGGCCGTGATCGAGGTGTGTGCCGAGGCCAAGGTCGAGGTATTGACCCTGTTCGCGTTCTCCAGTGAAAACTGGCAGCGGCCCGCCGAAGAAGTCAGTGCCTTGATGGATCTGTTCTTCAAGGCCCTGCGTCGTGAGGCCAAGCGCCTGAATGACAACAACATCAGCCTGCGCATCATCGGCGACCGCTCGCGCTTTCACCCGGAACTGCAGGCGGCCATGCGTGAAGCCGAGGCGATCACTGCCGGCACTGACCGCTTTGTGCTGCAAATCGCCGCCAATTACGGTGGCCAGTGGGACATTGCCCAGGCTGCGCAGCGACTGGCCCGCGAAGTGCAGGCCGGTCATCTGCGGCCGGACGACATCACGCCTGAACTGTTACAGACCTGCCTGGTGACCGGCGACCTGCCGTTGCCTGACTTGTGTATCCGTACCGGTGGTGAGCATCGCATCAGCAATTTCCTCTTATGGCAATTGGCCTATACCGAGCTGTACTTCTCCGACCTGTTCTGGCCGGACTTCAAACACGATGCCATGCGCACTGCGCTGGCCGATTTCGCTTCCCGTCAGCGTCGCTTCGGTAAAACGAGTGAGCAGATCGAAGCTGGAGCCCGGGTTTAAATGCTTAAACAACGAATCATCACAGCACTGATACTGTTGCCGATTGCCTTGTGCGGGTTTTTCCTGCTGGATGGCTCCGGCTTTGCGCTGTTTATCGGCCTGGTGGTCACCCTGGGTGCCTGGGAATGGGCGCGATTGGCAGGTTTCAATGCGCAGCTGCCGCGTGTGGCGTATGCCCTCGTGGTGGCGGTACTGCTGTTTCTGATGCATACCCTGTCGAGCATTATCGTGCCCTGGGTGTTGGGGGCAGCGGTGCTGTGGTGGGCGCTTGCGACCTACCTGGTGCTGACTTTTCCGCGCAGCAGTGGCCAGTGGTCCAGTGTCGCCAGCAAGCTGGTGATTGGCTTGTTGATTCTGTTGCCTGCCTGGCAAGGGCTGGTGGAGATCAAGAATTCGCCGATGGGTAACTGGCTGATCATGGCGGTGATGGTGCTGGTCTGGGGGGCAGACATCGGCGCCTACTTCTCTGGCCGGGCATTCGGCAAGCGCAAGCTGGCGCCGTCAGTCAGTCCGGGCAAGAGTTGGGAAGGCGTGTATGGCGGCCTGGCGTTGACGCTGGTGATCACGCTTGTGGTGGGTCTGGTGCGCGACTGGTCGGCGAAGGAAATCTTCCTGGCCCTGCTGGGCACGGCCATCGTCGTATTTATCTCGGTGGTCGGTGATCTCACCGAAAGCATGTTCAAGCGCCAGGCCGGGATCAAGGACAGCAGCAACCTGCTGCCGGGTCATGGCGGGGTGCTGGATCGTATCGATAGCCTTACCGCAGCCATCCCGATCTTTGCCGTGCTGTTGTGGATGACCGCTTCGTGAGCCGCCTGCAACAAGTGACCGTGCTGGGTGCAACCGGCTCGGTAGGGTTGAGCACCCTGGATGTGATCGCTCGTCATCCTGACCGCTATCAAGTGTTTGCCCTGACCGGGTTCACCCGCCTCAGCGAACTGCTGGCACTGTGCGTGCGTCACGTGCCGCGCTTTGCCGTGGTGCCCGGGCGTTCGGCGGCACGGAGCCTGCAGGATGATCTGCGGGCTGCCGGGCTGGCCACTCAGGTGCTGGTGGGGGAGGAGGGGTTGTGCCAGGTCTCGGCCGATGCCGAGGTGGATACGGTGGTGGCCGCTATCGTCGGTGCCGCCGGCTTGCGTCCGACCTTGGCTGCCGTGGATGCGGGCAAGAAGATCCTGCTGGCCAACAAAGAAGCGCTGGTGATGTCCGGCGCGCTCTTCATGCAGGCGGTGCGCAAGAGCGGCGCCGTACTGCTGCCCCTCGACAGTGAACACAATGCGATCTTCCAATGCATGCCCGGCGACTTTGCTCGCGGCCTGGGACAGGTGGGTGTGCGTCGGATTCTGCTGACCGCGTCGGGTGGTCCTTTCCGGCAAACTCCCTTGGGGGAGTTGGAGCAGGTGTCTCCGGACCAGGCGTGCGCTCATCCTAACTGGTCGATGGGGCGCAAGATCTCCGTGGACTCGGCAAGCATGATGAATAAAGGCCTGGAGTTGATCGAAGCCTGCTGGTTGTTCGATGCGCGACCGGATCAGGTCGAGGTGGTGATTCACCCGCAAAGTGTGATTCATTCACTGGTCGACTACGTGGATGGCTCGGTATTGGCCCAATTGGGCAATCCGGATATGCGCACCCCGATCGCCAATGCCCTGGCCTGGCCGGAGCGAATTGATTCCGGCGTGGCGCCACTGGATCTGTTTGCCATTGCCCGCTTGGACTTCGAGGCGCCGGACGAGCAACGTTTTCCGTGCCTGCGTCTGGCACGTGAGGCCGCGGAGGCGGGTAACAGCGCGCCGGCGATGCTCAATGCGGCGAATGAAGTGGCCGTGGCGGCGTTTCTCGAACGGCGCATCCGCTTTCCGCAGATCGCGAGTATCATCGAGGACGTCCTGAGTCTTGAGCCCGTGGTCGCGGTGAACGACCTCGGCGCGGTATTCGAGGCGGACACCAAGGCGCGCGCCTTGGCCGAGCAATGGTTGGACCGCAACGCGCGTTAGTCTTGTGGGCGCGATTGAGCCTTGGGGCACTGGATTGGAATGCGGAGAAATTAGATGAGTGCGCTTTACATGATTGTCGGCACCCTGGTTGCTCTGGGTGTGCTGGTTACCTTCCACGAATTCGGCCACTTCTGGGTGGCACGTCGTTGCGGCGTCAAGGTACTGCGCTTTTCCGTCGGCTTCGGCATGCCGCTGGTTCGCTGGCACGACCGGCACGGCACCGAGTTCGTGATCGCGGCCATCCCGTTGGGTGGCTATGTCAAGATGCTCGATGAGCGTGAAGGCGAAGTGCCGGCCGATCAGGTGGACCAATCCTTCAATCGCAAGACCGTTCGTCAGCGTATCGCCATTGTTGCGGCCGGTCCGATCGCCAACTTCCTCCTGGCGATGCTGTTTTTCTGGGTCCTGGCCATGCTCGGCAGCGAGCAGGTGCGTCCTGTCATCGGCGCGGTCGAGGCGGACAGTATCGCCGCCAAGGCAGGTCTGGTCGCAGGGCAGGAAATTGTTTCCATTGATGGTGAGCCGACGACGGGTTGGGGCGCGGTCAATTTGCAGCTGGTACGTCGTTTGGGTGAAAGCGGCACCGTCAACGTCGTGGTGCGTGAGCAGGATTCCAGTGCCGAGACCCCGCGCACGTTGGCCTTGGACCATTGGCTCAAGGGCGCTGACGAGCCTGATCCGATCAAGTCCCTGGGCATCCGTCCATGGCGTCCTGCGCTGCCGCCAGTGCTTGCCGAGCTGGATCCGAAGGGTCCGGCCCAGGCCGCGGGTCTGAAAACCGGCGATCGCTTGCTGGCCCTCGATGGCCAGGCGTTGGGTGAGTGGCAGCAGGTAGTCGACCTGGTGCGCGTACGCCCTGATACAAGGATTGTGCTGAAAATTGAGCGTGACGGTGCTCAAATTGACGTCCCCGTGACCCTGGCGGTACGTGGGGAAGCCAAGGCGGCCGGGGGTTACCTGGGTGCAGGCGTCAAGAGTCCGGAGTGGCCGCCCTCGATGGTGCGTGAGGTCAGTTTCGGGCCGCTGGCGGCCATTGGCGAGGGTGCAAAACGCACCTGGACCATGAGTGTGCTGACCCTCGAATCCCTCAAGAAAATGTTGTTCGGCGAGCTCTCGGTAAAAAACTTGAGTGGACCGATAACCATTGCTAAAGTGGCGGGCGCTTCTGCCCAGTCGGGTGTCGCGGATTTCCTGAATTTCCTGGCTTATCTGAGTATCAGCCTGGGTGTTCTGAATTTGCTGCCCATTCCAGTATTGGATGGGGGGCATCTGTTGTTTTATCTGGTCGAGTGGGTGCGTGGTCGCCCCTTGTCGGATCGGGTGCAGGGTTGGGGGATACAGATCGGTATCAGCTTGGTGGTCGGGGTGATGTTATTAGCCTTGGTCAACGATCTGGGTCGACTGTAACGCTTCGCTGAATTGCGAATCTGCCGCATTTTGCGGCAGTTTGTTTATTGCCAGTTGGAATAAGAAAGGACTTCATGAAACGTCTGCTGCTAACTGCGGTTCTCACCGTATTGATGATCGCCGAAGTTCACGCCGAGTCCTTCACCATCTCCGATATTCGCGTCAACGGCCTCCAGCGGGTTTCCGCGGGTAGTGTCTTTGGTGCCTTGCCGTTGAACGTCGGGGAACAGGCTGATGACCGTCGCCTGGTGGAATCCACTCGTGCGCTGTTCAAAACCGGGTTCTTTCAAGACATCCAACTGGGTCGCGAAGGTAACGTCCTGGTCATCACCGTCGTCGAGCGACCTTCCGTCGCCAGTATCGAGATCGAAGGCAACAAGGCGATCTCCACTGAAGACCTGATGAAAGGCTTGAAGCAATCCGGCCTGGCCGAGGGCGAGATCTTCCAGCGCGCCACCCTTGAAGGTGTGCGTAACGAACTGCAGCGCCAGTACGTTGCCCAGGGTCGCTACTCCGCGACCGTGGAAACGGAAGTCGTGCCGCAGCCTCGTAACCGTGTCGGCCTCAAGGTCAACATCAACGAAGGTACCGTGGCGGCCATTCAGCACATCAACGTGGTGGGCAACACCAAGTTCGCTGATGAAGACCTGATCGACCTGTTCGAGCTCAAGACCACCAACTGGTTGTCGTTCTTCAAGAACGATGACAAGTACGCCCGCGAAAAACTCTCCGGTGACCTGGAACGCCTGCGTTCCTACTACCTGGACCGTGGCTATATCAACATGGATATCGCTTCGACCCAGGTGTCCATCACCCCGGACAAGAAGCACGTCTACATTACTGTCAACGTCAACGAAGGCGAGAAGTACAAGGTTCGTGACGTGAAGCTCAGCGGCGACTTGAAAGTGCCTGAAGACCAGGTCAAGGCCCTGTTGCTGGTGCAGAAAGACCAGGTGTTCTCGCGCAAGCTGATGACCACCACGTCCGAACTGATCACCCGTCGCCTGGGTAACGAAGGCTATACCTTCGCCAACGTCAACGGCGTGCCTACCCCCCACGATGAAGACCACACCGTGGACATCACCTTTGTCGTCGACCCAGGCAAGCGTGCCTACGTGAACCGCATCAACTTCCGTGGCAACACCAAGTCCGCGGACGAAGTGCTGCGCCGCGAAATGCGCCAGATGGAAGGTGGCTGGGCATCGACTTACCTGATCGACCAGTCCAAGACCCGTCTTGAGCGCCTGGGCTTCTTCAAGGAAGTGAACGTCGAAACGCCAGCCGTACCGGGTGTGGATGACCAGGTTGACGTGAACTACGCCGTGGAAGAGCAAGCGTCGGGTTCGATCACCGCCAGTGTCGGTTTCGCACAGAGTGCCGGCCTGATCCTCGGTGGTTCCATCACCCAGAACAACTTCCTGGGTACCGGTAACAAGGTGTCCATCGGCCTGACCCGAAGCGAATACCAGAGCCGTTATAACTTCGGTTATGTCGACCCCTACTGGACCGCGGACGGTGTCAGCCTGGGCTACAACGCCTTCTATCGCACCACCGACTACAAAGACCTTGACGTCGACGTAGCCAGCTATGCAATCGACAGCCTGGGCGTAGGCGCCAACATCGGTTACCCGATCAGCGAGACCTCGCGCCTGACCTTCGGCCTGACTGCGCAACAGGATGAGATCAAGACCGGTGTGTACACCGTGGACGAGATCTTCGACTTCACTCGCAAGGAAGGCGACAAGTTCCTGAACTTCAAGGCGTCCGCCGGCTGGTCCGAGTCGACCCTGAACAAAGGCGTGCTTGCCACCCGTGGCCATTCCCAGAGCCTGACGCTGGAAGCAACGACGCCGGGCAGCGACCTGTCGTTCTTCAAGCTCGATTACCGTGGCCAGTTGTTCCAGCCGCTGAGCGATAACTACACCATGCGCCTGCACACCGAGCTGGGTTATGGCGACGGTTATGGTTCCACCAATGGGCTGCCGTTCTACGAGAACTACTACGCGGGTGGCTTCAACTCCGTGCGGGGCTTCAAGGACAGCACCCTGGGTCCACGTGGTACACCGAGCCGTGGCGTTGGTGTGACCGGTAACCAGGGCACCGTAGCTGACTCCGACAACGACCCGCTGCCATTCGGTGGTAACGTGTTGATCCAGGGTGGTGCGGAAATCCTGTTCCCGCTGCCGTTCGTCAAGGATCAGCGGTCCCTGCGTACTTCGGTCTTCTGGGATGTGGGTAACGTTTTCGACTCCAAGTGCGAACAGATCACCAACCCAAGCGGCGTGAAGTCACGGACTGAGTGCAACGACGTGAGCCTCAGCAACCTGGCGAGCTCGGTGGGTGTCGGTGTGACCTGGGTGACTGCGCTTGGCCCGTTGAGCTTTGCTCTGGCCATGCCGATCAAGAAACCGGATAACGCTGAAACCCAGATTTTCCAATTCTCCCTCGGCCAGACGTTCTAAGCGTCTGACCCAAGATAACGACAACGGATTCTGTAGGAGTACATCGTGCGTAAGTTGACTCAATTGGTTCTGCTGGCCACCGTGCTGGTAGCCACCCCGGCCTTCGCCGAAATGAAAATCGCCGTCCTGAACTATCAGATGGCCCTGCTGGAATCCGATGCGGCCAAGAAATACGCCGTGGATGCCGAGAAAAAATTCGGTCCGCAACTGACCAAGCTCAAGACGTTGGAAAGCAGCGCCAAGGGTATCCAGGACCGTCTGGTAGCGGGTGGCGACAAGATGCAGCAAGGCGAGCGCGAGCGTCTGGAGCTTGAGTTCAAGCAAAAGGCCCGTGACTACCAGTTCCAATCCAAGGAGCTGAACGAAGCCAAGGCTGTTGCCGACCGTGAAATGCTGAAACAGCTGAAGCCTAAACTCGACAGCGCCGTGGAAGAAGTCATCAAGAAAGGTGCCTTTGACCTGGTGTTCGAGCGTGGCGCAGTGATTGACGTCAAGCCTCAATACGACATCACCCGTCAGGTGATCGAGCGCATGAACCAGCTGAAGTAAGCCATGACCGCGACTATCAAGCTCGGCGAGTTGGCCGAGTTCCTGGGAGCCACCTTGCGTGGTTCCCCGGAGAAGGAAATTACTGGGCTAGCCACCTTGCAGGAGGCTGGCCCAGCTCAGTTGAGCTTCCTCGCAAACCCCCAATACCGTAAATACCTGGTCGACTGCCAGGCCGCAGCCGTGTTGCTGAAGGCCGCTGACGCCGAGAGTTATGCCGGGGATGCCCTGGTAGTGGCTGACCCCTACCTGTCGTACGCAAAGGCGTCGCATCTGTTCGACCCGAAGCCCAAGGCAGCAGGTGGTGTTCATTCGTCTGCGGTTATCGCCGATGATGCCCAGGTTGACCCTGCGGCCAGCATCGGTGCGTTTGCGGTGATCGAGAGCGGTGCACGCATCGCGGCCGGTGTAACGGTCGGTGCGCATTGCTTTATCGGCGCTCGCTGTGTAATCGGCGCCGACGGTTGGCTGGCACCTCGCGTGACCCTGTACCACGACGTGCGCATCGGTGAACGTGTGGTCATTCAGTCGGGTGCCGTGATCGGTGGTGAAGGCTTCGGTTTTGCCAACGCCAAGGGCGTCTGGCACAAGATTGCCCAGGTCGGCGGTGTATTGATCGGCGACGACGTGGAAATCGGTGTCAACACGGCTGTCGATCGCGGAGCCCTGGCCGATACCGTGATCGGTAACGGCGTGAAGCTCGACAACCAGATCCAGATCGCCCACAACGTGCAGATTGGCGATCACACCGCCATGGCCGCGTGTGTAGGCATTTCCGGCAGCACCCGGATCGGCAAGCATTGCATGCTCGCCGGTGGCGTAGGGCTGGTGGGGCATATCGATATTTGCGACAACGTTTTCATCACCGGTATGACCATGGTGACCCACTCGATTACCGAACCGGGGGCCTACTCATCTGGTACCGCCATGCAGCCCGCAGCTGAATGGCGCAAGAGCGCAGCACGTTTGAGGCAGCTCGACGACATGGCTCGACGTCTCAAACAGCTGGAAAAGCGTGTTGGGGACGTGACCCCTGGCGGTAATGCTTCATCAGAAGGCTGATACCATTTCCATATCAAGTGTGCACAGCCGCTAGACTGCCTCCTTGATTTGCTAGCGGGGCGTGCGTTTAGTCGCCCGCCCCCAATCTTTATTACAGGCTTCCCCCCGAAATGATGGACATCAACGAGATTCGCGAATACCTGCCTCACCGTTACCCGTTCCTGCTGGTGGACCGTGTAGTGGACCTCAATGTTGAGGAAAAGCGCATTCGTGCCTACAAGAATGTCAGCATCAACGAACCGTTCTTCAACGGTCACTTTCCCGCGCATCCCATCATGCCGGGCGTATTGATCATCGAAGCAATGGCCCAGGCTGCCGGTATCCTTGGTTTCAAAATGCTCGACCTCAAGCCTGCCGACGGCACGCTTTACTATTTCGTCGGCTCCGACAAGTTGCGCTTTCGCAACCCGGTTACCCCGGGTGACCAGTTGATCCTGGAAGCCAAGTTCATCAGCTGCAAGCGCCAGATCTGGAAGTTCGAATGCCAGGCCTCGGTAGATGGCAAGCCGGTTTGCTCTGCCGAGATCATCTGTGCGGAACGCAAACTATGAGTTTGATTGACCCTCGCGCAATCATCGATCCGTCGGCCGTACTGGCCGCCGACGTTGAGGTCGGCCCCTGGTCGATCATCGGCGCAGGTGTGGAAATCGGCGAGGGGACTGTCATCGGGCCGCACGTGATCCTCAAGGGTCCGACCCGCATTGGCAAACATAACCGCATCTACCAGTTTTCCTCGGTAGGCGAAGACACCCCGGACATGAAGTACAAGGGTGAAGAAACCCGCCTGGTAATCGGTGATCACAACATCATCCGTGAAGGCGTGACCATTCACCGTGGCACCGTGCAGGATCGTGCCGAGACCACGCTGGGTGATCACAACCTGGTCATGGCCTATGCCCATATCGGTCATGACAGCGTGATCGGCAACCACTGCATCCTGGTCAACAACACCGCGTTGGCTGGCCATGTACACGTTGACGATTGGGCGATCCTGTCCGGTTTTACCCTGGTGCATCAGTATTGCCATATCGGCGCCCACAGCTTTTCCGGCATGGGCACTGCCATCGGCAAGGACGTTCCGGCGTTCGTCACGGTGTTCGGCAACCCGGCCGAAGCCCGCAGCATGAACTTCGAAGGCATGCGCCGTCGTGGCTTCAGCGAAGAGGCGATCCACGCCCTGCGCCGCGCCTACAAGGTGGTCTACCGTCAGGGGCTGACGGTGGACCAGGCGTTGATCCAACTGGCCGAGCCGGCAGCGTTGTTTCCGGAAGTCGCGGTGTTCCGTGACTCGATCCAGGCGTCGACCCGCGGCATCACCCGCTGATCATGGCTACTCTGCGTATCGCGCTGGTGGCCGGAGAAGCTTCCGGCGACATTTTGGGCGCAGGTCTGATGCGGGCTCTCAAGGCCCGGCACCCTGCGGTGGAGTTTATCGGCGTCGGCGGCCCGCTGATGCAGGCCGAAGGCCTGACGTCGTACTTCCCTATGGAGCGTCTGTCGGTCATGGGCCTGGTCGAGGTGCTGGGTCGCCTGCGTGAGCTCCTGGCTCGTCGCAAGCTGCTGATCCAGACGTTGATCGAAGAAAAGCCCGATGTCTTTATCGGCATCGATGCGCCGGACTTCACCCTCAATATCGAACTCAAGTTGCGTCAGGCCGGGATCAAGACCGTGCACTACGTCAGCCCCTCTGTGTGGGCGTGGCGGCAGAAGCGTGTGTTGAAGATCCGCGAAGGCTGCGACCTGATGTTGACCCTGTTGCCGTTCGAAGCCAGGTTCTACGAGGAGAAGGGCGTGCCGGTAAGGTTTGTCGGGCATACCCTGGCCGACAGCATTCCTTTGCAGGCTGACCGCGCAGCCGCGCGTGCCGAACTGGGGTTGCCCGAAGGCCCGCTCGTTGCGCTGATGCCTGGCAGTCGAGGCGGCGAAGTGGGCCGTCTTGCCAGCGTGTTTTTCGATGCTGCCGAGCGCCTTCAAGCCTTGAAGCCCGGGGTACGGTTCGTGTTGCCCTGCGCCAGCCCGCAACGGCGTGCACAAATCGAGACACTGCTGGTCGGTCGCAATCTGCCATTGACCCTGCTCGACGGTCGGTCGCACCTGGCCCTGGCGGCCTGTGATGCGGTGCTGATCGCTTCAGGTACCGCGACCTTGGAGGCCCTGCTCTACAAGCGCCCGATGGTCGTGGCCTATCGCCTGGCGCCACTGACTTTCTGGATTCTCAAGCGCATGGTCAAAAGTCCCTACATCTCCTTGCCCAACTTGCTGGCCCAGCGTCTGTTGGTGCCGGAGTTGTTGCAGGACGATGCAACGCCCGAAGCCCTCGCGCAAACCCTACTACCCTTGATCGACGGCGGCGAAGAACAGACCCGCGGTTTTGACGACATTCACCGCACCCTGCGCCGTGATGCATCGAACCAGGCGGCCGACGCCGTATTGACCTTGATCGGCCAAAAACAGGAAGCTTTATGAGCACGCAAATAGGCCTGGATTTCAGCCTGGTTGCCCAAACCCACGAACTTGTGGCCGGCGTTGACGAAGTGGGGCGCGGCCCGCTGTGTGGCGCGGTGGTGACGGCGGCCGTGATCCTGGATCCGAACCGCCCGATCCTGGGCCTCAACGACTCGAAAAAACTCACCGAAGCGCGTCGTGAAAAACTCTACGACGAAATCTGTGAAAAGGCCTTGAGCTGGCATATCGCTCGGGCCGAAGTCGAAGAAATCGACGAATTGAACATCCTGCACGCCACGATGCTGGCCATGCAGCGTGCCGTTGAAGGCCTGCATATCACGCCAAAACTGGCGATGATCGACGGCAACCGTTGCCCGAAGCTGGCGATGCCGGCTGAGGCGGTGGTCAAGGGCGATAGCAAGGTTCCAGCCATTGCCGCCGCGTCGATCCTGGCCAAGGTCAGCCGAGACCGTGAAATGGCTGCCTTCGAATTGATTTACCCCGGCTACGGCATCGGGGGCCATAAAGGCTATCCGACGCCCGTTCATCTGGAAGCCCTGGCCCGTCTCGGCCCAACGCCGATCCATCGGCGCTCGTTTGCCCCGGTGCGCCAGGCTTATGAGCTGCGCGAGAACCTCAGCGAGGTTTAGTCGCAAGGCTGATGTTTTTGCCAAGGCCCGGTACAATCCCGGGCCTTGTTGTTTCTAAGTTTCTGGACAGGATCACTATGCCGGCTTCATTCGTTCACCTGCGCCTGCACACTGAATACTCCCTGGTCGACGGCCTTGTACGGATCAAACCGCTGGTCAAGACCCTGGTGGGCATGAACATGCCTGCGGTCGCGGTTACCGATCAGAACAACATGTGCTCCCTGGTCAAGTTCTACAAGAACGCCATGGGCGCCGGCATCAAGCCGATCTGCGGCGCCGACCTGTGGCTGTCCAACAAAGACCCGGATAACCCCCTGAGCCGCATCAGCCTGCTGGCGATGAATGGCGTGGGTTATCGCAACCTCACCGAATTGATTTCCCGTGGCTTTATCGACGGCCAGCGCAACGGCTCGATCATCATCGAGCGCGAATGGGTCGCCGAGGCCAGCGAAGGCCTGATCATGCTGTCGGCCGCCAAGGAGGGCGAGATCGGTATCGCACTGCTGGGTGGCAATCCCCATGAAGCCGAAGTGCTGGCGAGGGAGTGGATGCAGGTCTTCCCCGACCGTTTCTACCTGGAAGTCCAGCGCACCAACCGCCCCAACGATGAAGAGCATCTGCACGCCGCCGTAGCCCTGGCCGACAAGCTGGGCGCGCCCTTGGTGGCGACCAACGATGTGCGCTTTATCAAGAAGGAAGATTTCGAGGCCCACGAAACCCGCGTGTGCATCGGTGAAGGCCGGGCCCTGGATGACCCGCGTCGTTCCAAGAACTACAGCGAAGAGCAGTACCTCAAGAGCGCGGACGAAATGGCCGAGCTGTTCAGCGACCTGCCCGAGGCCCTGGAAAACTCCGTCGAGATTGCCAAGCGCTGCAATATCGAAGTGAAGCTGGGCAAGCACTTTTTGCCCAACTTCCCGATTCCCGATGGCATGACCATCGACGAGTATTTCCGCAAGGTGTCGTTTGATGGTCTGGAGGAGCGTCTCTCCGTCCTGCTGCCCAAGGACACCACCGAAGATTACGAGGCCAAGCGCCAGGTCTATGTCGATCGGCTGAATTTCGAGCTGGATATCATCATCCAGATGGGGTTCCCCGGTTACTTCCTGATCGTGATGGACTTTATCCAGTGGGCCAAGAGCAACGGCGTGCCGGTAGGTCCGGGCCGGGGGTCGGGTGCCGGCTCGCTGGTCGCCTATGTACAGAAGATCACCGACCTCGACCCCCTGGAATATGACCTGCTGTTCGAACGGTTCCTGAACCCGGAACGGGTCTCCATGCCCGACTTCGACGTCGACTTCTGCATGGACGGCCGCGACCGTGTGATCGAATACGTGGCCGAGAAATACGGCCGCAACGCCGTGAGCCAGATCATCACCTTCGGTTCCATGGCGGCCAAGGCGGTTATCCGTGACGTAGCGCGGGTGCAGGGAAAGTCCTACGGCCTGGCGGACCGCCTGTCGAAGATGATCCCGTTCGAAGTCGGCATGACCCTGGAAAAAGCCTACGAGCAGGAAGAGATCCTGCGCGACTTCATCAAGGTCGATGAAGAGGCCGCCGAAATCTGGGAGATGGCGCGCAAGCTCGAGGGCGTTGTGCGTAACGTCGGTAAGCACGCCGGTGGCGTGGTGATCGCGCCGACCAAGCTGACTGATTTTTCGCCTATCTATTGCGATGAAGAGGGCGGCGGCCTGGTCACCCAGTTCGACAAGGACGATGTGGAGGCGGCCGGCCTGGTGAAGTTCGACTTCCTCGGCCTGCGCACCCTGACGATCATCGACTGGGCGCTCAAGACCATCAACCGCGACCGCGCCAAGGTCAACGAAGAACCGCTGGATATCGCCTTCATCCCGCTGGACGACAAGCCGACCTACACCTTGCTGCAAAAAGCCGAAACCACGGCGGTGTTCCAGCTTGAATCCCGCGGCATGAAAGAGCTGATCAAAAAGCTCAAGCCCGACTGCCTGGAAGACTTGATCGCACTGGTGGCCCTGTTCCGTCCGGGCCCGCTGCAATCGGGCATGGTGGATGACTTCATCAACCGTAAGCACGGCCGCGCCGAGTTGGCGTACCCGCACTCCGATTACCAGTACGAAGGCCTCAAGCCTGTATTGGCGCCGACCTACGGCATCATCCTGTACCAGGAACAGGTGATGCAGATCGCCCAGGTGATGGCCGGCTACACCCTCGGTGGCGCGGACATGCTGCGGCGGGCCATGGGTAAGAAAAAGCCCGAGGAAATGGCCAAGCAACGCGGCGGTTTCATTGAAGGGTGCGCCACCAACAATATCGACGCCGACCTGGCCGGTAACATTTTCGACCTGGTGGAAAAATTCGCCGGTTATGGCTTCAACAAATCCCACTCCGCCGCCTACGGCCTGGTGTCGTACCAGACGGCCTGGCTGAAAGCCCACTACCCGGCGCCGTTCATGGCTGCGGTACTCTCGGCGGATATGCACAACACCGACAAGGTCGTGACCTTGATCGAGGAAGTGCGCACCATGAAGCTGCGCCTCGACGCACCGGACGTGAACGCCTCGGAGTTCAAGTTCACGGTGAACGACGAAGGTCGCATCATCTATGGCCTGGGCGCGATCAAGGGCGTGGGCGAAGGCCCGGTGGAAGCCATCACCGAAGCGCGCCAGGACGGGCCGTTCAAGGATCTGTTCGACTTCTGCGCACGGGTTGACCTCAAGCGCATCAACAAACGTACCCTCGATGGCCTGATCCGCAGCGGTGCGCTCGACCGTCTCGGGCCGTATTTCCACGATGAGCCGAAGGCGTATCAGGCGAATATCGATCGCAATCGCGCGGTGCTGCTCACCGCCATGGAAGAAGCGATCAAGGCCGCCGAACAGACCGCCCGCACCCACGACAGCGGCCACGCCGACCTGTTTGGCGGGTTGTTCGTCGAAGAAGATGCGGATGTGTACGCCAACCACCGCAAGGCCAAGGAACTGACCCTCAAGGAGCGCCTCAAGGGTGAGAAAGACACCTTGGGCCTGTACCTCACCGGTCACCCGATTGACGAATATGAAGGCGAGATCCGTCGTTTCGCTCGTCAACGCATCATCGACCTGAAACCGGCGCGGGATACCCAGACCGTCGCCGGCATGATCATCGCCCTGCGGGTGATGAAAAACAAAAAGGGCGACAAGATGGGCTTTATCACCCTCGACGACCGCTCGGGCCGGATCGAGGCGTCGCTGTTTGCCGACGCCTTTCACTCTGCGCAATCGCTGCTGCAAACCGACGCCATGGTGGTGGTGGAAGGGGAGGTCAGCAACGATGACTTCTCCGGCGGCTTGCGCCTGCGGATCAAGCGGGTGATGAGTATGGAAGATGCGCGCACCAACCTGGCCGAAAGCCTGCGCCTGAAGGTGAAGACCGAAGCCCTCAAGGGCGATCAGCTACGCTGGTTGGGTGACCTGCTCAAGCGTCATCGTGGCGCCTGCCCGGTGACCATGGAGTACACCGGCAACGACGCCAAGGCCATGTTGCAGTTTGGCGAGACGTGGCGAATTGATCCCGCTGACGGCTTGATTCAAGCTTTGCGTGACCAGTTCGGCCGTGACAACGTCTTCCTCCAATACCGTTGACGGTCAGAACGCCTGACCTCGGCTGAACATTTAATCTCGACCTAAACGCGCCTCTCCCTTAAGGTAGGGCGCGAATAGACAACCGGCTGGCCAGGCAACCCTTGGCCGTCGACCCAAGACGGACGCTTATGAACCCGAATTTTCTTGATTTCGAACAGCCGATCGCTGACCTGCAAGCCAAGATCGAAGAGC
This sequence comes from Pseudomonas sp. 8 R 14, assembly GCF_900005955.1. Lineage (NCBI taxonomy): Bacteria > Pseudomonadati > Pseudomonadota > Gammaproteobacteria > Pseudomonadales > Pseudomonadaceae > Pseudomonas > Pseudomonas sp. 8 R 14. Next base: position 74,226 of record NZ_CVTH01000075.1, on the reverse strand, counting down.
TGCGCCTGGTCGGCAATGACAATTCGCTGAATATCGGCGATGAGATCGCTCGCCTGCAAGACAAGAGCAGCACGCTCACCGAAGACATCTTCGGCAAGCTGACCAGCTGGCAGATCGCGCGCCTGGCTCGCCACCCGCGCCGTCCGTATACCCTGGACTACATTCAGCACATCTTCACCGAGTTCGACGAGCTGCACGGCGACCGCCATTTCTCCGACGACGCGGCCATCGTGGGCGGTATCGCTCGCCTGGACGACCAGCCGGTCATGGTCATCGGTCACCAGAAAGGCCGTGAAGTGCGCGAGAAAGTACGCCGCAACTTCGGCATGCCGCGTCCGGAAGGCTACCGCAAGGCGTGCCGCCTGATGGAAATGGCCGAGCGCTTCAAGATGCCGATCCTGACTTTCATCGACACCCCGGGTGCTTACCCGGGTATCGATGCCGAAGAGCGCAACCAGAGCGAAGCGATTGCCTGGAACCTGCGAGTGATGGCCCGCCTGAAAACCCCGATCATCGCTACCGTGATTGGTGAAGGTGGTTCCGGCGGTGCACTGGCCATTGGCGTCTGCGATCAGTTGAACATGCTGCAATATTCGACCTACGCGGTGATCTCGCCGGAAGGTTGCGCCTCGATCCTGTGGAAAACCGCAGAAAAGGCGCCGGACGCTGCCGAAGCCATGGGCATCACTGCCGATCGCCTCAAGGGCCTGGGTATCGTCGACAAAGTGATCGCCGAGCCATTGGGCGGCGCCCACCGCGATCCGGCCGCCGCCGCTGCCACTATCCGTGCCGAACTGGGTTCGCAACTGGCGATGCTCAAAAAGCTGGATAACGAAGCGCTGCTGGCCCGTCGCTACGAGCGCCTGATGAGCTACGGTCTCTAAGGTCGCAGCAGCACTAATGTGGGAGGGGGCTTGCCCCCGATTGCTGAGTGTCAGTCACTGTATTCACTGGCTGGTGCACCGCTATCGGGGGGCAAGCCCCCTCCCACATTTGCTTTGTGTATGCTTGGCTTGGGTATTCCAGATTTGCGGCGGTAACCTGTGATGAAACCGACTTTATCCGCCAAGCTCCTGCACGCCCTGGCCCCCTGGCGCAACGCCCCGGCTTGGCATATCGCCTTCTCTGGTGGTCTTGATTCCACTGTCCTGCTGCATCTCCTGGCCAACGCCGAAGCCCTTCCGCCTCTAAGCGCTGTCCATGTCCATCATGGCCTGCAGGCTGTCGCCGACGCCTGGCCAGGTCATTGCCAGTCGGTGTGCGACAGCCTGGGCGTCCCCTTGCGGGTCATGCGCGTGCACGTGCAGCCCGGCGCCAGTCTTGAGCGTGCAGCGCGTGATGCGCGTTACCGGGCGTTTACCGAGGTGATCGGGGCAGGGGAAGTGTTACTCACCGGCCAGCATCGCGATGATCAAGCCGAAACGCTGCTATTCCGTCTGCTGCGCGGTGCCGGAGTGCGAGGGCTCGCCGCAATGCCTGCGCATCGCCCGTTGGCAGGTGGTTTCCTGGTGCGGCCGTTGCTGGAGCTCTCGCGCGCCGAGCTGGAAGCCTACGGCGATGAGCATCAACTCAAGTGGATTGAAGATCCTTCCAACACCGATCCACGTTTCTCCCGTAATTACCTGCGTCACCGCGTGATCCCGACGCTGACGGCGCGTTGGCCCCAAGCCATCTCCAGTCTGGCCCGGACTGCCGACCACCTCGGTGACGCCCAGGCGCTGCTGGGTGAATTGGCCTGCATGGACCTGCAAGCCGCCGATCAGCCTTCGCGGTTTCCTTGGCTGGCGGTGCCATCATTGGTCCTTGGTCCACTGCGCGAACTTTCCGATGCTCGTCAGCGCAATGTCCTGCGACATTGGCTGGCGCCGTTGACCCGGTTACCCGACAGCGACCATTGGGCCGGCTGGTATTCCCTGCGCGACGCCAAGGGCGACGCACAGCCCTTATGGCGTCTGGCTGATGGAGATTTGCAACGTTGTGGCGCACGCATCTGGTGGTTGCCTCGCGGCTGGTCGGAGTTTTCCCACGCATCGGTGAGCTGGCCTGATCCGCAAAAGCCACTAGAGTTACCCGGTAATGGCCTGCTGGAAATGAGCGGCGAGGTGCCGGAAGGCCCGCTGGAGGTCCGTTATCGCCAGGGCGGCGAAATGCTTGAACTACCAGGCCGAGGCCGGCGTGACTTGAAGCGCCTGCTTAATGAACAGGGGGTGCCGGGCTTCATCCGTGGCAGATTGCCGCTGCTGTATCAGGGCGAGCAATTGCTCGGTGTGCCCCTCCTCGCTGGACTCTGGGCCGCACCGAGTGAAGCTTGGCAATTACATTGGATGCCACGGAGCTGCGATCAAGGTTTGAGCTGATAGCGCCTTTCCGGTAGACTACGCTCCCTTCTTGATACAACTTCTGTGGATTCGCCTGAATCGCAGCAGTTGCCGATTACCAAGCAGTCTTTGCTGGGCGATTCCAAAAAATGTGTAGCGATCAACGTACCGGCAGTTTCACTGCTGGTCTGTCACAACGCGGCGGTTTTTTTGAAAGGTGCACTGTGATTAATGCAGGTGATCGGGGGCTTCGGCCTCTCTTCGCTTTCCCCGGCGGCTCGGACCGCTTTAACGCAGACTTCTAGGGTTTTTCATGACGCGCTACATATTCGTCACGGGCGGTGTTGTTTCTTCATTGGGGAAAGGCATTGCCTCCGCTTCATTGGCGGCCATCCTGGAGGCGCGGGGGCTTAAAGTCACCATGCTCAAGCTGGACCCGTACATCAACGTCGACCCGGGCACCATGAGCCCGTTCCAGCACGGTGAAGTGTTCGTCACACACGACGGCGCCGAGACCGACCTGGACCTGGGCCACTACGAGCGGTTCATCCGCACGACCATGACCCAGAACAACAACTTCACCACTGGCCGCGTCTACGAGCACGTGCTGCGCAAAGAGCGCCGTGGTGACTACCTGGGTGCAACCATCCAGGTGATCCCGCACATCACCGACGAAATCAAGCGCCGTATCATCAAGGGTGCAGGCGATGCCGACGTGGCGATGGTCGAGATCGGTGGCACCGTGGGTGACATCGAATCCCAGCCGTTCCTCGAAGCCATCCGCCAGCTGCGCTTCGAAGTCGGCGCCAAGCGCGCGATGCTGATGCACCTCACGTTGGTGCCTTACATCGCCACCGCCGGCGAAACCAAAACCAAGCCTACCCAGCACTCGGTCAAGGAACTGCGTTCCATCGGCCTGCAGCCGGACGTGCTGGTGTGCCGCTCCGACCACCCAATCGATATTTCCTCGCGTCGCAAGATCGCGCAGTTCACCAACGTTGAAGAACGTGCAGTGATCGCCCTGGAAGACGCCGACACCATCTACAAGATCCCGGGCATCCTGCATTCGCAAGGCCTGGATGATTTTGTGGTCGAGCGTTTCGGCCTGCAGTGCAACGGCGCGGATCTGTCCGAGTGGGAAGCCGTGGTTGACGCCAAGCTCAACCCTGAGCACGAAGTCACCATCGCCATGGTCGGCAAGTACATGGAACTGCTGGACGCGTACAAGTCGCTGATCGAAGCGATGAGCCACGCGGGTATCAGCAACCGTACCAAGGTCAACCTGCGCTACATCGATTCCGAAGACATCGAGAACCAGGGCACCGCGCTGCTCGAAGGTGTCGATGCGATCCTCGTTCCAGGCGGTTTCGGCCTGCGTGGCGTGGAAGGCAAGATCACTGCCGTGCAGTACGCTCGCGAGAACAAGGTGCCGTACCTGGGCATCTGCCTGGGCATGCAAGTGGCCGTTATCGAGTTCGCCCGTAACGTGATGGGCTGGAAAGACGCCAACTCCACCGAGTTCGATAGCAAGAGCGGCCACCCGGTCGTGGGCCTGATCACCGAGTGGGAAGACGCCACCGGCGCCGTCGAAACCCGTACCGAAAGCTCCGACCTGGGCGGTACCATGCGCCTTGGCGCGCAAGACTGCCTGCTGGAGCCGGGTTCCCTGGTTCACGACTGCTATGGCAAGGACGTGATCGTCGAACGTCACCGTCACCGCTACGAAGTGAACAACAACCTGCTGCCGCAGATCAAAGAGGCTGGCCTGAAAATCTCCGGTCGCTCCGGTGATGGCGCGCTGGTTGAAGTGGTCGAGGCCCCGGATCATCCATGGTTCGTCGCTTGCCAGTTCCACCCTGAGTTCACCTCGACACCGCGCGACGGTCACCCGTTGTTCAGCGGTTTCGTCAAGGCTGCACTGACGCAACACCAGAAGAAGGCGTAAACCTGATGGCCCAGAAGATCATTCGCGTAGGCGACATCGAAATTGCCAACGACAAGCCCATGGTGCTGTTCGGCGGCATGAACGTGCTGGAAAGCCGTGACATGGCGATGCAGGTCTGTGAAGAGTACGTCAAGGTTACCGAGAAACTGGGTATCCCCTACGTGTTCAAGGCCAGCTTCGACAAGGCCAACCGTTCGTCCGTGACCTCCTATCGCGGCCCGGGCCTTGAAGAAGGCATGCGGATCTTCCAGGACATCAAGCAAGCCTTCGGCGTGCCGATCATCACCGACGTCCACGAGCCTGAACAGGCTGCCGTGGTCGCCGAGGTGTGCGACATCATCCAGCTGCCGGCCTTCCTGTCGCGCCAGACCGACCTCGTGGTCGCGATGGCCAGGACCGGTGCGGTGATCAATATCAAGAAAGCCCAGTTCCTCGCGCCCCAGGAGATGAAACACATCCTGAACAAGTGCGTGGAAGCGGGTAACGACCAGTTGATCCTCTGCGAGCGTGGTTCTAGCTTCGGCTACAACAACCTCGTGGTGGACATGCTCGGTTTCGGCATCATGAAGCAGTTCGAATACCCGGTGTTCTTCGACGTGACCCACGCGCTGCAAATGCCCGGTGGTCGTGCCGATTCCGCCGGTGGGCGCCGTGCCCAGGTACTGGACCTGGCCAAGGCCGGCATCAGCCAGTCCCTGGCGGGCCTGTTCCTCGAAGCCCACCCGGACCCGGACAACGCCAAATGCGACGGCCCATGCGCCCTGCGCCTGGACAAGCTGGAGCCGTTCCTGGCCCAGCTCAAGCAGTTGGACGAACTGGTCAAGAGTTTTCCGACGGTAGAGACCGCGTAAGCGTTGATTCTCCGGTAGACTTTCCCACGCTTTACGCTCAGGCCTACGGGCCTGAGCCTTGTCGCCTGCAAGCCTGCCCCGTTGTTCCACCCTTGCGGTCGGTCAAAAGATTTCCTTCAGCTGCGTCGTTTTCGTCAACTTTGGAGTGTTTACAACAATGGCAAAAATCGTCGACATCAAAGGTCGTGAAGTTCTCGACTCCCGTGGTAACCCCACCGTCGAAGCCGACGTGCTTCTCGATAACGGCATCATCGGCAGCGCCTGCGCGCCGTCCGGTGCCTCCACAGGTTCGCGCGAAGCGCTGGAACTGCGTGATGGCGACAAGAGCCGTTACCTGGGCAAGGGTGTCCTCAAGGCTGTAGCCAACATCAACGGCCCGATCCGTGACCTGCTGCTGGGCAAGGACCCGCTGGACCAGAAAGCCCTGGACCACGCGATGATCAAGCTCGACGGCACTGAAAACAAAGGCAGCCTCGGCGCCAACGCCATCCTCGCCGTGTCCCTGGCTGCTGCCAAGGCCGCCGCCCAGGACCAGGACCTGCCGCTTTACGCCCACATCGCCAACCTGAACGGTACGCCGGGTGTCTACTCGATGCCGGTTCCGATGATGAACATCATCAACGGTGGCGAGCATGCCGATAACAACGTCGACATCCAGGAATTCATGGTGCAGCCGGTCGGCGCCAAGACCTTCTCCGAAGGCCTGCGCATGGGCACCGAGATTTTCCATCACCTCAAAGCTGTGCTGAAAGCTCGTGGCCTGAGCACTGCCGTGGGTGACGAAGGTGGTTTCGCACCGAACCTGGCGTCCAACGAAGATGCACTGAAAGTGATCTCCGAAGCCGTGGCCAACGCCGGCTACACACTGGGCACCGACGTGACCCTGGCCCTGGACTGCGCTGCCAGCGAGTTCTACGAAGATGGCAAATACAACCTGTCCGGTGAAGGCCAGGTGTTCAACTCCGAAGGCTTTGCCGACTACCTGAAGGGCCTGACCCAGCGCTACCCGATCATCTCGATCGAAGACGGCCTGGACGAGTCCGACTGGGATGGCTGGAAGATCCTCACCGACAAGATCGGCGAAAAAGTCCAGCTGGTGGGTGACGACCTGTTCGTGACCAACACCAAGATCCTGAAAGAAGGCATCGACAAAAAGATCGCCAACTCGATCCTGATCAAGTTCAACCAGATCGGCACCCTGACCGAAACCCTGGAAGCTATCCAGATGGCCAAGGCTGCGGGCTACACTGCCGTGATCTCGCACCGCTCCGGCGAAACCGAAGATTCGACCATCGCCGACCTGGCCGTGGGCACTTCGGCGGGCCAGATCAAGACCGGCTCCCTGTGCCGCTCTGACCGTGTGTCCAAGTACAACCAATTGCTGCGTATCGAAGAGCAACTGGCCGGCAAAGCCAAGTACAACGGTCGCGGCGAGTTTCGCGGCTGATCGGTAAGTGGTAAAAAGTCGGTGGATTGCGTCGGAAAGATCACGAAGGTGCGAGTTTCGACGCTAATCTGATGGCGATCAAGCACAAGCCTGGTTCTTCCAGGCTTCGTGCTATCAGTTGCTGTAAAAGTTTTGCATGGCGTGTTTTTCCACTGGATACCCGATATTCGATGCGCAGTCCCAATTGGTTGTTCCTCGTCTTGCTCTTGTTGCTGGCTGGCCTGCAGTACCGCCTATGGGTAGGTAATGGCAGCTTTGCGCAGGTAAAAGACCTGACCCAGCAAATTGCCGACCAGCACGCCGAGAACGAACGCCTGCTGGAGCGCAACCGCGTCCTCGATGCCGAAGTGCTTGAGCTGAAAAAGGGTACCGAGACCGTTGAAGAACGGGCCCGTCATGAGTTGGGCATGGTCAAGGAGGGCGAAACCCTCTACCAGTTGGCCCAATGAGTTACCGTTTGCCGGCCTTCTGGGCCGTGATACCTGCCGCGGGCGTCGGTGCCCGTATGGCCGCGGACCGTCCCAAGCAATACTTGCAGTTGGGCGGGCGCACTATTCTCGAACACAGCCTTGGCTGTTTTCTCGATCATCCCAACCTCAAGGGGTTGGTGGTCAGTCTTGCTGCTGATGACCCGTATTGGCCAAGCCTGGCATGTGCCGCTGACCCGCGTATCGTGCGTGCGGACGGTGGTTCGGAGCGTTCTGGCTCGGTGCTCAATGCGTTGCTGCAACTCAATGCCCTGGGCGCCAGCGATGACGATTGGGTACTGGTCCACGATGCGGCGCGGCCGAATCTGAGTCGCGATGATCTGGATAAGTTGCTCACCGAACTGGCGAACGACCCGGTCGGCGGTCTGCTGGCCGTGCCGGCCCGCGATACCCTCAAGCGCGTCGACAAGCAGGGGCGGGTGGTGGAAACCGTCGACCGCAGCTTGATCTGGCAAGCCTATACACCGCAGATGTTCCGCCTCGGGGCCTTGCACCGCGCATTGGCTGATAGCCTGGTGGCCGATGCAGTGATCACCGATGAAGCCTCGGCCATGGAGTGGTCCGGGCAGGCGCCGCGCTTGATCGAAGGGCGCTCGGACAATATCAAGGTGACCCGGCCGGAAGACCTGGAGTGGCTGCGGTTGCGGTGGGCGAATCGTCGTTAATCAACCGCTGTACTCCGGCCGCTCGGCCAAGCCCTCTTTCAAGAAATCCACCAACTTCCTGACCTTCGGCGACAAGTGCCGTTGTTGCGGATACAGCCCCCACACCGCCGTATTCGGTGGCTGATGCGCCTCCAGCAGCGACACCAGCGCGCCGCTGTGCAGATGCTCCAGTACGTAATAGTCCGGCAGTTGGCACAATCCCACCCCTTGCAACGCCGCATCCAACACCGCTTGCCCACTGTTGCAGCGCCAGTTGCCTTGCACTCGCTGGGAAAATTCCCTCCCGTCCTGGGCCAGTTGCCAAATGTCCGAGCTGCCGATCAGGCAATTATGCCGACTCAATTCCGACAAACTATGTGGCCGACCATACCGGGCCAGGTAGGACGGCGACGCGCACAGGTACATGCGCCGAGGCGCGAGGCGGCTGGCGACCATGCGCGAATCCTGCAATCGCCCCAGGCGAATCGCCAGGTCGAGTCCTTCGTGCACCAGATCCAATTGACGGTTGCTCAGTTCGATGTCCACCCGCAATTGTGGGTACAGGCCCATGAACCGCGTCACCAGTGGCACGATAAACCGCTCGCCATAGGCCACCGCGCAGGTCATGCGCAACATGCCTTTCGGTTCGCTGGTCAGGTCACCCACGGCGCGCAGGGCTTCTTCGCGGCCGTCCTGTAGGCGCTGGCAATGTTGCAGAAAGGTCTGACCCGCTTCAGTCAGCGTCACCTTACGGGTACTGCGATACAGCAACCGCGTTTGCAGGCGCTCTTCCAGGCGTGCCACCTGGCGGCTGATGTGGGACGAAGACACACCCAGCCGCTCGGCAGCCGCCGTAAATTGGCTGCATTCGGCGACGGCAACGAATTCATCGATGCCTTCCCAGCGGTTCTCCAGCATGGCGATTATCCCTGTACAGCAATAAAGTTTTGCTTTTGCCTGGATTATTAATCATGGAGCCATGTTTTACACTCTCTCCATCATTTTTAACGCCCTGGAGAAACCTGGATGATCAAGTCCCGCGCTGCCGTTGCCTTTGAAGCCAAGAAACCCCTCGAGATCGTGGAAGTCGATGTGGCCATGCCCAAGGCGGGCGAAGTGCTGTTGCGTGTGGTCGCCTCCGGGGTTTGCCATACCGACGCCTACACCCTCTCCGGCGCCGACCCGGAAGGCATCTTCCCGTCCATCCTTGGCCATGAAGGCGGTGCGGTGGTCGAAGCCATCGGCGAGGGCGTGACTTCGGTGGCGGTGGGCGACCATGTGATCCCGCTGTACACCCCGGAGTGCGGCAAGTGCAAGTTCTGCCTGTCGGGTAAGACCAACCTGTGCCAGGCCATTCGTTCCACCCAAGGCAAAGGCCTGATGCCGGATGGCACCACGCGCTTTTCCTACAAGGGGCAGCCGATTTTCCACTACATGGGGACTTCGACGTTCTCCGAGTACACCGTGCTGCCGGAAATTTCCGTCGCCAAGATTCCTAAAGAAGCGCCGCTGGAGAAGGTCTGCCTGCTCGGCTGTGGCGTCACCACCGGCATCGGTGCGGTGCTCAACACCGCCAAGGTCAAGCCGGGCGACACCGTGGCGATCTTCGGTCTTGGCGGTATTGGCCTGTCGGCCGTGATCGGTGCGGTCAAGGCTAAGGCCGGCCGTATCATTGCGATTGACATCAACCCGGCCAAGTTCGAGATCGCCAAGCAACTGGGCGCCACCGACTGCATCAACCCGAAAGACTATGACCGTCCGATCCAGGACGTGATTGTCGATTTGACTGACGGCGGCGTGGACTTTTCCTTCGAGTGCATCGGCAACGTGCAACTGATGCGTGCCGCGCTCGAGTGCTGCCACAAGGGGTGGGGTGAATCGGTGATCATCGGGGTTGCCGGTGCCGGCCAGGAAATCTCCACCCGCCCATTCCAGCTGGTGACCGGTCGTGTCTGGCGTGGCTCGGCGTTCGGTGGCGTACGCGGCCGTACTGAATTGCCAAGCTACGTGGAAATGGCCCAGACCGGCGAGATTCCGCTGGACACTTTCATCACCCACACCATGGGCCTGGAAGACATCAACAAAGCGTTTGACCTGATGCATGAAGGCAAGAGCATTCGTACCGTCATTCACTTTTGAAGCAGCGGCAAGCGGCAAGCTATCAGCAGCAAGTGGGTGTACGCCTTACTTGCCGCTTGAGGCTTGCAACTTGCAGCTGGGAGCACTCCCATGACCCTGGAAAATATCTCCTGCCAGAAGAGTTTTGGCGGCTGGCACAAACGCTACAAACACAGTTCCCACGTGCTCGGCTGCGACATGACTTTCGCCGTCTACCTGCCGCCGCAAGCGGAGCAGGGCAGCAAATTGCCGGTGCTGTACTGGCTGTCCGGCTTGACCTGCACCGATGAGAACTTCATGCAGAAAGCCGGTGCTCAGCGCATGGCTGCAGAACTGGGGCTTATCATTGTCGCGCCCGACACCAGCCCCCGTGGCGCCGGTGTGCCGGGCGACCCGGACAACGCCTGGGATTTTGGCCTGGGTGCCGGCTTCTACCTGAATGCCACCCAGGAACCTTGGGCCAAGCACTACAGGATGCATGACTACGTGGTGCAGGAATTGCCGGCATTGGTTGAAGCGCATTTCCCGGCTTCGGACAAACGGGGTATCAGCGGCCACTCCATGGGCGGCCACGGTGCGTTGGTGTGTGCCCTGCGCAACCCTGGGCGTTACCTGTCGGTGTCGGCGTTTTCGCCGATCAATAATCCGATGGATTGCCCGTGGGGCCAGAAAGCTTTCTCCCGTTATCTGGGTGAAGAGCGCGCCAAATGGCGTGAATGGGATGCCTGTGTGCTGATCGGCGAAGCCTCGGAAAAGCTGCCGTTGCTGGTGGACCAGGGCGACCGCGACGATTTCCTTGCCGTGCAGCTCAAGCCCGAAGCCTTGCAGCAAGCGGCCAAGGCGGCCAGCCATCCGCTGGAACTGCGCCTGCAGCCTGGCTACGACCACAGCTACTTCTTTATCGCCAGCTTCATCGAAGACCATTTGCGACATCATGGTCGTGCTTTGCTCGGTTAATGTGAGGCAAAAGTAGGTAGAATCACGCCCTGAATTAAATCGGGGCGTTTTTTTATGCGTATTGGCCACGGCTACGATGTGCACCGTTTCGCTGAAGGCGATTTCATCACCCTGGGCGGCGTGCGCATTGCGCACCACCATGGGTTGCTGGCTCATTCCGACGGCGACGTTGTCCTGCATGCCTTGAGCGACGCCTTGCTCGGCGCGGCGGCACTGGGCGATATCGGCAAGCACTTTCCGGATACCGATCCCACCTTCAAGGGCGCGGACAGCCGTGTCCTGCTGCGCCATGTGGTCGGCCTGATCCATGCCAAGGGCTGGAAGGTCGGCAATGTCGATAACACCATCGTGGCCCAGGCGCCGAAAATGGCCCCGCACATCGAATCCATGCGCGCACTGATTGCCGCAGACCTGCAAATTGAATTGGATCAAGTCAACGTGAAAGCCACCACCACCGAAAAACTCGGGTTCACCGGTCGTGAAGAGGGCATCGCGGTGCACTCCGTCGCCTTGTTGCTGCGCGCATGAACGACCTGCAACTGCTGGGCCCGCGTGCCTATGGCGAGGCCCTGGGCAGCGCGGTCCTGAAGGCCACGGCTGAAGATTTCCAGGTCGACGAAGTGCTCGATATTCCGCTTACCGGCGAAGGCGAGCACCTGTGGTTGTGGGTTGAGAAGCGCGGGCTCAATACTGAGGAAGCCGCGCGGCGTATCGCCAAGGCGGCTGGCGTGCCGTTGCGCACCGTCAGCTATGCCGGGCTCAAGGACCGTCAGGCGTTGACCCGCCAGTGGTTCAGCGTACAACTGCCGGGCAAGGCCGATCCGGACATGGGTGCTGCGGAAAACGACACCTTCAGGATCCTGAAAACCGCCCGCCACAAGCGCAAGCTGCAACGTGGCGCGCACTCGGCCAACGGCTTTACCTTGCGCCTGACCCAATTGGCCGGTGATACCGCCGCCATCGACGCGCGGCTGCAATTGATTGCCCAGTACGGCATTCCCAACTATTTCGGCACCCAGCGTTTTGGCCACAACGGTGGCAATGTCGTCGACGCCCGCGAATGGGCCGCGCGCAAGGCCCTGCCGGAGCAACGCAATGTGCGTTCGCGGTTGTTGTCCACCGCGCGTAGCTTCCTCTTCAACAAAGTGTTGGCGGCACGTGTCGCCGACGGTTCCTGGCAGCGCGCGCAAGTGGGTGATCTGCTGGCGTTTACCGACAGCCGCAGCTTTTTTCCGGCGGGGGAGGCTGAGTGCAGCGACCCGCGCCTGGCGATCCTGGACCTGCACCCCACCGGGCCGCAGTGGGGCGAGGGCGATTCTCCGGCGACAGGCGCCACGTTTGAGTTGGAGCAGGCGGTTGCCGCCGGTGAAGCCGACCTGCGTGATTGGCTGGTGAGTGCCGGCATGAGCCAGGAACGTCGCATTCTGCGACTGCCCATTGGCGGGTTGACGTGGCATTATCCCGGGCCTGACATTCTGCAATTGGAATTCGTCCTGCCGGCCGGATGCTTCGCCACTGTCTTGGTGCGCGAGCTTGTTGATCTGGTGCCGGTGGGGCAGACGGACAGCCCATGCGTATTCTGATATCAAACGATGACGGTGCCACCGCACCCGGTCTTGCCGCGCTCTATGCTGCGCTGCAGGATTACGCCGAGTGCGTGGTGGTTGCCCCCGACCAGGACAAGAGCGGCGCCAGCAGTTCGCTGACGCTCGACCGTCCGCTGCACCCGCAGGTTCTGGCCAATGGCTTCATCAGTGTGAACGGCACCCCCACCGACTGCGTGCACCTGGCGATCAACAGTTTGTTGGACCAGGAGCCGGACCTGGTGGTGTCGGGCATCAACCTCGGCGCCAACCTTGGCGACGACGTGCTGTATTCCGGCACGGTGGCGGCGGCGCTTGAAGGACGCTTCCTCGGCCGGACCTCGTTTGCGTTTTCGTTGGCATCGCGTCAACTGGACAACCTGCCCACCGCGGCCTATTTCGCGCGCAAGCTGGTGGAGGCCCATGGCGCCCTGGACCTGCCGCCGCGCACGGTGCTCAACGTCAACATTCCCAATTTGCCCCTCGACCACATTCGCGGTATCCAGCTTACACGCCTGGGCCATCGCGCCCGCGCGGCAGCGCCGTTGAAGGTCGTCGACCCGCGTGGCAAGGAAGGCTACTGGATCGCGGCAGCGGGCGATGCCGAAGACGGTGGCCCAGGCACGGACTTTCACGCGGTGATGCAAGGCTATGTGTCGATTACCCCGTTGCAACTTGATCGCACCTTCAGTGATGCCTTCAGTGGTCTCGATGGCTGGCTGGAGGGGCTGCGCTGATGGCTCGTGAACAAGACGACCTGCTGCGCCGGGGCATCGGGATGACCTCCCAGCGCACCCGTGAGCGTTTGATCCAGCGCCTGTACGAAGAGGGGCTTTCCAACGCCCAGGTGTTGGAAGTGATCCGGCGTACGCCTCGGCACCTCTTTGTCGATGAAGCCTTGGCCCATCGTGCCTACGAAGACACGGCATTGCCCATCGGCCATAACCAGACCATCTCCCAGCCTTATATGGTTGCGCGCATGAGCGAGCTGCTGCTGGCGGCGGGGCCGTTGGACAAGGTGCTGGAGATTGGCACCGGTTCCGGCTACCAGACGGCGGTGCTGTCGCAACTGGTGGAGCGGGTGTTCTCGGTGGAGCGCATCAAGGTGCTGCAGGACCGCGCCAAGGAACGCCTGGTGGAGCTGAACCTGCGCAACGTGGTATTCCGCTGGGGCGATGGTTGGGAAGGCTGGCCGGCGCTGGCGCCCTACAACGGGATTATCGTCACTGCCGTGGCCACCGATGTGCCGCAGGCACTGCTCGATCAACTGGCCCCGGGAGGGCGGCTGGTCATTCCGGTGGGGTCAGGTGAAGTGCAACAATTGATGCTTATTGTCCGTGAAGACGATGGTTTTTCCCGGCATGTACTCGGCGCCGTGCGTTTTGTGCCGTTGCTCAATGGCCCGCTGGCCTGATCATTTTTCGCGGGCAGTGAATTCTGTTGGTGAGGATGTGTCTTACGGCGGGGTCTATCAAGTCAACATGATGGGCGGGGCGATTCAACGCGCTGAATGATTCGTTTCAGTCGCGTGACGGTAAAACTTCAATGCCCAGTTATACTTGCGTCATATTTCAAGCCTGATACAGGCATTCATGTTCAGCCACCACAAAGGGAGCGGCGGGTGAGTCTCACAGGTCTTGCGCAGCGTATGAGTAGAACAAGTTTTCAGCGACTGGTGCTTGGCCTTGTCTTTGGTTCCCTTCTGGTAGGGTGTTCCAGCTCGCCAAGCAGCGGTGCACGGGTGGTTGACCGCAATAACGCTGCACCACAAAAGCCGACGGTGACCACCGGGCAGTATGTCGTGCGCAAGGGCGACACCTTGTTCTCGATTGCCTTCCGTTATGGCTGGGACTACAAGGCCCTCGCAGCCCGTAACAATATTCCTGTGCCCTACACGATACATCCGGGTCAGACGATTCGCTTTGACGGTCGCACCGGTTCTACCCCTACGGCAGTTGTGACAAACACCGGATCTTCGCCGTCGTCTTCGAGCAAAACCACCATCATTACCCGGCCTGCGGGTACCGCTGCGCCGAGTGCTGCGAACAAGCCGGCACCCGCGCCGTTGCCCCCCGCAGGGCCTGCGCCGACCGGTTGGGGATGGCCCTCAAATGGAGTGTTAATTGGAAAATTCTCTTCAAACGGCAGTTTGAATAAAGGCATTGATATTGCCGGGGATTTGGGACAGCCTGTTTTAGCTGCGTCTGATGGGACGGTGGTGTACGCCGGGAGTGGTTTGCGGGGCTACGGCGAACTGGTCATCATCAAACACAGCGATACCTACGTCAGTGCTTACGGCCACAACCGTAGGCTGTTGGTTCGGGAGGGGCAGCAGGTCAAAGTCGGACAGACAATTGCCGAAATGGGGTCAACTGGTACGGACCGGGTGAAACTGCACTTTGAGATTCGCCGTCAAGGGAAGCCTGTAGATCCACTGCAATTCCTACCCCGTCGTTGATATGTTGCACAGCCTGTTCCTCACGTAGAAGGAACAGGCTCCAGCGTTGCCAAGGATAAAGGCGTCGCTTGAGCTTGAGGTCGAACTCACCAAAGGACTATAACAATGGCTCTCAGTAAAGAAGCGCCGGAGTTTGACATCGACGATGAGGTTCTCCTTATGGAGACCGGCATCGCTACGGAATCGATGTCGAATGAGGGACCTGCTGTACCTTCAGTTCGCACCAAATCCAAGAACTCCACCGCGTTAAAGCAACACAAATACATTGATTACACGCGGGCGCTCGATGCGACCCAGTTGTACCTCAATGAAATCGGCTTTTCCCCTCTGCTGACTCCCGAAGAAGAAGTCCATTTTGCGCGCTTGTCGCAAAAGGGTGATCCGGCTGGGCGCAAGCGCATGATTGAAAGCAACCTGCGCCTGGTGGTGAAAATCGCCCGACGCTACGTCAATCGTGGGCTGTCCTTGTTGGACCTGATCGAGGAGGGCAACCTGGGCTTGATCCGGGCGGTGGAGAAGTTCGATCCTGAGCGGGGCTTCCGCTTCTCGACCTATGCCACCTGGTGGATTCGCCAGACCATCGAACGGGCGATCATGAATCAGACCCGCACGATCCGGTTGCCGATTCATGTGGTCAAGGAACTCAACGTCTACCTCCGGGCGGCACGTGAGCTCACTCAAAAACTCGATCATGAACCCTCGCCCGAAGAAATCGCCAACCTGCTGGAAAAACCGGTAGGGGAGGTCAAGCGCATGCTGGGTCTTAACGAGCGTGTGTCTTCGGTCGACGTCTCGCTGGGTCCGGACTCGGATAAAACCCTGCTGGACACCCTGACGGATGATCGTCCTACGGATCCCTGCGAGCTGCTGCAGGACGATGATCTTTCCCAAAGCATTGACCAGTGGCTGTCGGAGCTCACGGACAAGCAGCGTGAGGTGGTGATTCGCCGCTTCGGCCTGCGTGGCCATGAGAGCAGCACGCTGGAGGACGTAGGCCTGGAGATTGGCCTGACCCGTGAGCGGGTGCGGCAGATCCAGGTGGAAGGGCTCAAGCGCTTGCGCGAGATCCTGGAGAAGAATGGCTTGTCGAGTGAGTCGTTGTTTCAATAACGACGCCGCTTGAATGCTTGAATGTGGGAGGGGGCTTGCTCCCGATAGCGGTAGTTCAGTCACTGGATGTATCGACTGACACGCCGCTATCGGGAGCAAGCCCCCTCCCACATTTTTTGCGCACGACATTTTATTCATGTATGCCCAAATCCCAGGCATAAAAAAACCCCGCTTTTAAGGGCGGGGTCTTTTCGACTGAGTCAGTACAAGTTAGATAACTTGAACTTCTTCAGCTTGCATGCCTTTCTGACCGCGGGTAGCGATGAAAGAAACCTGTTGGCCTTCTTTCAGGCTTTTGAAGCCGTCGGATTGGATAGCTTTGAAGTGAACGAACAGGTCGTCACCGGATTGTGGAGTGATGAAGCCGAAGCCTTTTTCATCGTTGAACCACTTAACGGTACCAGTTTGGCGATTAGACATGGTGTATCTCCTTGGACAAAGTTAACTGCGACTCAGGAAAAGCCCTGGCCGAGACTGAGTGCAAAGAGCAGGAAAAATTCTTGGAGATGGTTGGATCGAAATTCAACATATCGTGTAGAGATTCTCAGTGACACAAGCAGCACAGTGGCGCCACCTTAACCCTTTTTCCGGAACGTGCCAATGGTATTTCCGAAGGTTTCTCTATTTTCGTGACTGGCGGTGGTATTTACACACACCGGTTGCGGCAATACGGGGCCCGGCCCCGCTGGCCGCGCCTTATGGCAGCCGGTGCGTTCATCAAGAAAAGCCCGACGCCCTTTGAACCCCAACGCCGGCCCCGGTAAGATGCCCCACAGAATTTTTCCACCTCGCTATTCAGGACACCCGCCATGAGCATCAAATCGGACAAGTGGATTCGCCGCATGGCGCAAGAGCACGGCATGATCGAACCGTTCGTCGAGCGTCAGATTCGTGGTGAAGGCGATGACCGCGTGATCTCGTACGGCGTTTCCAGCTACGGCTACGATGTGCGCTGCGCCGACGAGTTCAAGGTGTTCACCAACATCAACTCGGCGATCGTGGATCCGAAGAACTTCGACGAAAAGAGCTTCGTCGATGTGAAAAGCGACGTGTGCATTATCCCGCCGAACTCCTTTGCCCTGGCACGCACCGTGGAATTCTTCCGTATTCCCCGCGACGTGCTGACCATCTGCCTGGGTAAAAGCACCTACGCGCGCTGCGGCATTATCGTCAACGTGACGCCACTTGAGCCTGAGTGGGAAGGCCACGTGACCCTGGAATTCTCCAACACCACCACCCTGCCGGCGAAAATCTACGCCAACGAAGGCGTGGCGCAGATGCTGTTCTTGCAGTCTGACGAGGCCTGTGAAGTGTCCTACAAAGACCGCGCCGGCAAGTACCAGGGCCAGCGCGGCGTCACCTTGCCACGCGCTTGATCGAAAGGTCCTACGCGTAAAGGGAATTAGTCCGCAGAAAGTGACTCTATTGGGTGTACTGCCTCGGTGCGTGCAAAACGCACCGAGCCACGCTTGAGGAGTGCCTTATGAAGATTGACCCGCGAATCAGCGCAGAACTTGCCCGGCTTGAACCCAACCAGATTGGCGTTCTGGCCTGGTCCCTGATGGCTGATCCCGCCTATGCAGGCGGCATCCCCGGCCAACCGGATGAAGATTGGCCACAGCAGCCCACCGAACCCGGTGAGCCGACCCTTCCGGACGAGCCGCCTCCCGCACCGGTCGCCTGATACCCGCAAGGCCGGTCAGCGAACCTGCCACACCTGGTGATCGCCGATAACAAAGATTCGGCGGTCATTGTCCTGCTCCACCGTATGCCCCCCGGTAAACGCCCCAAACGCCGGCAGCAGGCTGACGCGCGTGCCGAACTGGAAACACGGCAGGCGCAGGCTCTGCCGGCCCTTGCCGCGCAAGCGATACACCGGGTGCACATGCCCCGCCAGCACATGGTGGCTGGCATGGGCGTGCGGTTCGTGTTGCAGGGCGAAAGGGCCCATCAGCAGTGGCTCCGGAACCACATCGATCCTCAAGTCAGCCGGTGGGTCGCCCGCGCGTTTATCGTGATTACCGCGAATCAAGGTCATCGACAGGTCGCAATGACGTGCTCGCCAGGCCCTCAAGGCGCTGAGGGTGCCGCTGGCGTGGGAGCCGGGCCCGTGGAGGAAGTCGCCGAGAAAGATCACCTGGGCGCACGGTACGGCCGCCAACAGCCGATCCAGGCGCTGCAGGTTTTCGGTGGTGGTGCCTTGCGGTACCGGCTGGCCCAGGCTGCGATAGGCCGATGCCTTGCCAAAGTGTGCATCGGCGATCAGCAGGCACTGGCGCGCGGGCCAGTAGAGCGCCTTATCCGCCAACAGCCACAGCTCTTCGCTCTCCAGCGTCACTGAGCACACCATCAGCGTTTGCCGTTATCGGCGACTTTTTCCAAGTCCTTGACCATCCGCGCAATGCGCTCGGAGAGTTTTTCCGAACTCATGCTTTCGCGCATCCGTTCCACCAGCAGTGGGAAGGCCAGGGGCGTAGGACGTTCGATCATATGCACGTCCAGTGTCAGCGCCGAGAGGCGAAGCAAGGTCTCTTCCAGCCGACGAATATCTAATTCATCACGCAGGACTTCTTCCCCCGCCTGGGCCAGCAACAGGTTTTGCGGGTCATATTGCTTGAACACTTCAAAGAACAACCCGCTGGATGCCTGCACCTGGCGCGTGCTTTTCGGCGCGCCGGGGTAACCGGCAAACACCAGTCCGGCGATACGTGCAATCTCGCGAAAGCGGCGCAGGGCGAGTTCCCCGGCGTTCAGGCTGGCCGCCACGTCTGCCAGCAACTGCTTCGGGCGCAGCAGCGCCCCATTCAGTAAGCGTGGCCAATCCACCTCGGTGGCGCTGAGCAACTCCAAGCCGTAATCGTTGACGGCAATCGAGAAGGTCACAGGCTGCTGCTGGCTGACCCGCCACGCCAGCAGACTCGCCAGTCCCAGGTGCACCTGGCGGCCGGCAAACGGGTAGAGGAACAGGTGCCAGCCCTCCCGCGATTTCAAGGCTTCGGCCAGCAAGTGCTCGCGCGTCGGCAGGCCGGACCAGCGCAACTGTGTCTGCAGCAGGGTTTGCACAGCCCGCATTTCCGGCCCCTCGTAGACCCCGTGCGCGGCCGCATCGAAGCGCTCCACCACGGCTTGGGCCAGCTCATTGGAAAGGGGCATGCGCCCGCCATTCCAGCGCGGTACTGCAGCTTTTTTGGCGCTGCTACGGCGCACATAGGCGGTCATGTTTTCCACCCGCACCAATTCCAGCAGGCGCCCGGCAAACAAGAAGCCATCACCCGGCTTGAGGCGTGCAATAAAGCCTTCTTCAACACTGCCCAGGTTCTTGCCACCGCCGCCCTTGCTCCAGAATTTCAGCTGGATGCTGGCGTCGCTGACAATGGTGCCCACGCTCATGCGATGGCGACGCGCAAGCCGGGCATCGGGGACGCGCCAAATGCCGTGCGCGTCCGGCTCCACGCGGCGGTAATCCGGGTAAGCGGTCAGCGATAAGCCGCCATGCCGTACAAAGCCCAGGGCCCAGGCCCAATCGGCCTCGGTGAGGTCACGATAGGCCCAGGCGCCACGGACCTCCGCCAGCAGCGCCTGCGGCGTAAAGCCACCGCCGAGGGCCATGCTCACCAAATGTTGTACGAGCACATCCAACGGCTTGTGGGGCGATTCGCGGGCTTCGATACGCCGCGCTGCAATGGCGTCCTGGGCCGCAGCGGCTTCCACCAGTTCCAGGCTGTGGGTCGGCACCAGGGTCACCCGCGACGGCCGTCCGGGTGCATGGCCGGAGCGCCCGGCGCGTTGCATCAGGCGCGCCACGCCTTTGGCCGAGCCGATTTGCAGCACGCGCTCCACCGGCAAAAAATCCACCCCCAGGTCCAGGCTGGAGGTGCACACCACCGCCTTGAGCTGACCGTCTTTCAACGCCCGCTCCACCCAGTCGCGGGTCTCGCGGGACAGAGAACCATGGTGCAGGGCAATCACCCCGGCCCAATCCGGTCGGGCCTCGAGCAGCGCCTGATACCAGATTTCCGACTGCGCCCGCGTGTTGGTAAACACCAGGCAACTGCTGCTGGCGTCGACCTCGGCGACCACCTGCGGCAGCATCTTCAAGCCGATATGCCCGGCCCACGGAAACCGCTCGGCGATGGGCGGCAGCAAGGTGTCGACGTGCAACTGCTTGACCGTTTGTCCCTGCACATTAATCCCGTCCCCTTGTGGGATCAGCACTTCCAAGGCGTGGGACTGGTTACCGAGGGTGGCCGAAATGCCCCAGACCATCAGTTCAGGATGCCAGCGCCGCAGCCGCGCCAACGCCAGTTGCAACTGCACGCCGCGCTTGTTGCCGATCAGCTCATGCCATTCATCCACCACCACCATGCGTAGGTGCGCCAGGCTCGTTTCGCTGTCGGCGCGGGCGAGCATCAGGGTCAGGCTTTCCGGGGTGGTGACCAGCGCGGTGGGCTGGCGTCGGGTTTGCCGGGCACGCTCGCTGCTGCTGGTATCGCCGGTGCGCAGGCCGACGCTCCAGGGAATCTGCAAGGCCTCGAGCGGCGCTTCGAGGGCGCGTGCGGTGTCGGCGGCCAACGCGCGCATGGGCGTGATCCACAGCACGGTCAGTGGCTCAGCCGGCGGTTTGCGTTTACCGGTGGCGGGCGGGCGGGTGATCGCGAAACGATTGAGGGCGGCAAACCACAGGGCGTAGGTTTTGCCGGCGCCGGTGCTGGCGTGCAGCAAGCCCGAGCGGCCGTCCTTGACCGCCGTCCATACGTCTTTCTGGAAGGCGAACGGCTTCCAGCCTTTGGCGGCAAACCACGTTTTGGCGAAGTCGAGGGGTTTTGCCATGGGGCCGCGAACGCTCTGGAGGGTCTATTCCACAGACCCTCCAGGCGTTGCAAAGGTTTACTTCAAATTGCCGCTCAGGAACTGTTGCAGGCGCTCGCTCTTCGGATTGCCCAGCACATCCTCCGGCGCGCCTTGCTCTTCCACCAGGCCCTTGTGCAGGAACAGCACCTGGCTGGATACCTTGCGTGCAAAGCTCATTTCGTGGGTCACCATGATCATGGTGCGGCCTTCCTCGGCCAGGCCCTGGATCACCTTCAACACTTCACCCACCAGCTCCGGGTCAAGGGCCGAGGTGGGTTCGTCGAACAGCATCACTTCCGGCTCCATGGCCAGGGCGCGGGCGATGGCCACCCGTTGCTGCTGGCCACCGGACAGGAACGCCGGGTATTGGTCCGCTACCCGTGCCGGTAAACCCACCTTGTCCAGGTAGCGACGGGCGCGGTCTTCGGCGTCCTTTTTGCTGCAACCCAGCACCCGGCGCGGGGCCATGGTGATGTTTTCCAGCACGCTCATATGGCTCCACAGGTTGAAATGCTGGAACACCATCGCCAGTCGTGTGCGCAGGCGTTGCAGTTCGGCATCGTCGGCCACGCGCATGCCGTGGCGGTCGCTGACCATGCGGATCGGCTGGCCGTCGAGGGTCATGGCGCCGTCGTTGGGGGTTTCCAGGAAGTTGATGCAACGCAAAAAGGTGCTTTTGCCCGAGCCGCTGGCGCCGATCAGGCTGATCACATCACCGGTCCTGGCCTTGAGCGAGACACCTTTGAGCACCTCATTGTCGCCATAGCTTTTATGCAGGCCTTCAACGGTCAATTTGTACATGGGGCGTGCATCCTCAAGGCGAAAGTAGGTAGCCGCTGCGGTAGGCCTCGGTGCCTGCGACATGGCCGACGACCATCCCGGCAGTGGCCATGCGGCGCAGCGAACGGGCGTAAAGCAGGCCGGCCTTCTGGCAGTGCACGGGCGTTACGCGGTCGGTAATGGGGTCGATGATTTCGGCGATCAGTTGCCCGGCTTCCAGGTATTCACCGGGCAGGGCGCTGAACACCAGCAGGCCGCCCACCGGCGTTGCCACGGGTTCGACGCCCGCCAGCGGCGTGGCGGGGTAGGGCAGCTCGGGCAGCGGTGCGGCGTCGCCGGCAATCGCGCCGAAGTGAATCAGGTAGTCGATGATTGCCTGGCAGTCGAGGGCGGCCAACCCATGGTTGACGTCGCCCTGGCCACGCAGTTCGACGGTCACCGAAAAACTGCCCATGGGGATCGGGAAGCGCGCGCCAAAGCGTTGCTGCAACTGCCACCACACCAGGGTGAAACACTCATCGAAGGACTGCCCGCCGGAGTCGGTAGCCAGCAGGTTGGCCTCCGAGCCGATATAGCGTGCCAGCGGCTCCACCTGCGGCCAGGCTTCGGGCGTGGTGTACAGGTGCGCCACGGCTTCGAAGTCGCAATGCAGGTCCAGCACCATGTCGGCATCGCAGGCCAGGCGTTGCAACACCAGGCGTTGGGAGTGCAACTGGGTCTCGGCGATTTGCACGGCCAGGGCAGCGCTCAAGGCGGCGCGGATCAGTTCGACGTTTTGTTGCGGGTTATCGCCGAGCGAGCCCTCGACCTGATCGCCGACGGTATCGCTGAGGTCGACAAACAGGCGATTGAAGTTCTGCCCGCTTTCCAACTCGTAGCGGCCCAGCGGGGTGTCCATTAACACCTGTTCCAGGCCTGCCGGATTGGCGATGGGCACCAGCACGATCTCGCTCAGTAACCGCCCGGCTGCCGCCAGCTCGGCCAGGCGCACTTTCAGGTGCCAGGCCACCAGCATGCCCGGCAGTTCATCGGCATGCAGCGATGACTGGATATAGACCTTGCCTTCGGCATGTTCGGGGCCGAAGTGGAAACTGTGAATCTGCCGCGCCGTGCCTGGCACCGGTGCGATCAGATCGTGTACCTGATGACGCATGAAGGCTCCTTAATGGCTTGGTCCGAGAAACGCCAGCCAGCGGCGCTCCGCCAGACGAAACAGACCGACCAGGGCGAAGGTCACGGTCAGGTAGATCAGCGCGGCGATACCGAATGATTGGAACGTCATGAACGTGGCCGAGTTGGCGTCCCGCGCCACCTTGAGGATGTCCGGGATCGTCGCGGTAAACGCTACCGTGGTCGAGTGCAGCATCAAGATCACTTCGTTGCTGTAGTAGGGCAACGAGCGGCGCAACGCCGAGGGCATGATCACGTAGGCGTACAGCTTCCAGCCGCTTAAACCGTAGGCCTTGGCCGCCTCGACTTCGCCGTGGGCCATGCTGCGGATGGCCCCGGCGAAAATCTCCGTGGTGTAGGCGCAGGTGTTGAGGGCGAATGCCAGGATCGTGCAGTTCATGGCATCGCGAAAGAACGCATCCAGCAGCGGTTGTTCGCGTACGGCGGCGATGCTGTAGATGCCGGTATAGCAGATCAGCAACTGGATATAGAGAGGCGTGCCACGAAACAGGTAGGTGTAGAACTGCACCGGCCAGCGTACCAGCGGGTTGCGCGATACACGGGCGATGGACAGCGGGATCGACACCACAAAGCCGATGACCAGGGCGGCGCTGAGCAACCACAGGGTCATGGCCAGGCCGGTGATGTGCTGGCCGTCGCTATAGAGGAAGGGGCGCCAGTATTCCTGCAAGAGTTCGATCATCGCACCGCCTCCCGTGAGCCTGCGGAGTAGCGACGTTCAAGACGACGCAGGACGAAGTTGGACGCGCTGGTGATCAACAGGTAGATCAGCGCGGCGAGTACCAGGAAGTAGAACAGTTGGTAGGTGCTTTTGCCGGCATCCTGGGCGGCCTTGACCAGGTCCGCCAGGCCGATGATCGACACCAGGGCCGTGGCCTTGAGCATCACCATCCAGTTGTTGCCGATACCCGGCAGGGCAAAGCGCATCATCTGCGGGAAGGTCACGTAGCGAAAGCGTTGCCCGCGCTTGAGGCCATAGGCCGTGGCGGCTTCCAGCTGGCCACGGGGGACGGCGAGGATCGCGCCGCGAAACGTCTCGGTGAAATAAGCACCGTAGATAAAGCCCAGGGTGATCACCCCGGCGCTGAATGGGTCGATCTCGATGTATTCCCATTCCATGAAGTCGGTCAGGCCGGTGAGCCAGGTTTGCAGGCTGTAGAAAATCAGCAGCATCAGCACCAGGTCGGGTACACCGCGAATCAGGGTGGTGTAGAGCTGGGCGGGGATGCGCAGGAAGGGCAGGCTGGAAAGTTTGGCGCTGGCGCCGAGCAGGCCCAGCAATACGCTGACGACCAGGGACAGCACCGACAACTTGATGGTCATCCAGGTGCCTTGCAGCAACAACGGGCCGAAACCCTTCAGGCTGAGTGCGCTCAGCCCGAGGGTTTGCAACAGTTCTTCGAACATAAATCAGGACCTATGGCGATAAAAAAGCGCCCCTTGAGAGAAGGGGCGCCCCAGGCATTATTTGCCGCTGTACAGGTTCAGATCGCCAAAGTGTTTCTTCTGGATGGTGGCGTAGGTGCCATCATCGTGTAACGCTTTGATACCTTTATCCAAAAGGGCCTTCAGTTCAGTGTTACCTTTTTTGATACCGATGGCGGTTTTCGATGGCAGCAATGGGTCATCGATGGCGGCGCTGACTTCATAGTCGGCACCGGCCGGGGACTTCAGGAAGCCCAGTTCGGCTTGCAGCATGTCCTGCACGGAAGCGTCGAGACGACCGGAAGTCAGGTCGGCGTAAACCTGGTCCTGGTTGGCGTAGGCCTTGGTGGTCACGCCGGCTTTATCCAGTACCGCCTTGGCGTAGGCTTCCTGGATGGTGCCTTGCTCGTAGCCCACGGATTTGCCCTTGAGGGACTCTGGGGTCGAGTACCCCGCGCCTTTCTTGAACACCAGCGAGGTCGGGCCGGAGAATAGTTCGCTGGAGAAGTCGATGGCTTTCTCGCGCACCGGGGTTACGGTCATGGACGAAATCACTCCGTCGAACTTGTTGGCTTTGAGGCCTGGAATCATGCCGTCAAAGTCACTCTCGACCCACTTGCACTTCACTTTCAGTTCGGCGCAGATCGCATTGCCCAGGTCGATATCGAAGCCTACCAGGCTGCCATCGGCCGCCTTGGATTCGAACGGCGCGTAGGACGGATCGACACCAAAACGCAGTTCCTTGTATTCCTTGGCCAACGCGGTACCGGCGGCCATGCACAGAGCCAGTGCAGAAAGGGTCAGCAATGCTTTTTTCATTATTTAATCCCTGGAAACCAAGATAAGCGCTTGTGGCGCGTTTTAGGACTGTTACTGAACGGTGTCAGACGGATCACGAGTAGCAATTTCTGCACCATAGTTCCGAATGAGCGTTTTAAAAGGTGGGACAAGGGAGTCATGAGTGTAGGAGATGCCCGAAAATGGGCATTGAAAATCGAACGCACTATTTCGGAACATTTGGAGATCCATTGTGGAGGGGCGGTGTTCTGGGTCAGGCCAGTAAGTCCTGCAGGGTGGCAAGGTTATCCGCCTCATCCACCGCCTTGTCCTGGCGCCAACGCAACATCCGCGGAAAGCGCACCGCAATCCCGCTCTTGTGCCGCTTGGACAGGGCAATGCCTTCAAACCCCAGCTCGAACACCATGCTGGGCGTCACGCTGCTGACCGGGCCGAACTTCTCCACGGTGGTCTTGCGCACGATGGCGTCGACCTTGCGCATTTCTTCGTCGGTCAGCCCTGAATAGGCCTTGGCGAAGGGCACCAGCGTGCGTTCACTGCCGGGTGGGCCATCCCATACGGCAAAGGTGTAGTCGCTGTAGAGGCTGGCGCGCCGGCCATGGCCGCGTTGGGCGTAGATCAACACCGCATCGACACTGAAGGGGTCGACTTTCCACTTCCACCACA
The DNA here is from genome assembly GCF_900005955.1 of Pseudomonas sp. 8 R 14. Taxonomy (NCBI): domain Bacteria; kingdom Pseudomonadati; phylum Pseudomonadota; class Gammaproteobacteria; order Pseudomonadales; family Pseudomonadaceae; genus Pseudomonas; species Pseudomonas sp. 8 R 14. Next base: position 48,596 of record NZ_CVTH01000075.1, on the reverse strand, counting down.
GGCCCATGTCCTTGGTGCGGCCCACGCCGTACAGGCCGTCGCGAGCCTTGACCATCATGCCCTCCACGCCGAGGCTGCGGGAGGCTTCGCGTTGCTGTGCCAGGTCCTGCCATGTGGCGCCCGTCAGCAGGGGCGAGGGCTGCAACAAGGGGTGGTTGCACTGGGCAATCACCTGTTCCAGTTGGGCGCGACGTTCGGCCTGGGGGTGGTTGCGCCAGTCGTCGCCCTGATGTTCCAGCAGGTCGTAGGCGAGGAGCGCAACCGGGGCATCGTCGAGCACTTTTTTGCTCAGGGTCTTGCGACCAATGCGCTGCTGCAAAAGGGCAAAGGGTTGTACCGAGTCCTTCCACACCACGATCTCGCCATCGATCACCGTGCCATCGGGCAAACCACTGACCAGGCTGTGCAGTTCGGGGAAGCGTTCTGTCACCAGCTCTTCGCCCCGCGACCAGATCCACAGCCGGCCTTCGCGCTTGACCAACTGCGCGCGAATGCCGTCCCACTTCCATTCCACCTGCCAGTTGGCGGGGGAACCGAGCAAGGCGTCGAATTGCTCCACCGGTTGCGCCAGCCCGTGGGCGAGAAAAAACGGATAAGGCTGTCCGCCCCGTTGCGCATGCTCGTCGGATGATTCGGCGGCGATCAGCTTGAGGTAGCCTTCGGCTGTCGGTCGGTTGGATAAATCGGTGTAGCCTACCAATCGCTGCGCGACGCGCTTGCTGTCGAGGTCGGCCATGGCCGCGAGTGCGCGGGTGACCAGCAATTTGGACACGCCGACGCGAAAGCTGCCGGTGATCAACTTGATGCACACCATCAGACTCGGCTGGTCCAGTTGCGCCCATAACGCTGGTAACCGTTCGGCCAGGTCCAGGGGCGACAGGCCACGCAGCGGCAGGAGTTTTTCTTCCAGCCATACGGCGAGACCGTCCTCGGAGGTGTAGGTGGATTCCGGCAGGAGCAGGGAAATCGTCTCGGCCAGGTCGCCTACTGATTGGTAGCTCTCTTCGAACAGCCACGGCTCGATGCCGGATGCTTCGGTGGCCATGTCCCGCAGTAGACGCGTCGGTACCAATTGCCGCGGTCGTCCGCCGGACAGGAAATACACCGCCCACGCAGCGTCTTCAGGCGGCGCTTGCAGGAAGTAGGCTTGCAGGGCCGCGAGCTTGGCATTGCTGGAGGTGGTGGCGTCGAGGTTGGCGTACAGCTCGGCGAAGGCTTTCATGCCGTGGCCTCCTCTTCGTCATCACCGTATTCGGTGGTGAAGCCCTGGGCATCCAGGCCTTTTTCCCGCAGGTGGCGTACCAATACGCCGACGGAGCCGTGGGTGACCATCACCCGTTCGGCGCTGGTTTGTTCGATCGCCCACAGCAGCCCGGGCCAGTCCGCATGATCCGACAGCACAAAGCCCCGGTCCACTCCGCGTCGCCGCCGCGTACCGCGCAGGCGCATCCAGCCGCTGGCGAAGGCATCGCTGTAGTCGCCGAAGCGCTTGATCCAACTGCTGCCACCGGCGGAAGGCGGCGCGATGATCAGGGCCTGGCGCAGCAATGGGTCGGTCTTTTTGAAATCGCCGGCGTAGAGGGTTTCGGGGATATAATTGCCGGCCTCGCGATAAACCCGGTTCAGCGGCTCGACCGCGCCATGGCTGAGGATCGGCCCGATGCTGGCGTCGATGCCATGCAGGATGCGCTGGGCTTTGCCGAAGGAATAACAGAACAACACGCTGGCTTTGCCGGCGGCGATATTGGCCTGCCACCAGTCGTTGATCCCGGCGAAGATCTGCGCCTGGGGCTGCCAGCGGTAGATCGGCAGGCCGAAGGTGGATTCGGTGATAAAGGTATGGCAACGCACCGGTTCGAAAGGCGCGCAGGTGCCGTCCGGTTCCACTTTGTAATCGCCGGACGCCACCCAGACTTCGCCCTGGTACTCGAGGCGCACCTGGGCCGAGCCGAGTACATGCCCGGCCGGGTGAAAACTCAGGGTCACGCCGTGGTGGACGAGTTTTTCGCCATAGGCCAGGGTTTGCAGGTTGATGTCCTGGCCCAGACGCGAGCGCAGGATGCCTTCGCCAGGGGCGGCAGCCAGGTAGTGTTGATTGCCCGTGCGGGCGTGGTCGCCGTGGGCGTGGGTGATGACGGAGCGTTCCACCGGGCGCCAAGGATCGATGTAGAAATCTCCGGCGGGGCAGTAGAGGCCTTCGGGCCGGGCGATGACAAGGTCCATGGGCTGACCGGGGCGATGGGCTTATCAGGTATGAGGCGGGGGCGAGCGCAGAAGTTCTATCTGAATGCATGTGGGCCAAATGTGGGAGGGGGCAAGTCGAATCGTCGCACCGCCCCTCCCACATTTGGATCAGGTTTTGTCAGGTTGAAGTCAGGTCACTTGCCTGGGGTCAGGGTCAACCTGGCCTTCCCATATACCTTCTCGAAGTTCTGCGGCTGCATCGGGAAGCTCAGGTATTGCGCCTTGAGCGACGGGTCGATGCCGTTGGCGTAGTTCGGGCTTGCCGGGTTGCCGGACTGGCCGATGCCACCCTGGCCCATCATCGGCTCCACCTGGCCGAAGTCGACGATCATGCGCAGCGCCGGCACCTGGGTGGTGTTGAAGTCCAGGCCCCAGCTGTACGGTGCCGGGTTCAAGGTGTTGTGGTCGCCACCGGACGCCAGTGGGCCGCGAATCACTTGGCCACTGGTGTTTTTCCAGGTGGTGCTGTGCAGCTTGCCCCACTGCCAGGTCTTGTGGTCAGCACCCAGTTGGCTCTCGCCAGCGCTGATCGCGGCGGCCAGGCTGCGGGCGAGGATGGCGGGTTTGTCTTCTTTCTGCGCGGTGCGCACGTCGTCCCAGAACGGGCTGTCTTCGCGGCCCAGCAGGTGGTCGGCCTGGGCGGCATAGGACAGGTTGGCGTTGCTGACAAAGGCTTTCCAACTGGCGCTGTTTTCCGGCCCCAGTTCGTCGAGGAATATCTGCCGGGTGCTTTCCTGCAGAAACAGTTCGTAGAGCGCCGCGTCGGCGGACGTCGACACCAGGCGGCCGTCGAAGGCCATCAGGCGCGTCAGTGCTTCCCGTGCCTTGGCCTGGTCGGCCGCCGGCAACGCATCAATCGCCTGCTTCAATGGCTGGGCCATACCCGGCGCCTGGAACATGGTCTTGAGCTTGGCGGCAAAGGTGGTGGTCTGGTCGTATTGCATGGCGATCATGCTGCGGCTGTCGTGCTTGCCCGCATTGGCCAGTTGCGCCAGGCGCTCGCTGCGCTCCGGCGCATCCCAGGAGTTGGACAGCTGCATGCCGTAGCCGCGCGGCGCGGTGCGTTGGTTGGCGGTGCCGATCCAGCCTTGGGCCGGGTCCTGGTCATAGGGGTGCAGCATCGCGTCGGCGTAACCGTCCCAGTCAAAGCGCGTATCCCAGCCGGGCGAGGGCAGCAGGCCTTCGCCTTCGCGGCGGTTGGGGAAGCGGCCGGTGACCTGCCAGCCAATGCTGCCGGCGTCAGCGAAGACCATGTTCAAGGCAATGGCGCGAATGTTCCGGGTTGCGTCCGAGGCCTTGCCGGCGTTTTGCGCGCGGGACAGGTCGAAGAACGCGTCGAGGCTCTTGTCATCCTTGAAGTCGGCGGTTTGCAGGGCCAGGCCAAAACCGCTGGTCAGGGCCTGGCTGCTGTTGAGCAGGGCGCCGTGGCGGGTTTCGTACACCACTTCGCGAATCGAGCGTTGACCCTTTACGAAGAAGGTTTCATTACGCACCGCTGCCGGCAGCCATTTTCCGTTGTTCTCGTAGTACAGCGCGCTGCCCTGGCGTTTGACCTTCTCCAGGAACAGGTCCTGGGTATCGCCCTTGACCGTGCTCATGCTCCACGCCACGTTGCCGTTGAAACCGGACAACAGGGTCGGCAGGCCGGCAATCGAGGCGCCGACGGCCTGGTATTTCGGTGCGCGAATCTGCACGTAGTTCCACGGCGACGGTGCTTGCGGCTGGGCGGCGAGGTCGCCTGCCAGCAGGCTCTTGCCGCTGCGACTGCGTTGCGGGCCGATGGCCCAGTTGCTCGACGTGGTAACCGCCAGCGAGTTGAGGCTGCTCAATTGCTGGCTGACCGTGTCCAGCCCGGCCAGGCCGGTGATCTGGCTGAGGTTCACGCCCTTGAGTTTCTCGGCTTCGGCCAGGGGGATCGGCTCATCCGGCGCACTCGGTGTCAGCCAGGCGAGTTTGTCCACGCCGACCTTTTGCGCCAGCAGCAACGACGCCAGCTCTTCCTGCAGGTTGGCCGACTCGCTGAAATTCAGCAGGCAGAACAGCAGCGCCGAATCCTCCGGCTTCCAGTACTCAGGCTTGTAGCCGGTCTGGGCCAGATCCGGCGGCAGCTTGTCGCGGTAGCGGAACAGGTAGGCGTTGACGCCACGGGCATACACTTCGAAGAAGCGCTTGAGGCGCGGCGACGAGGCGTTATACAGCTCGCCGGCGCTTTTCTTCAGGTTGACCGCGCGCATGAAGCGGTCCACATCCAGCACCTCAGGGCCGGACATTTCAGCCAGGCGGCCCTGGGCCAGCAGGCGCAGGGTGACCATCTGGGTGATGCGGTCACTGGCGTGCACATAACCCAGGCTGAACAGTGCGTCGTGGAAGGTATTGCTTTCGATCAGCGGCATGCCTTGGGCGTTGCGGCGTATCGAAACATTCTGTGCGAGGCCCTTGATCGGCTGCACGCCGGCCACTGGCGGCAGGGTGTCCTGGGTGCTCTGGAGCTGGCAACCGGCCAGGCTTAATGCACTGGCCACTGCCGCGGCAACGCCGAACCGGGGAAGAAAATGTGAGAGGGCTGGCGAGGCCATGGCAAAGCTCCTGCGGGGGGTAGCGTCAGTAAAGGCGCTACGTTAGTGAGCGCGGTGAAACGACGCAAGCAGGAGTTTGGGTAAACCGTTAGATCTTGAGTCGCATCGCCTCTCTCACCTGTTGACCGCGTACGACTTCAGGTCAGGATTTAGGCGGATTGACCTTTTGGACTAATTCATACGCCCGAACCGTCGCTGGCCGTTCCTTGATGCTATTGAACCAGCGCTGAACGTGTGGGAAATCTTCCAGGCGCTGGCTCTGCCACTTGTGGGAAACGATCCACGGATAGATCGCCATATCGGCAATGCTGTAGTCCTCACCCGCCACGAACGCACGGTCCGCCAGACGTCGGTCCAGCACACCGTATAGACGGGCGGTTTCATCTACGTAGCGCTTGATCGCGTAGGGGATTTTCTCCGGGGCAAACTGGCTGAAATGATGGTTCTGGCCCGCCATCGGCCCGAGACCACCCATTTGCCAGAACAACCATTGCAGCGCTTCCTGGCGACTGCGCAGGTTTTTTGGAATGAACTGGCCGGTTTTCTCCGCGAGGTACAGTAGGATCGCGCCGGATTCAAACAGCGAAATCGGCGCGCCGCCGTCGCTCGGGTTCTGATCGACGATGGCCGGGATGCGGTTGTTGGGGGCAATCTTCAGGAAGTCTGGCTTGAACTGGTCGCCCTGGCCAATGTTGATCGGGTGCACTTTGTAGGGCAGGCCGGCTTCTTCCAGGAACAGCGATACTTTGTGACCGTTGGGGGTGGTCCAGTAATACAGGTCGATCATGAAGCTCTCCAAAAGTGGTGATGCTTGAGCGAATGCCTGTAGGTATAGGTAAAGGTGGGAGGGGGAAAATTCAATCAAACATTTGCGCCTACCCTTAGACGCTTTCGATTTGGAATGCGATGCAGCTGTGGAAGGGAGCGAACTCCCTCACACAGGGGCCTTCAGAGCGATTTACGCCCCGTGGCACTTCTTGAATTTTTTCTCACTGCCGCACGGGCAAGGATCGTTGCGACCAACGTCCTTCAATGCATTGCGCACCGGCTCCTGGTGAGCGTGGCCGCAGTTCGGGCCGTGGACATGGCCGTGGTCGTGATCATGGTGATCGTGATCGTGGTTGCAGTCAGGACCATGGACATGGGGTTGCTGAGTCATCGATGTCGCTCCGGAATAAAATCGCCGGGGATTATCTCGCCATTGTGGTTCACCTGCACGTCATAACCGATGAATAATCCGGTTTTCAGTTCACCCTCCAGACGATACGGCACAGGCTGGTCGGGTTTTTTCAGCATCTGCACCACATCGCGGATCTGCGGCCAGAGGTTGGTGCGCACCGACACCTTGAAAAATGCATGGCCCTTGGGCGGTACCGTCAGCCATTCATTGGACTCGCCTTCGGTGAGCACAAAATCATCCAGGGTGACCTTGTAGATCAGCCCACGCACGGTCAGGTCCGAGTCGTCGCGGTTATCCACGCGAAAGTACAGCTTGAATTTCTGCTCCAGCAGCTTGGCCCGCACCACTTCGACTTTCACCAGGGAAACGTGCGGCGGGGGCGAATCGTCTTCGAACCAGGAGGCGCAACCGGTCATGCCGAAGGTTAACGCCAGCATCAAGCTGCAGATCCGAAGCATGGCGTGAGTCCTGTGGTGGTTAGAGATAGCTGGAACAACACTTCTTGAATTTTTGCCCACTGCCGCAAAGGCACGCATCGTTGCGTCCGGTTTTCACTTCCACCGTGGGGTCGATGAAGTACCAGCGCCCTTCATTCTGTACGAAAGAAGACTGCTCGCGGTGGCTATGTTCGCCAGTGCTGTCATGCCAGCGTGCGGTGAAGGTCACGAAGGCGTGTTCCGGCTGGCCGCCGAACACCTCGGAACTTTCAACTTCCAGGCCGAGCCAGGTGCTCTGGGCGCTCCAGGCGGCGATGGCCTCACGGTCCAGGCCGGCCTGTTGCGCGGGCAACGTGGTTGCGACCAGATAATCCACCAGGCCCAGCACATAGGCGCTGTAGCGTGAACGCATCAGGGCGCTGGCGCAGGGGGCCGGGTGCCCGGCGTGATAATGACCGCAGCAGGCATCCAGCAGGTTGCCACTGCCGCAGGGGCAAATGGATGTACTCATCGGGTTACCACCAATACTTTCCGAAGTTTTCCGGGTTGGCCCAGAAACGGGCGTTGAGCCAGTCCGGCACCTGTTTATAGTCAAGCAGATCGTAGGTAAACAGCGTCAGCACCTGCTCGTCGCGCTGGAAACGCTCGCCGGCCTGGAGGGCCAGGGAGAAAAAGTCGGTTTCCTTCCAGCCGCAGGCGCCCAGGTCCACCAGCACCGCAATGCGGCTGGCGTTGAGGTTGCGGATGCCGCCGAGCAAGGTCAGGCCTTGGGGTTTTGGCAGGTACTCGAGGCAATCGACCACCAGCGCCAGGTCAAAACGCTGGGCCGCCAGCGCTTGCGGCAATGGCCCTGGCGCGGCGCAGAACACCTGGGTGTCAGGGTGCGCGTCCTTAAAGGCGTCCAGCGCCGGGAACTGGCTGGCACCCAACAGCAACAGGCGTTTGGGCTGGTGCAGATCGAGCAAGGCGGCCAGCGCTTGCTGGGGAGTACGGGCAGAAATACCAGCGGTCATCAGAGATCCTCACATCAGGACCATAGAGACTAGCGCGGCTGAGCGTGCGGGCCTAGAGCGGGTGGCTGCGAAAAGTCCTACGTGGGCGGCGATCCCCAATGAATACGGGGGCTTGGCGTAGTGGCGCAGTTGAAAAGAGCGGTCTTTACTCCACCCATCGGCCCTCGCCGATCCCCTCAGGAGAAAGTCAGATGAGCATCATGCGGACAGCTCTACCCTTGGTTCTGCTAACCGGAGTATTGACAGGTTGCGCAGGCTTGCAAAAAACCGATTGGCCTACCTGTGCCGCTGTTGGCGGTGTGACCGGTGCGGCGATCGGTGCGACTGAAAGCTCGGCCTACGCAGGCTATGGCGCGTTGCTGGTCGGCGGTATGGCCGGCGCCTATTGCTGGGTGCACGGCGATGGCGACGAAGATGGCGATGGCGTGCCGGACAGCCGCGACAAGTGCCCGGGCACCCCGAAAGGTGTGCAGGTCGACGCCAATGGTTGCCCTCCGGCGCCGCCAGCGGCGGTGGTCGAGGAGGTGGTCGTGGTCAAGGAAGAAACCATCGTGATCCGCGATGTGCACTTCCAGTTCGACTCGGCCAAGTTGACGGCAGCGGATAAAACCAAACTCGACACCATTGCCACGCGCCTGAAACAGGAAGCCCCGAGCGCCCAGCTACGGGTCAGTGGTCACACCGACAGCGTCGGTAAAGACGCCTACAACCAGAAACTCTCGGAAAAACGTGCCCATTCGGTCACCGATTACCTGATCGGCGCCGGGGTGCCCCGCAGTGCCTTTGTGTCTGTCACCGGGGCGGGCGAAAGCCATCCGGTCGCCGACAACAAGACCGCTGAAGGCCGCGCCCTGAACCGCCGTACGGAAATCCAGATCAACCGCTGACAGCCCTTGCCCCTGTGGGATCCACAGGGGCATTGCCGGCCACCCTCGCTTGAACCGCTCCCTCTCAAGTTTTTTGAACCTTCACTGGCAAATCGCCTGTAGAAGTCGTTACTGTGCGTCCAAAGAAAAATTTGAAAACACTCAGGAGCCCCATGATGCGTAAGGTTTTTCTGTTGGCCCTGTTGGTCAGCCCCGTTGCCCTGGCCCAGAGCGTCAGTGTCGAAACGAACTCATTGATGCGCCTTCCCTCCAGCACCAGTGTGTTGCAACTGGAGCGCCTGGACGTGGCGGACTACGGCACGTTGCTGATTCCGGCCACCATCAGCCAGGTCACGGTGGATGAACTGCACCTGGGCCGCGACGCACGCATCGCGATTGTTCCTGGCAATACCGCGCTGCAATTGCAGGTGCGGCATGCGCACCTTGAGCATGGCAGCCAGATCACCTCGCGCGGTGCCCCCGGTACCCATGAAAAACCGGCCAAGGCCGGGCGTGACCTGACCTTGCGCATCAACGCGCTGACGGCTGAAGAACTCTCGGTGGATGCCCGTGGCGGCGCCGGTGCCCAAGGGTATGCCGGGCTGGATGGCGCCAATGGCGTGGATCCTGGGTGTACCTGGGGCTCGGCGGGGCGCGGTTTCAATGGCGATAACGGCGGCGATGGCCTGCCGGGTGGGGCGGGTGCACAGGTTCGCGTGGAATTGCCGAAGGACTTCCCGGCGGAACACATCAAGGTCTGGGTGGATGGCGGTGCTGGCGGTTTGGCCGGTACGGCCGGCAAGCCGGGCAAAGGCGGGGAGTCCAAAGGCTGCCTGGTGTACCGCGCCGATGGTGGCGAGAAGGGCCGCCCAGGGTTGGAAGGGCAGCCGGGGCCAGCTGGGCCTGCGGGTACCGTGACTATTCAGCGGCTCTAAGTTCTAAAGAGCTGCAAGCTTCAAGCTTCAAGCTTGCAGCTTGTGGCTGTACTCAAAACATCGGCCGAGCCGATGCAATCGCCACCACCACCAACCCCACGATCAGGTTGATCCCCACCAGCTTGCGAATCTGCCCCAGTGCAGCCGCACCCGCCGGCCAATCCTCAGCCGTCACCGCCGCCTTCAGCTGCGGAAACTTCAGCGCCTGGATGCGGATAAACAACGCCGTCATCACCAGATACAAACCCATCATCACCTGCACATAGCGCGGTGCGCTTTCAAACCCGCTGAACCGTAGGTGCAGCAGGCCGACGCCGCTGATCGGCAAAACCAGCACTGCCACCCATACCCACACGAAAAAACGTTGAAACACATTGGCCCACAGCTTGAGTCGGGCAGGGCCCTCAAGGGCCGCCATAGCGGCGGGGCGCAGGATCATCCAGGCGAAAAACATGCCGCCGACCCAGATCAGGGCGGCCAATACATGCAGGGTGTAAACGAGGCTAAACGCGGTCATTGTGGTACTCCGTTCTGCGCGGGATTAATTAGCGGGGTATGATAGCTGCCGATCCGAACCACTGAAAATTTATCCAGCGTTTTTTGCGCCCGACTATCCATGATCAGCACTGAACTCAAAACCACGATCCAGGGCGCCTACACGCGTTTTCTCGAAGCCAAGAGCTTGAAACCGCGCTACGGCCAACGCCTGATGATCGCCGAAGTGGCCAAGGTCCTCGGGGATATCGACACCGATGACGAAGGCCGCCGCGAAGGTGAGCCCGCCGTCGTGGCCGTCGAAGCCGGCACCGGTACCGGCAAGACCGTGGCCTATAGCCTGGCTGCGATCCCGACCGCGAAGGCCGCCGGCAAGCGCCTGGTGATCGCCACTGCCACTGTCGCCCTGCAGGAGCAGATCGTCTACAAAGACCTGCCCGACCTGATGCGCAACAGCGGCCTGAACTTCACCTTCGCCCTGGCCAAGGGCCGTGGCCGCTACATGTGCCTGTCCAAGCTCGACGTGCTGCTGCAGGAAGGCCACGCGCAAACCGCCACGGCGTCGCTGTTCGAGGAAGAAGGCTTCAAGATCGAAGTGGATGAGGTCAGCCAGAAGCTGTTTACCAGCATGATCGAGAAACTGGCCGGCAATAAATGGGACGGCGACCGCGACAGCTGGCCCACCGCCCTCGAAGATGCCGACTGGGCACGCCTGACCACCGACCACAGCCAGTGCACCAACCGCCATTGCCCCAACTTTGGCCAGTGCGCCTTCTACAAGGCCCGCGAAGGCATGGGCAAGGTCGACGTGATCGTTACCAACCACGATATGGTCCTGGCCGACCTGGCCCTGGGCGGCGGTGCCGTGTTGCCGGACCCGCGTGACACCCTTTACGTGTTCGACGAAGGCCATCACCTGCCCGACAAGGCTATCGGCCACTTCGCCCACTACACGCGCCTGCGCTCCACCGCCGATTGGCTGGAAACCACCGCGAAGAATCTCACCAAATTGCTCGCCCAGCACCCGCTGCCCGGCGATTTGGGCAAGCTGATCGAACAGGTGCCGGAGCTGGCGCGGGAGATCAAGACCCAGCAACAGTTCATGTTCAGCGCCTGCGAACAGGTGGCCGACTTCAAGCCCGGCGAAGATGTGGAAGGCCGTGAGCGCCCGCGCCACCGTTTTGTCGGTGGGATGATCCCCGAGCATATGCGCGAAATGGGCATCGAGCTGAAGAAAGGCTTTTCCCGTCTTACCGACCTGTTCACCCGCCTGACTGACTTGCTCAAGGAAGGCATGGACGGTGAGGTCAACATCGGCATCGCCAGCAACCAGGCCGAGGAATGGTATCCGCTGTTCGGCAGTCTGTTGTCCCGTTCCCAGGGCAACTGGGAGCTGTGGACGGCCTTTACCGTCGAAGACCCCGAAGACAACCCGCCCATGGCCCGCTGGCTGACCCTGTCGGAAAGCGGTGCGTTGTTTGATATCGAGGTCAACGCCAGCCCGATCCTTGCCGCCGAGATGCTACGCCGCAACCTGTGGAACGTGGCGTATGGCTGCCTGGTGACCTCCGCCACGCTGACCGCCCTGGGCACCTTCGACCGCTTCCGCATGCGCGCGGGGCTGCCGAAAAAGGCCGTCACGGCGGTGGTGCCAAGCCCGTTCCATCATGCCGACGCCGGTGTGCTGCGGGTGCCCGATCTCAAGGCCGATCCACGGGATGCGCCGGCGCACACCGCTGCGATCATCCGCGACCTGCCCTCCCTGGTGGAAGGTTCGCGCGGCACCCTGGTGTTGTTCTCGTCGCGCAAACAGATGCAGGACGTGTTCGACGGCCTCGACCGCGACTGGCGCAAGCAGGTGTTTATCCAGGGCAACCTGTCCAAGCAGGAAACCCTGAACAAGCACAAGGCGCGTGTCGATGGCGGGGATTCCAGCGTGCTGTTCGGCCTGGCGAGTTTCGCCGAAGGCGTGGACTTGCCCGGCGCCTACTGCGAACACGTGGTGATCGCCAAGATCCCGTTCTCGGTGCCGGATGATCCGGTCGAGGCCGCATTGGCCGAATGGATCGAAGCGCGGGGCGGTAACCCGTTCATGGAGATCTCGGTGCCGGATGCTTCCTTGAAGCTGGTGCAGGCCTGCGGTCGCTTGCTGCGTACCGAGGAAGACCGGGGCACCATCACCTTGCTCGACCGCCGCCTGGTGACCCAGCGCTACGGCAAGGCGATCCTGAATGCGTTGCCGCCCTTCCGGCGCGAAATTTCTTAAGCCATCGTGGGCGAATTCGCCCACTTCGTGGTCTATCTCACTGCTATCGATTTATGTCATCAGGCTATTTACCGGCCGTTTGGGAGAACCTTGTTCGTATGATTCGCACGCTGCCCGCCCTTTTTGCCCTGCTGTTCACTGCGCCGTTGATGGCCGCGCCCGCAGGGCAACAGACATTGTTCAACTTCGTCCGGCCTGCCGATGTGGTCAAGGTGGCGACCCAGGACGCCAGCCTGCCGCAATACAACGCCGAACAAACCCCCGAAGGCGAGGTGTTGCGTCGCATCACCTTCAACCCGGCCGCCGAGCCGAGCCTGGTGCTCAGCCCACAGGCCGGTGCCTGGGATTGGTCGCAGTCCGGCGCCATGAGCCTGCGTATCCAGAGTGCCATGGACTGGGCGCTGACCCTCTACGTCAAGGTGCAGAGCAGCGATGGCAAGACCCTGGTCAGCCGCATCGACCTGCCGGCCGGCCCCGCCCAGACCTTGCTGGTCCCGCTGCAAGCCAACTCGCCGTTGAGCCAGGGCATGAAGGCCGGCCCGCCGATGCCGATCAGCGTGGATGGCCAGCGCGTGTTGCTGGCCAGCAGCGCCGGCGAGATCGACCGTAGCCAGGTGGTCTCGGTGACCCTGTCGATGATCAAGCCCAACGCCGCGCAAAGCATCCTGCTGGAACGCTTTGGTGTGCAGGACAGCGAGCCGGTGCTGAAGGCGGCCTACAGCGAACTGGTGGATACCTATGGCCAGTCCACCCGCGCGCGCTGGCCGGAAAAGATCAGCAGCGACGAACAGCTCAAGGCGGCCGCGGCAAAGGAGCAAACCCAACTGCAGGGCTGGCTGGCCGCGCGTGATAAATCCGCATTGGACACGTTCGGCGGCTGGAACAAAGGGCCGGCGTTCAAGGCCAGTGGCTTTTTCCGCACCGAAAAGCGTGACGGTCGCTGGTACCTGGTGACTCCGGAAGGCCATCCGTTCTATTCCCTGGGTGTCAATACCGTGGCCCCGGACAACAGCCAGACCTACGTGGCCGGTCGTGAGTGGATGTTCGCGGCGCTGCCAAAGGCCGGTGAACCCTTCGACAAGTACTACGGCAGCGGCGATAACCGCACCGGCAATGGTGCGGGTGAAGGTCGTGGCTTTGCTGCCGGGCGTTGGTACGATTTCTACGGCGCCAACCTGCAGCGTACTTATGGCGGCGAAGGATTTGACCAGAAACGCTGGGTGACCCATACCCTTGATCGCCTGCAAGCCTGGGGTTTCAATACCGTCGGCAACTGGAGCGACGGCGCGTTGGCCACTGCCGATCGTGTGCCGTACACCTTGCCGCTGTCGATCGTCGGCGACTACGCCAGTATCAGCACCGGCACCGACTGGTGGGGCGGCATGCCCGATCCGTTCGATCCGCGTTTCGCCATGGCGACCGAGCGCGCGGTGGCCATTGCCGCCCGCGACCACCGCGACGACCCCTGGCTGATCGGCTTCTTTGCCGATAACGAACTGGCCTGGGCCGGCCCCGGCGATGATCCGAAATCCCGCTACGCCCTGGCCTACGGCACCTTGCGCATGACCACCGACGTACCGGCCAAGCGCGCGTTCCTCAAGCAATTGCGTGACAAGTATCGCAACGAGCAAGGCCTGTCGAAAGCCTGGGGCATCGAGTTGGCGGGGTGGGAGCTGATGGAAGACCCGGGCTTCGAACCGCCGATGCCCAACCCTGAGCACCCGGAAATCGAAGCTGACTTCAAATACTTCCAGAAGACCTTCGCCGATGCCTACTTCAAGACCATCTCCGACTCGCTGAAATGGCACGCACCCAACCAACTGCTGCTGGGCGGGCGTTATGCGGTGAGTACGCCTGAAGCCGTGGCGTCGTGCGCGCAGTATTGCGATGTGCTGAGCTTCAACATGTACACGCTCAAACCCCAGGACGGCTATGACTTTGCCGCGCTGCGCGCCCTGGACAAACCGGTGTTGATCACTGAATTCAACTTCGGCTCTGCGGACCGTGGCCCGTTCTGGGGCGGCGTGACCCAGTTGCCTAGGGAAGAAGAGCGTGGCGTGGCATATGCCAACTTCCTCAAGCAAGCCATGGCCGAGCCGTCCATTGTCGGCGTGCATTGGTTCCAGTACCTGGACCAGCCGGTGACCGGCCGTTTGCTGGACGGTGAAAACGGCCACTTCGGCCTGGTGGGCATCACTGACGTACCGTTCCAGGGGTTCGTCGACAGTGTGCGTAGAAGCAACCTGGCGGCGGTGGATCAACTGGGCAAGGAAGCGGAAAAGGCCAAGGCCGCCAGCACGGTTCATGAAAGCGAAGGCAGCAAACCTGGACGTGAGGGCAAAGGCCCGGGACAGGGCGCCGGACACGCCGGTGGGCATTCGGGAAATGGTCATTGATTCATTGTTGACGGGTTCACAAATCCCACAATGGCTGGAACAATGTCGGCCACTTTTTACGGTGTTTTCCTAGGGGGCTTAGGTGCAGGTTCAGGGTCATTACGAGCTCCAGTTCGAAGCGGTGCGTGAAGCGTTCGCCGCGTTGTTCGATGACCCGCAGGAGCGTGGCGCCGGGCTCTGCATCCAGGTCGGCGGCGAAACCGTCGTTGACCTGTGGGCCGGTACCGCCGACAAGGACGGTACCGAGGCCTGGCACAGCGACACCCTCGTCAACCTGTTTTCCTGCACCAAGACCTTCACCGCTGTCACGGCCCTGCAACTGGTGGCCGAGGGCAAGTTGCAATTGGACGCGCCAGTGGCCAGGTACTGGCCTGAGTTCGCTGCTGCCGGCAAGGAAAACATTACGCTGCGCCAATTGCTCTGCCATCAGGCCGGGTTGCCGGCAATCCGCGAGATGCTGCCCACCGAAGCCTTGTACGACTGGCAATTGATGGTCGACACCCTGGCAGCCGAAGCCCCGTGGTGGACGCCGGGCCAGGGCCATGGCTACGAGGCGATCACCTACGGCTGGCTGGTCGGCGAATTGCTGCGCCGCGCCGATGGGCGTGGGCCGGGTGAGTCCATTGTGGCGCGGGTGGCACGGCCGCTGGGGCTGGACTTCCACGTGGGCCTGGCCGACGAAGAGTTTTATCGTGTTGCACATATAGCGCGCAGCAAAGGCAATATGGGCGATGAAGCCGCGCAGCGTTTACTGCAAGTAATGATGCGCGAGCCCACCGCCATGACGACGCGGGCATTTGCCAACCCGCCGTCTATTCTCACCAGTACTAATAAACCTGAATGGCGACGCATGCAGCAGCCGGCGGCAAATGGTCACGGTAATGCGCGTAGTCTGGCGGGTTTTTATAGTGGTTTGTTGGACGGTAGTTTGTTGGAAGCCGACATGCTCGAAGAATTGACCCGTGAACACAGTATCGGGCCGGATAAAACATTATTGACACAAACCCGCTTCGGGCTGGGCTGCATGTTGGATCAACCACAGTTGCCCAATGCTACATTTGGCCTTGGCGCCCGTGCGTTCGGGCATCCAGGCGCCGGCGGCTCGGTGGGTTTTGCCGATCCTGAGCATGATGTAGCGTTTGGTTTCGTGACTAATACATTGGGGCCTTATGTACTTATGGACCCACGGGCACAGAAGTTGGTCGGAATATTGGCCGGTTGTCTGTAAACCCCTTGCTGTTTCACATTTTTTTGTTACAAAGGCAACTATAAGAAGGCGCTGAACGAAATGATGTAACTTTAATGTTCTGTAAGCGTCTGTTTAACGGGTCATCGAGACCCCCGTTTCTTTTCTCATTTTGTGGATATCTCATGTTATCGAACAAGTCCTTGGCACTGGCGCTTTGCCTCACTATTACCGGTTGCGCACAAACTCCACAAAATGATGCCGAGGGTGGGCATTGGTGGTCATTTGGATCGGATAAGGCCACGACCAAGGACGCAGTGACCCAAACCGACGCCAAGCCGGACGCCAAGCCCGCTGCCGGCGCCAAGCCTGCCGCACCTGTAGCCGCTGCTGCTGCTGCTGCTGCGCCTGTCGCCTCCGCGCCAGCGCCGGCCGCCAAGGCTGACACCGGTTCCAGCTGGTGGCCGTTCTCCTCCAAGAGCGCCGACGAGAAGGCCGCTGATGCCAAGGCTGACCTGAAAGCCGACCTCAAGGCCGCGACCCCGGCTCCAGACGCCGCGCCTGCCGTCGCCAAGACCGACAGCGAAACTCACTGGTGGTGGCCGTTCGAAAGCAAACCCAAGCCATTGGCCAAGGTCGACGTGACCAATGTGCCGATGCCTGACCCGAAAATCACCCAGGCCTGGTTGGACGACTATGAGCCGCGCCTGCGCGCCGCCATCAAGGACAGCAACCTGCAGCTGGAACGTCGCGATAACGTACTCGTGGTGATTGCTCCGGTAGACGGCTCCTACAACCCGAAACGCCCGGCGATGCTGCTGCCGGTTACCCTGGGGCCGTTCACTCGCGTCGCCAAGGCGGTGGAAGCCGATCCAAAAACCGCCGTGCTGGTGCTGGGTCACGTGGATGCCACCGGTACCGCGCCTGCCAGCCAGGCGTTGACCAAGGAGCGTGCGCAGTCCATCGCCTCGATCTTCAGCCTCAGCGGCCTGAAACAGGACCGCCTGATGCTGCGTGGCATGGGTGACCTGATGCCACGTGCCGCCAACGACAGCACCCAGGGCCGCGCGCTGAACCGCCGCATGGAAATCATGTTCACCCAGCGCACGACCATGCTGGCGCTGTTGAGCAAGTATCAATCGGGCAAGACCCCGCCTGTAGCCGAAATGGTTGCGGTGCAGAACGTTCCAGCCCCGGCCCCGGCCGCCAAGGCACCGGCTAAAAAGGCACCCGCAGCTAAAAAGGCTGCTGCCAAGCCAGCGGCTAAAAAAGCCCCGGCCAAGCCCGCTGCGAAGAAACCGGCCCCGGCCAAAGCCAAGGCTGCTGCACCGGCTGCGAATGACCAGGCGAAAAACTGATCCGCTGAACCACAAGGATAAAGCCGCATGACCCAGGCACTGGCCGATATGCGCCGTGACTACACACGGGACGGTTTGAGCGAGGCCCAAGCCCCGAACGAGCCGTTTGCGTTGTTCCACCAGTGGTTTGCCGATGCGGTGAAAACCGAGCAGCCACCGGTGGAAGCCAATGCCATGACCCTGGCTACGGTCGACCAGGACGGTCGCCCGCACTGCCGCATCCTGCTGCTCAAGGGCCTGGATGCGCAGGGCTTTACCTTCTTCACCAACTATCAGAGCGCCAAGGGCGAACAGCTCGCGGCGCGGCCGTTTGCGGCCATGACGTTCTTCTGGCCGACCCTGGAGCGCCAGGTGCGTATTGAAGGAAGGGTGGTCAAGGTCACCCCTGAGGAGTCCGACGCTTATTATCAGGTCCGCCCCCTGGGCAGTCGTTTAGGCGCCTGGGCTTCCCCGCAGAGCCAGGTCATTCGTGACCGTGAAGAACTGCAGGACCTGCTCAAGGCCACCGAACAGCGTTTCAGCGATACCCAGCCCGACTGCCCCGAGCATTGGGGTGGCTATCGCCTGCTGCCGGAGCGCATCGAGTTCTGGCAAGGCCGCGCCAGCCGCCTGCATGACCGCCTGAACTACCGCCTGCAAGGGACCGAATGGACCCGCGAGCGCCTGGCGCCCTGAGCGGCACCTTTCGTCACCCCACTGGAATGATGTCGATCACGCCGAAGTCTCTGTTGAAGAGGTTTCGGCTGTGTACTGTTGTGCGGCGTTCGTCAGCCACTGCGGCAACTCGCTTCGCTTGATCTTCGAGATCCGCGCCTGCTCCAGTTGTTGCAGCATAAAGGCACGCTTGTGCAGGTCGTCTCCCGCCAGGGACAGTGCCAGGTCGCGGTCTATCCAGCGTCGGATACGCAGGTACAACCAACCATGGAAGTACAGGCCGGCGACGGTAGTGACTACAATGATGAAATAGTCCATGAAGTTCCTGGTTACGATGAGAGTGCTACCGTTGGTCGGTATTTTGGCTACGGGCAGTCTGTACTGAGGCTGAATGAAAGCAATTTCCTGCCGGGCTTGTCGTGACAGGCGTCAAGCTGCAGCGTCTAATGAATACCTGTCCTTTGGAGTTGATGCTATGCGTAAGTCCGTTTTACTGGTTGCCTGCTTTACCACGCTGTCGTTGCTGCTGGGTGGCTGCGCCTCGAGTCTGACCGGCGACTCGTACTCCCGTGACGAAGCGCGTCGTGTACAGACCGTTCGCATGGGCACCATTGAATCCCTGCGTCCGGTAAAAATCGAAGGCACCAAGACCCCAATCGGCGGCGCTGCCGGCGCGGTCATCGGTGGTGTGGGCGGCAGCGCCATCGGCGGTGGCCGTGGCAGTATCGTGACTGCCGTGATCGGCGCCGTTGCCGGCGGCCTGCTGGGCTCGGCCACCGAAGAAGGCCTGACCCGCACCCAGGGCGTGGAAATCACCGTTCGCGAAGACGACGGCAGCATGCGTGCCTACGTGCAAGCCGTGCAGGAAAATGAAATCTTCCGCATCGGTGATCGCGTCCGCATCATGACCGTTGATGGCACCAGCCGCGTTACTCGCTGACCGGTAAGCAGCAGGCAAAAGAAAACCCCAACCGGGTGACCGGTTGGGGTTTTTTATGGGCTGCGTTTCAGTCGGCTCAGGCTTTTTTGCGACTCGCCATCGCCGTCACCACGTACCCGATACACGCCGCAAGTATCGATCCGGTCAGAATCCCCATTCGATCCTCCCCGGCAAACTCGCTGGCACCCGGCACAAACGCCAGGGAGCCGACGAACAGGCTCATGGTGAAGCCGATGCCGCACAGGATCGCCACGCCGAAGACCTGGCCCCAGTTGGCGCCGCTGGGCAGTGCTGCGAGGCCGGTCTTGATGGCCAGCCAAGTGAGGCCGAACACGCCGACGGTCTTGCCGATCAGCAGGCCGGCGGCAATGCCCATCGGCACGTGGTGGGTGAAGCTTTCCAGGCTGACCCCGGTGAGTGACACCCCGGCGTTGGCGAAGGCGAACAGCGGCAGGATGCCGTAGGCCACCCATGGATGCAGGGCGTGTTCCAGTGTAAGCAGCGGCGAGGGCTCGGCATTCCTGGTGCGCATCGGGATGCAGAACGCCAGGGTCACGCCGGCCAGGGTGGCGTGCACGCCGCTCTTGAGTACGCACACCCACAGGATCAGGCCGATGATCAGGTAGGGCCCGAGCTTGATCACGCCCAGGCGGTTCATTGCAATCAAGGCAACCAGGCAGGCGCCCGCGCCGGCCAGGGCCGCACCGGACAGGTCGGCGGAATAGAACACTGCAATAACAATGATCGCGCCCAGGTCGTCGATGATGGCCAGGGTCATCAGGAACAGCTTCAACGACACCGGCACCCGCTTGCCCAGCAGTGCCAGGACGCCCAACGCGAAGGCGATGTCGGTGGCCATCGGGATTGCCCAGCCGGAGAGGGCGGCGGGGTAGTCCTTGTTGATTGCCCAGTAGATCAGCGCCGGCACGACCATGCCGCCGATGGCGGCTGCGCCTGGCAGCACCACTTGCGAAGGCTTGGACAGGTGGCCGTCAAGCAGCTCGCGCTTGACCTCCAGGCCGATCAGCAGGAAGAACAGGGCCATCAGGCCATCGTTGATCCACAGCAGTGCGGGCTTGGCGATTTGCAGCGCGCCAATCTGGGCCACCACCGGCACGTCGAGAAACGCGCCATACAGGTGCGACAACGGAGAGTTGTTGATGATCAGCGCCAAGGCGGCAGCGGCGATCAACAACAGGCCGCTGGCGGCTTCCAGCTGGAAGAAACGGGTAAAAGTGCTACGCAGAGGCAAGGGATGCTCTCCAATCCAGGTTCAATAGGTGGGTACCCTAACCCGTACCGTTAGTTGTTAAAACAAAAGTTATATTCTTATTTGTTATAAGAGATGGTGTAGGGTGGCGTAGCGCCAAAGCCTAGCAATTGTGTGTCCAATTGAGTCGTCACTGTATCTGTGTGCAGTGTAGGAAACATCCTAAGATCGGTGCTGAAATCCTTAGAGTTCTTCCTTATGAGCGACCACCGTCCCTGGGCCCGCGAAGCCATTCGCATCATCGAAGCGGACTTCCAGCGCAGTGCTGACACGCATCTGATTCCGTTACCGCTGCCGGGCCTGCCGGGCATCGAGTTGTACTTCAAGGATGAATCCAGCCACCCCACCGGCAGCCTGAAACATCGGCTGGCCCGTTCGCTGTTCCTGTATGCGCTGTGCAATGGCTGGCTCAAGCCAGGCGCGCCGGTGATTGAAGCATCCAGCGGCTCGACGGCGATTTCCGAAGCGTATTTTGCCCGGCTGCTCGGGCTGCCGTTCATTGCGGTGATGCCCGCCACGACGTCCCAGGAAAAGATCGCGCAGATTGCCTTCTACGGCGGCAAAAGCCATCTGGTACAGGATCCCACGCAGATCTACGCCGAGTCCGAACGCCTGGCCCAGGAAAGCGGCGGTCATTTCATGGATCAGTTCACTTATGCCGAGCGTGCCACCGACTGGCGGGCGAACAACAACATCGCCGAGTCGATCTTCCAGCAGATGCGCTTTGAGCGGCACCCGGAACCGAGCTGGTTGATTTCCAGCCCCGGTACCGGCGGCACCACCGCCACCCTGGGTCGTTATGTGCGTTATCGCCAGCACTGTACCCGCGTGTTGTGTGCCGATGCCGAGCGCTCGGTGTTTTTCGATTTCTACCAGAGCGGTGACGCCAGCCTGCGCCTGGACTGTGGTTCGCGGATCGAAGGCATTGGCCGGCCACGGGTCGAGGCGTCGTTTTTGCCCAAGGTGATTGATGCGATGGTCAAGGTGCCGGATGCGCTGTCGCTGGCGGCCATGCATTACCTGGCTGAGCGCCTGGGGCGGCGAGTCGGCGGTTCCAGCGGGACCAACCTGATTGGCGCATTAATGGCGGCGCAGCAGATGAAAGCGATGGGGGATTCAGGTTCGATCGTGGCGATCTTGTGTGATGGGGGCGAGCGGTATGCAACGACCTATTACGACCAGGCGTGGTTGGCGGGGCAGGGCTATGCGCTCGAGGGGTTGATCGCGGCCGTGGCGGCCAGTGTGGAGCAGGGCGAGCCATTACCCGCCAGCATCCTGCGCGCAAATATCTGATCCGATGCAAACCAAATGTGGGAGGGGGCAAGCCGCCTCCCACATTTAATTTGCGCTGTTCTCAGGCCTCGATGCCGAGCATATCCCGCGCCAACGCCTCGGCAATCCGAATCCCGTCGACACCGGCCGACAGAATCCCACCCGCATACCCAGCGCCTTCACCGGCCGGGAACAGGCCTTTCACGTTCAGGCTCTGCATCGATTCGTCACGGGTAATCCGCAGCGGCGACGAGGTGCGCGTCTCGATACCGGTCAATACGGCATCGTGCAGCGAATAGCCCTTGATCTGCTTCTCGAACGCCGGCAGTGCTTCGCGGATCGCTTCGATGGCGAAGTCCGGCAAGGCCAGGGCCAGGTCACCCAGGGCCACCCCTGGCTTGTAGGACGGTTCCACACTGCCGATCGCCGTGGACGGCTTGCCAGCGATAAAGTCGCCGACCAACTGTGCCGGAGCCTCGTAGTTGCTGCCGCCGAGGATGTAGGCGTGGGACTCCAGGCGCTCCTGCAACTCGATACCCGCCAGCGGGCCGCCTGGGTAATCCACTTCCGGCGTGATGCCGACGACGATGCCGGAGTTGGCATTGCGCTCGTTACGCGAGTACTGGCTCATGCCGTTGGTCACCACACGGTTCGGCTCGGAGGTCGCTGCCACCACGGTGCCACCCGGGCACATGCAGAAGCTGTAGACCGAACGGCCGTTCTTGGCGTGGTGCACCAGCTTGTAGTCGGCGGCGCCCAGCTTCGGGTGCCCGGCATATTTGCCCAGGCGCGCGGCGTCGATCAGCGATTGCGGGTGTTCGATCCGGAACCCCACCGAGAACGGTTTGGCTTCCATGTAGACGCCACGGCCGTGGAGCATGCGGAAGGTGTCGCGGGCGCTGTGGCCGAGGGCCAGGATCACATGCCTGGAGAGGATCTGCTCACCACCGTCGATGACCACGCCATTCAACTGGCCGTCTTCGATCAGCACGTCGGTCACCCGTTGCTCGAAACGCACTTCACCGCCCAGGGCGATGATCTGCTCGCGCATGTTTTCCACCACGCCGGTCAGGCGGAAGGTACCGATGTGGGGTTTGCTGACGTAGAGGATTTCTTCCGGCGCGCCGGCCTTGACGAACTCGTGCAGGACTTTGCGGCCGTGGAATTTCGGGTCCTTGATCTGACTGTAGAGCTTGCCGTCGGAGAAGGTCCCGGCGCCGCCTTCACCGAACTGCACGTTGGACTCGGGGTTGAGCACGCTTTTGCGCCACAGGCCCCAGGTGTCCTTGGTGCGCTGGCGTACTTCCTTACCGCGTTCGAGGATGATCGGCTTGAAGCCCATCTGCGCCAGCAACAGTCCGGCGAAGATACCGCACGGGCCAAAACCGACGACCACAGGCCGTTCGACCAAGCCTTCCGGGGCCTGGCCCACGACCTTGTAGCTGACGTCCGGCGCGGGGTTGACGTTGCGGTCATCGGCGAACTTGAGCAGCAGGGCGGCCTCACCCTTCACATTGAGGTCGATGGTGTAGATGAAGCACAGCTCCGACGACTTCTTGCGCGCGTCGTAGCTGCGTTTGAACAGGGTGAAATCGAGCAGGTCATCACTGGCGATGCCCAGGCGCTGCACAATGGCAGGCCGCAGGTCTTCTTCGGGATGGTCGATGGGCAGCTTGAGTTCGGTGATTCGTAACATGACGGGATCCGGTAGGCGGCGGACAAAGAGGCCGGCTGTTTTGCAAACCGGCGATTATAAGCCCCAATGGCGGTTTTCCGTCAGGTTAAAACAGCGCAGCGCTGAATCAGTCGTCCCGGGAACCACCAAACGCGGCGCAACCGCGCTGTACCTGGCCGTTGACGCGCAACTCCGCCGTCATGTGTTGCAGGCTGCCGCTGACACTGTCGATGCAGCGCTGCGGCGCGACCCACAGTTCGATGTGCTGGTTGTTGGCTTCGGTCATCAGGTTGAAGCGGCCGTCGCCGATCTGCTCTTCGACATAAGGCACCGCCAGTGGCGGCTGGCCTTCACGCTCGAGCACCATGCCCTTGGCGGTGACGTTCATGGCCCAGGCTGGCTTGTGGCCGTTGGCCCGCAGGGTCATGCGCTTGAAGTCCGGGTCGGTGCAGGCAGAGGTCGAGCGCTCTACGCGATAGAGTTGTTGCAGGTCGACGCTGCCCTGGGTGCCGCTGGCGACGCCCGAGAACTTGCCACGCAAATCGGCAAACAATGCCCCTTGCTGGCCGGCCAGGGACGCCGCTTCCTGCAGGATGCTGGTGCCACTGGTGTCGTTGACGACATAGTTGCGTTTATCGTCGCACGGCTGGAACAGCAGCTTGCTACCTACCGCCGTGAGTTCGCCCTGCATGCGGGTCAACCCGGCGGTAGACGGCTTGGTCGGCTCGTTTTCGAACATCTGGCAAGCGGCGAACACAGGAAGCAAGGCAAACAGGGCGAGGGTACGGGCGGCACGCATGATCGGGTCTCCAGACAAGTGCCGCCACGTTACGCAGGCTGGCGTTGCATCACAACCCCGCAGCCCTGCTTCAGGCAATTCTTACAATGGTTACATTCAGCCAACAATAAATGTCTGGCCGGTCTGTAAGCCTTCCACGCTTTTTGCATAGGCCAATGCCACATCGGCCCCCGGAACCGGTTTATAGCCACGGAAGTACGGTGCGTAGCTGCCCATGGCCTCCACCAGCACGGTCGGGCTCACGGAGTTGATGCGCAGCCCCCGTGGCAATTCGATTGCCGCGGCTTTGATGAACGCGTCGAGTGCGCCATTGACCAGCGCAGCCGAAGCGCCAGTACGGATCGGGTCACGGTTGAGAATGCCACTGGTGAAGGTGAACGACGCGCCGTCGTTGGCATACTCGCGGCCGATCAACAGTAGGTTGACCTGGCCCATCAGCTTGTCACGCAGGCCCAGTTCAAAGTCGCTTTCGCCCATATCCCCCAGCGCCACGAAATTCACGTTGCCTGCAGTGCAGACAAGTGCATCGAATTTGCCGGTCTGCTCGAACAGGTTGCGGATCGAGGTGCTGTCGCTGATATCCACCTGGAAGTCGCCGCTGCTGCGGCCAATGCTGATCACTTCGTGACGCTGGGCCAGTTCGGCCTTGACTGCCGAGCCGACGGTGCCACTGGCGCCAATCAATAGGATTTTCATGGTGCTGTTCCTCTGGGTTTCTCAGGAACTGTAGGAGCGGGCTTGCCCGCGAAAAACGCAAAAGCGCCGCTGTGTACCAGGCTGAGCGCGTTATCGTTGACGATTTTCGCGAGCAAGCTCGCTCCTACAGTAGGGGGGTAGGCATCAAGTCTAGAGTGGCTTTTTAAGCGGATAAACGTGCTAATAGGCAACCTTTGGTTTTCAAATGGAAACAGTCCATGAGCGAGATGGATGACCTGGCGGCCTTTGCCGTACTGATTGAAGCCGGCAGTTTTACCGTGGCGGCCGAGCAACTGGGTTGCAGCAAGGGCCAGCTGTCCAAGCGCATCAGCCATTTGGAGGCACAGTTCAGCGTGGTCTTGCTGCACCGCACCACACGCAGGCTCAGCCTGACCGCCGCCGGTGCGGCGCTGTTGCCCCAGGCGCAAGCGCTGGTGGTGCAGGTGGATCGCGCCCGTCAGGCATTGGCGCGTCTCAAGGACGATTTGGCCGGGCCGGTGCGCATGACAGTTCCGGTTTCATTAGGGGAAACCTTCTTCGATGGTTTGTTGCTGGAGTTTTCCAAGCAGTATCCCCAGGTGCAGATCGAGCTGGAGCTCAACAACAGCTACCGAGACCTGGCGCGAGACGGCTTTGACCTGGGGGTGCGTTCGGGGTCGATTGAAAACGAGCGTCTGGTGGCCAGGCCGCTGCTGGCCTGGCACGAGATGACCTGTGCCAGTCCCGCTTACCTGGAGCAACATGGCGAGCCACTGACCCCTGGGGATCTTGCGGCGCACACCTGTTTACTCAACAGCCACTACAGCGGTCGCGAGGAATGGCTGTATCACCAGCAGCACGAGTTGTTGCGGGTGAGGGTGAGCGGCACCTTTGCCTCCAACCATTACAACTTGCTGAAGAAGGCTGCCCTGGTCGGTGCCGGTATCGCCCGCTTGCCGTCCTACGTGCTGCCGACGGAATTGGCTGACGGCCGATTGTGTTGGCTACTGCGTGATTACCAGACGCGGAGTATGCCGATGTACCTGGTCCATCCTTATCAAGGCGGCCTGCCGAGACGTACCCAAGTATTGGCCGACTACCTGGTGGACTGGTTCAAGCGCAGCGGCGAGGCACTGGATCGGCTTTAACGGTAGCGGCGCGCGATCAGGTGATCGATGGACAGGCTGCCCGGGCCTTTGGCGACCAACAGCAACAGCAGCGCCATCCAGGTGCCGTGGGTGGGGTAGGCGTCCGGGTACACGAACAACTGAATGACCAGGGTCATGCCGATCAAGGCCAGGGCTGAGAAGCGCGTGGCCAGGCCCACCAGGATCAGCACCGGGAAAAAGTGCTCGGCAAACGCCGCCATGTGCGCGGCGACTTCCGGCGACAGCAACGGCACGTGGTATTCACTGCGAAACAGCGGCAATGTCGAGGCGGCGAGTTTGGGGGTACCGAATTCGAACGTGCCGTTGATCAGGTCAATGGCAAGGCCTTCGACCTTGGTTTGCCCGGACTTCCAGAACACTGCCGCAATGGAGAAGCGCGCAATAAACGCGATCAGGCTGTAAGGAATTTTCTCGAAAAGCGCGATGGCCTGCTTGATCAGACACGAAGCGGAAGTGTTCATGGTGATACCTGTTGTTCTGGGAGCAGATGAGTGAGTGCTTCGTGGTTGATCAGCAGCGTGAGGCATTGGTACAGGTCGAACTCGGCGCTGGCCTCGAGGGCATTGGCGACGGCCATTTCCAGTGCCGAGCCTTGTTTCAGGCTATTGATAAAGGCGACCGAGCCGCCGTCGATGGCGAAGACCTTGACGCTCAACCCTTGGCGCAACACCAGCGCGCCTTGGGCATGCCAGGGATCGAGAGTGACCAGGGCGCCCTCGGTCTGGTGGGCCGCCCATACCGCAACCACTGCGTAGGCGGAGTTCAATGTGCCAACGCACGGGTGCAGTTGCAGATGCAGCGCCCCCGGCTTCGTGTGGGCTTGCAGTTGCTGCAGAACGGCTTGCGGATCCACCACGGCTGTATCAGCTGCGTGATAAGCGCGAACCCGCAAGCGTTCCAACCGGGCGACATCGGCCAGGTAGGGCACGCTGGCGGCCGGTTCAAAACCTTGGATAAAGTCGGCGAATGTGCCGCCGTACTCGCTGATCAGCGGGCTGGCGGGCGGGGATGCCTGGACGAAAATGCCGGCCATGGCGCGGAAAAATTCATCGCCGACCAATTGCGCCGTTACGGGAAAAGCCGTTGCCAGCACATTGATCAACGAACTGTGAACATTGTTGCGATACACCGCAAAACGACTGGCCGGGTCGGCCCCGTTGCTGCTGAACAGGCCGTCGGGGCAAGGTTGGCCGGGCGCTAGCAAGGCGCTGGAAAAGGCGTCGTGAAGGCTCATGGGTGGACCTGCGATAAGTACCGTTCAGCCTGCTGGGCTTCTGCGCATAGCACGCTGAAGGCCGGCACTTGGTTGTCGCGCTCGATCAGGGTTGCGACCGGGCCCGTCAGCGCGAGTACGTGTTCGTACAGCAGCCACACTGCGTTATCGATGGGCGCGCCGTGGTCATCGATCAACAGGCGATCGCCCAGGCTGTCGGTGTCTTCGGCGAAGCCGGCCAGATGAATCTCACCCACGGCGCGCAATGGTAGGGCGTGGATGTAGGCCAGAGGGTCGCGCTGGTGGTTGATGCACGACACGTAGACGTTGTTCACGTCCAGCAGCAGGCCGCAGCCGGTGCGGCGGATGATCTCGCTGATGAAGTCGGTCTCGTCCAGGGTCGAGCGCTGGAACTGCAGGTAGGTCGATGGATTCTCCAGCAGCATCGGCCGCTTGAGGGTGCTCTGTACCTGGTCGACGTGCTCGCACACTCGACTCAAGGTGGTGGCGTCATAAGCCAGGGGCAGCAGGTCGTTGAGGAACACCGGGCCGTGGCTGGACCAGGCCAGGTGTTCCGAAAATGAGTGGGGTTGGTAGCGTTCGATCAGTGCGGCCAAGCGTCCCAGGTGCTCACGGTTGAGCGGGCCTTCGCCACCGATGGACAGGCCCACGCCGTGCAACGACAGGGGGTAACGTT
The DNA here is from genome assembly GCF_900005955.1 of Pseudomonas sp. 8 R 14. NCBI lineage: Bacteria > Pseudomonadati > Pseudomonadota > Gammaproteobacteria > Pseudomonadales > Pseudomonadaceae > Pseudomonas > Pseudomonas sp. 8 R 14. Next base: position 21,280 of record NZ_CVTH01000075.1, on the reverse strand, counting down.
CGCGAATCAACCCCAGGTAGTGATGAAACGGGCCGCCGGCCACCATGTAGTTTTCGGCGTGCACTTCAAAAAAACCGATGTCGGGCGAAGTATCGAGCACTTCATTGAAGTGCTCGTGCTTCAGCCCCAGCCCGGTCCGATAGGGGAGCCCGGGCATCTGAATCGGTGAGACTGCGGGTAGGAGTGAAAGCGTCATCATCCGTACTCAGGCCAGGCAGGGGTCAGGACTTGGCGGTGAAGGCGGCTTCCTGGCCGAAGCCGGTCGGCGAGGTGGAACTTGGGGTTTGGGTGCAGGTGCCGGCCGGGACCAGTTTCCAGGCGTTGGCCTGATCCTTGGTCTTCGAGGTGCCGGCGCAGGACGTGCCGGCACCGGCGGCGCAATCGTTCTTGCCGGCTTCAGCGACGCCGAAGCATTTCTGCATGTCGTCGGCAGCGTGGGCGGTGGTGGTCAGGGCGGACAGGCTCAAGGCCGAACTCAGGGCGAGGACGAGGCTAGCGGCGGACAGTTTGGTGGTCATGGTGGATCTCCAGCAGTAGGTTGAAGAGCAGGCTTGAATGCCTGCTTGCACCACTAGAGGCGGGAGGGGGATGTTCGTTACAAGGTCAGACGAAATAATTTCAAACAATGCAAAAAAATGTGGGAGGGAACTTGCTTCCTCCCACATGAGATCCGGCTTATCCAGCAACCGTCTCTTAGCCGCCCAGGTACGCCTCACGTACCTTCGGATCGGTCAGCAGCTGCTCGCCAGTGCCCTGCATCACCACCCGGCCGTTTTCCAGCACATAGGCACGGTCAGCGATCTTCAGCGCCTGGTTGGCGTTCTGCTCCACGAGGAACACCGTTACACCGTCCTTGCGCAGCTGTTCGATGATGTCGAAGATCTGCTGGATGATGATCGGTGCCAGGCCCAGGGAGGGTTCGTCCAACAGCAACAGCTTGGGCTTGCTCATCAGCGCCCGGCCGATGGCGAGCATTTGCTGCTCGCCGCCGGACATGGTGCCGCCGCGCTGGCTGAAGCGCTCCTTGAGGCGAGGGAACAGGTGCAGCACCTTGTCCATTTGCTCCTGGTAGTCGCCCTTGTCGGTGAAGAACCCGCCCATGGCCAGGTTTTCTTCCACGGTCAGGCGCGAGAATACCCGCCGGCCTTCCGGCACCACGGCAATGCTCTTGCGCATGATGTGCGACGACTGCTGGCCCACCAGCTCTTCACCCATGTAGCGGATGCTGCCGCTGTGGGCCTGCGGCGAGCCGCACAAGGTCATCAGCAAGGTCGACTTGCCGGCGCCGTTGGCGCCGATCAGCGTGACGATCTCACCCTGGCGCACTTCCACGTTGACGCTGTGCAGGGCCTGGATCTTGCCGTAGAAAGTGGAAACGTTTTCGAATTGCAGCATTTTACGCTTCCCCCAGATAGGCTTTGATCACTTCAGGATTGTCACGGATCTGCTCCGGCGTCCCGTCCGCCAGCGGCGTGCCCTGGTTGATCACCACGATATGGTCGGAAATGCTCATGACCAGTTTCATGTCGTGTTCGATCAACAGCACCGTGGCGTTGTTTTCCTCACGCAACACGCCGATCAGCGCCTTGAGGTCTTCGGTTTCCTTGGGGTTCAGGCCGGCGGCCGGTTCGTCGAGCATCAGGATCCGCGGGCGGGTCATCATGCAGCGGGCGATTTCCAGGCGACGTTGCTGACCATAGGCCAGGGTGCCGGCAGGGCGGTTGGCGAACTCGGTGAGGTTGACCTTGTCCAGCCAGTACGCAGCGTACTCCATGGCCTCGCGCTCGCTCTTGCGGAACGCCGGGGTCTTGAACAGGCCCGCAAAGAAGTTGGTGTTCAGGTGACGATGCTGGGCGATCAGCAGGTTCTCGACCGCCGTCATGTCCTTGAACAGCCGTACGTTCTGGAAGGTGCGCACCACGCCCTTGCGGGCGATCTCGTGACCGGCCAGGCCCTGGATCGGCTGGCCGTCCAGCAGGATGCTGCCGCCACTCGGCTTGTAGAAACCGGTGAGGCAGTTGAACACCGTGGTCTTGCCGGCGCCGTTGGGGCCGATCAGCGCAACCACCTGTTTCTCTTTCACGGTCAGGGCGACGCCGTTGACCGCCAGCAAGCCGCCGAAGCGCATGCTCAAGTTTTCGACTTTCAGGATCTCGCGGCTCATTTGCGCAGCTCCATGTGTGGACGTTGCATGGGCAGCAGGCCTTGAGGTCGCCAGATCATCATCAGCACCATCATGGCGCCGAACATCAACATGCGGTATTCGCTGAACTCACGCATCATTTCCGGCAGCAGGATCATCACGATCGCCGCCAGGATCACGCCCAGCTGCGAGCCCATGCCACCCAACACCACGATGGCGAGGATGATCGCCGACTCGATGAAGGTGAACGACTCCGGGGTCACCAGGCCTTGGCGAGCGGCGAAGAAGCTGCCGGCAAAACCGGCGAACGCGGCACCCAGGGTGAAGGCGGAGAGCTTGATGATGGTCGGGTTCAGGCCCAGGGCACGGCAGGCGATTTCATCTTCGCGCAACGCTTCCCAGGCACGGCCGATAGGCATGCGCAGCAAGCGGTTGATCACGAACAGTGCCGCCAGCGCCAGCAACAGCGCCACCAGGTACAGGAACACCACTTTGCTCACCGGGTTGTAGTCGATCCCGAAGTACTCGTGGAACGTCTGCATGCCTTCGGCAGCGGTGCGGTCGAACGACAGCCCGAAGAACGTCGGCTTGGGGATGCTGCTGATGCCGTTGGGGCCACCGGTGATGTCGGTCAGGTTACGCAGGAACAGACGGATGATTTCCCCGAAGCCCAGGGTCACGATGGCCAGGTAGTCACCACGCAGGCGCAATACCGGGAAGCCCAGCAGGAAGCCGAACGTGGCCGCCGCCATGCCGGCCAGCGGCAGGCAGATCCAGAAGCTCCAGCCCAGGTAGTGCGACAGCAGCGCGTAGGTGTAGGCACCCACGGCGTAGAAGCCCACATAACCCAGGTCGAGCAGGCCGGCCAGGCCCACCACGATGTTCAGGCCCAGGCCCAGCAACACGTAGATCAGGATCAGGGTGGCAATGTCGACCGCACCGCGCGAGCCGAAGAATGGCCAGATCAACGCGGCCACGATCAGGCCGATGATGATGTAGCGCTGAGTGCGTGGCAGGGTCAGGAATTGGCTGACCTTGGGCGAGACCAGCGGGCCACGGTTGCGCTTGAACAGGGCGCCGACCTGCTGGGTGAACAGCACGCGCAGGAACATCAGCACCGAACACAGGGCGATGATGGTCAGCGTCACGGGGCCGGTGCCATGCACTTCCAGGTTGATGCCGACAATGCTCAGCTTGAGACCGAGTACCGGGAAGGCCACCGCCCACACCAGCAAGGCGCTGAAAAACGCCGATTTAAGATATCTGCTCATACTTTCTCAACCTCCGGACGGCCCAGGATGCCGGTCGGACGGAACAACAGCACCAGGACCAACAGGCCGAACGCGACGACGTCCTTGTATTGGTCGCCGAAAATATCGGCACCAAACGCTTCGGCCACCCCCAGCACCAGGCCGCCGAGCATCGCGCCCGGGATACTGCCGATGCCGCCCAATACCGCTGCGGTAAAGGCCTTGAGGCCTACCAGGAAACCGGCGTTGGGGTTGATCACGCCGTACTGCATGCTCAGCAGTACCGCCGCGACGGCTGCCAGCGCGGCACCGATCACGAAGGTCAGGGCGATGATGTTGTTGGTATTGATGCCCAACAGGTTGGCCATCTTGATGTCTTCGGCGCAGGCCCGGCAGGCGCGCCCCAGACGGGAGCGGGAGATGAACAGGGTAAGGCCCAGCATGGCCACCAGGGTGACGACGAAGACCAGGATCTGCATGTAGGAAATCAGCACTTCTTCCGCACCGCCCGGACCGAAGGAGAAGCTCCCCGGGATCAGGTTGGGGATGGATTTATCCTTGGAATCCTGGGACAGCAATACGGTGTTCTGCAGGAAAATCGACATGCCGATGGCGGAAATCAGCGGGATCAAACGGTTGCTGCCACGCAAGGGACGGTAGGCAACGCGCTCGATACTGTAGCCATAGGCACTGGTTACGACGATCGACGCCAGGAACGCGGCGGTCATCAACAGCGGCAGGGAGTGGATACCCATCATGGCCAGCCCGGCGAGGGCAATGAAAGCCACGTAGGAACCAATCATGTATACCTCGCCATGGGCGAAGTTGATCATTCCAATGATGCCGTAAACCATTGTGTAGCCAATGGCTATCAAGGCATAGGTGCTGCCAATGGTCAGCCCATTAACCAGCTGTTGGAAAAAATGATAGATCTCAGGCATTACAGCGCTCCTAAAAACCCGATACGCATTTCACTGGTGGAGTCATGTTCCGGCCCCGTGCTGTGTTCTGTGAGCACATCTGCACAAAGCGTTTGCCAGCGAACCGCTGGTGACGGTTTTAAGATTTTCAGGTGAGCCAGCGCCCGGATCGCGGGTGACAGGCCCATAAACCTCGTAAAACAAAGCCCACTGCTCTCACAGTGGGCTTGTTGGACCAGTAACGCCTGGCTTACTGAGGGGAAACTTCGGTTTTTGGTTTGCCGAAGTGCCATTCGTAGACCACGAACTTGAAGTCCTTCAGGTCGCCCTTGGCGTCGAAGCTCAGCTCGCCTGTAGGGGTCTTGAAGGTGCCCGCGTGGATGGCTTCGGCCACTTTTGCGGTGTCTTCGCTCTTGGCGGCCTTGATGCCGCCGGCGATGACTTCAATGGCCGAGTAGGCCGGGAACACGAACGGACCGGTTGGGTCCTGCTTGTTCTTGGCGAACTCTTCAACGATGGCCTTGTTGGCCGGGTCGGTATCGAAGGATTTAGGCAAGGTCACCAGCAGGCCTTCGGAAGCGCCCTGGGCGATTTGCGAAATGGAGTCGTTGCCGACACCTTCCGGACCCATGAACTTGGCGTTCAGGCCTTTTTCCTTGGCTTGGCGCAGGATCAGGCCCAGCTCCGGGTGGTAGCCGCCGTAGTAGACGAAGTCGACGTTGGCTTGCTTGAGCTTCTGGATGATCGAGGAGAAGTCTTTGTCGCCGGCGTTCAGGCCTTCGAAGACGGCAACCTTGGTGCCTTTCTTCTCTAGGGTCTGTTTGACGGCGGTGGCGATGCCTTCGCCGTATTGCTGCTTGTCATGCAGGACGGCAACGATTTTCGGCTTCACGTGGTCAGCGATGTAGTTGCCGGCTGCCGGGCCCTGGGCGCTGTCCAGGCCGATGGTGCGGAAGATCAGCTTGTAGCCACGGGCGGTGATTTCCGGGCTGGTGGCTGCCGGGGTAATCATGATCACGCCTTCGTCTTCATAAATGTCGGACGCTGGCTGAGTGGAGCTGGAGCAGAGGTGACCGACCACGAACTTGACGCCGTCGTTGACCACTTTGTTGGCTACGGCCACGGCTTGTTTAGGATCGCAGGCGTCGTCGTATTCCTTGGCTTCGAGCATCTTGCCGTCGACGCCGCCCTTGGCGTTGATGTCGGCGATGGCCTGCTTGGCACCCATGAATTGCATGTCGCCGTATTGCGTTACAGGACCAGTCTTTGGACCGGCGATGCCGATCTTGATGGTGTCGGCTGCGAACGAATGGCCGGCAACCCCAGCCAGGACCATAGCGGCAAACAGTTTGGAAATCTGCTTAGTAGCCTTATTCATAGTGCTCCACTCTTACTGTTGTATTTTTTATAGTTCTGGCGGCCTTGTGAGCTGCTGAACCGGATCGGATATCTCGGATATCCCCCCGGCAACCGCCTGGCAACTGTACCGGTACAGTGTAGAGCGCCGGTTGATCGCTTGAAAAGCTGGCTGCCGGGGGCAAACCCCGGGGGTGTCGCTTAAATGAAAGAAAAAGACAGAATTGCGGCGGGGGTAATGCCTGACTCTCGCGCATTCCTTGGCTTTCCTGACCCTTTCAATCGATAACGCATTTGCAACTGGGTTTTTCTGCCTGAGGCGTGACGTTATGATTGCGCCGATTTTTTCTTCAGGTGAACTCCCATGACGCAAGAACCTAGCACCCTCTATGCCAAGCTGCTCGGTGAAACCGCCGAAATCTCCTGGAAAGAGCTTGAACCGTTCTTTGCCAAAGGTGCCCTATTGTGGGTCGACCCAAGCCTGGATTTGATCGAAGCCGCCGAGGGAATGGCCGAGGACAATCGCGACAAAGTCGCTGCCTGGCTGGCCGCGGGCAGCCTTGGCGAAGTGTCTGCACCGCGGGCATTGGACCTGGTGGAGCGCGATCCGAGCTTATGGGCGGTGGTGGTTTCCCCGTGGATTCTGATCCAGGAAAGGGCAGGGTAAGAAAAGCCTGCACGAAAAAGGTGCGTGTTTTTCGCGCGAAGAAGTGTGTAGTGGAGTAACCGCTGTCAGCGTGATGGCATCTTGCCGTGGAGAAAGGTCACAGCCAAGGGTGACGTGCACGTCACGGGAACAGTTTCAGGCCGCGCCGAAAGCCTGGGGAATTGTTTCCGGGTGTGCCAATGAGGTGGAATCTGGTCGTCACTGAAAGCGCCATCGCGGGCCTGCCCGCGATGGCATCCCCTCAAGTCAGCCGGTCTTGCCGGTATGGTTGTTCAACGAGATAACCTTGGTCTTGCCGATCCTGTGACGATAAATCTCGCGCAGGTACTTGATCGCCTTCTTCACACAATCCCGTGACAGGCGAATGTCATTGATCGACACGAACTTCTCTTTGTCGTTGATCAACTCGCGGTACTTCTTCTCATACATCGGCTTGATCGCGTACCAGTTGGTATCGAGGATCTTCGCCGGGTTTTCAAACTCGTTGAGCAGCTCGTCGATGCGGTCTTCGTCGAAGTCCTCGTGGATGATGAAATCCAGGATCGAGTTATCCAGGGTGTCGTCGAAGCGGTACGGGTTACGCGCAAAGCAACGCTTGATGAAAGCCACGATCAGCGTCAGGAAGTCATCCGACAGGCACGGGCTCTTGGCGATCAGGGTGGTCAGCGACAGGTTGGCCGACGCGCCGATCACCAGGGCATAGCGCTTGAGGGTGGTGTTGGGGAACAGGCTGTTGAGGTGCGTCTTGAGCCGGTTCAGGTCCATGTAGGACAGCTTGTAGTCCTTGGGCAGCGAGACGATCGACACCACCGACGAGCAGTTCTTGAAGAAGTGCAGGTCATGCAGCGCCGCAGCATCGTAGCCGGAGTTCTTGTATTGCTCCAGGGACGCCTTGTAGCGCTTGGACTCGATCGGCAACAGGCTGATGCCTTCGATGGCCTGGGTGACCTTGTTGAAATGCGGCAGGTCGATGGAGCGGAAGAACAGGTCGTCGATGTTCAGGCGCTGGGGCTCTTTCTCGAAGACTTTGAACTTGTCATTGGACGGCGCCGGGGTTTCCGGTACGACGGATTCGGCGTAGGCAATCGCCACCGGCCCGGCCAGGCTCATGAACAGATCATTGGCGTCCAGGCGGATGGTTTCGCCGATGTCGATGCCGGCGCGACGGAAGTAGTTCTGGTCGTAGTCGGTGGTCACGGCCTGGGCGGTGAGGATGTTGAAGATCTGCTGGGAAATGTACTGGTTGGCGTGTTTTTCCATGGCATTGACGTCAATGTTCTGGATATTGCCGTCATCGCTCTCTTCGGCGTAACGCATGATGTCGTTGGAGATCAGCATCATCGCGTTCCACGGCCGGATACGCCCCTTTACGCTGGCTTCGCTGCTGTCTTCATTGTCGAAGTTGTACGAGAAGTCCCATTCTTCCGACAGGTACTTGCACAGCAGTCGCCCGGCGTTGATGTGCAGCGCCTCGGACATTTCGCTGCGGTGGTCGGAGATGTTCGGCAGCACGCAAATACCGCTGGTGAAGATCGGCTCGAACACGAAGGCGTGACCGCTCTTGCTGTCGTGCTCGTCGGCGGGCTTGGTGTCGAACGTCTTGTTCATGTACGAATGCTGCTGCGCCAGGCCGAATTCCGAGGCCATGCCCGAACCGGTACCGCCGCCGGCGCTGAAGATCGAGAAGTACAGGCGCGACTGGTTGGCCTTGATGCCGCAGGAGTCGATCAGGTACGAGTGGATCATCTTCCAGTCGGGGCTGGAAAAGCGCTGGGTGTCTTTGTTGAGGATGATCTTGGCCAGGTACTGGCCGAGGATCGGCGCGTTACCGGCGCCACCGGCATGGACTTCGGAAAGGTCCATGATTTTCATCTTGCTGTAGTCGCGCAGAAAGCCGCTTTTTTCGCCCTTGCGCGAGAAACGGATACGCCCGGCGATGTCCTTGTCCAGGTCGCCGAGCATCACCAGCGGTTCCACCAGGAACACCGGCTTGCTGGCCTTGCCGCCGCCCAGGCGCAGGTTGTTGCGAATCCACTGGGCCGGGCTGTAACCCTTATCCAAGGATTTGTCTTCGGTGCTGAATTCGTTGAGGTAGAACTTGCGCGCGTTGTACACCAGCTCCGCCACGTCCAGCGCGATGTTCGAACCGCAGCGGCCCAGGCCGATCAGGCACACCGAGGGGAATTCCTGCTCGCTGTGCTGCTCGCTGTCGCCTTCCAGGTGAGGCGGGCGCGGGAACACCATGTCGCGCAGGCCGTCGAGGTTATCGAGGATGCGGTCGGTATTGGTTTCGGTGAAGTACAGGTATTGCTGGGTAGCCAGCGGGCGGGCGGTGCTCAATGACTTTGAACCTGAGGGCTTGTCCGCAGGAGCTGGGAGCAACACATCGGATACCACGGTGGCTGGGTTATTTTTAGAAGTCATTGTGCGCCATGTGCCTGGGAGGATGGCTGAAAAGTATCAAATGGCCATCACGGAATGGGAGTTCGCGACTTTACAGTGCGTCCTTGTCCGGAACGCTCAGGCTGACCCTGTGTGCTCAGGAAAAACCTGGCCGGACTCTGATGAATCGGCCGTTTGTCGGCGATCTTTAGGTAAATGATGGCGAAATGCCAAAGATTCGACGTCAGCGAATTGGCCTGACGATGGAGGTCGATCCGGAGCGGCCTGGGGAGGACTCTTTCGCCGGGCGAGTGTCCTTGGTGCCCGCCACGCTGAATGGGTAGAGCGGATTGCGTATGTCGATATCTTGCATTGCGCCAATTATTTCACTGGCGGCCACCGCCGGGCTCAACAGGTAGCCCTGGACGAAATCACAGCCGTGTTTGAGCAGCAGTTCGAACTGAGCCTGGGTTTCCACTCCCTCGGTCACTACCTGCAGGTGCAGGGTGTGAGCCATGCCGATAATCGCCTGGACGATCTCGATGTCGGCGGTCGACTTGGGAATGTCCTGGATAAACGAGCGATCGATCTTCAGGGTGTTGAGCGGCAGGCGCTTGAGGTAGGCGAGGGAGGAGTAGCCGGTGCCAAAGTCGTCGATGGCCAGCGACACGCCCAGCGCGCGGATTTGCCGCAGCAGGGCCAGGGTGCTGCTGATATTGCCCATCAAGGCATTTTCGGTCACTTCCAGCTCCAGGCGGTTGGCGCTGATCCCGCTGAAGCGCAGCGCATCTTCGATCTCATCCGCCAGCTCATCGCGGGCCAGGTTCAGGGCCGAGCAATTCACTGTCATGGTCAGTTCGGTATAGCCTCGGTCGGAGAGCAGGCTCAAGTCATGACAGGCCTGGCGCAAGACCCAGTGGTCGAGTTCGGCGATCAGCCCGTTGCTTTCGGCAATTCCGATAAACCGGTCTGGGGTCAGCAGCCCGTGTTGCGGATGCTGCCAGCGCACCAAGGCCTCCAGGCGTGTGACTTTGCCCAGCTTCATGTCAAAGATCGGTTGGTAGAACAGTACTAACTGGTTCTGGGCGCGCAGGGCGCTGCGTAGCTCTTCTTCCAATTGCAGTTCGAGGAAGGCACGGGTCTTCAGGTTGGAGCTGAAGAAGTTCAGGCCATTGCGTCCCATGTCCTTGGACTGGTACAGCGCCAGGTCGGCGTTTTTGAGCAGCTCTTCGCAGGTCAGGCCATCCTCGGGAAACAGGCTGATGCCGATGCTGGTGGTCATCACCATACGACGGCCGGCGAGTTCGACCGGGTCCTTCATCTTCTGCATGATGCGCTGGGCCAGGTGTCGCGCTTCGTCGCGGTGGTGAACGCTGATCAGGATGCAGAACTCATCGCCGCCAAACCGTGCGACCACGTCCGCATGGCTGCGCACGGAGCCTTTGATATGGCTGGCGAGAACACTGAGCAACTGATCCCCTGCGTCATGGCCGAGGCTGTCGTTGATGCGTTTGAAGTGATCAATATCGAGGAAAATAACCGCCATCATGCCGTTTGAAGCCGTTTTTTCGGCGATTTTTTCCGCGAAAATCTGATTGAAGCCGCGCCGATTAAGCAGGCCGGTCAGCGCATCGTAATGAGCCACCTGTTGCAGGGAGGCGCGGGCCTGGTCCAGTTCGCTGAGCAGCGCGTTGACCCGACGCAGGTCGCGCTCCTTGTGCTGCAGCTTCTTATCCGCCAGCGCGGCGCTGATGCTGCTGCCGATCACCAGCAGGGTGATCACGGCGACCGACAGGCCCAGTTGGATGGGGTTGTTATCCAGCGCTAATGAGAGGTCGGCCCCCGTGGGGACGATCAGTTGCATGGCGGCCATGCCGGTAAAGTGCATGCTGATAATGCCTGCGCCCAACATCAGGCTGGCGGCGTATTTGAGCAGTTGATGGAAGACGCCGGCACCGGTGCGCAGGTAGCTCGACAGCAACAATGCGGCCAGGCTGGCGCCAATGGCGATGCCCACCGAGGCGAGGAGCAGCCCCGGTTCGAAATACGCCCGGGCCTGGGAACGCATGGCCGACATGCCGACGTAATGCATCAGGGCGATGCCGATGCCCATCCACAGCGATGCCAGCAGGTATTGGTTAAACCGCAGTCTGGTGTGACCTAGGGTTTGCATGGCGAACAACGAGGCGATCAGGGCGATGACCAGCGAGGCGAACGTCATGAGCAGGTCGTAGTGAATCGCGATTGGGGCCTGGAAGGCCAGCATGCTGATGAAATGAGTGGACCAGATACCACCTGCCAGGCAACCGGCACCCAGCCAACGCCAATGGCGGCGAGCGGTAGGGTCTTCGACATGGCCAACCCGTTCGGCCATGTCCAGGGTGCCGAAACCCGCCGCACAGGCGACCAGATAGGCCAGCAGCACCAGAAAAGGGTTATGACTGCAATTGAGTAATAAGTGCCCGTTTGCGGGGAGGTCGGTAAAAAAGTGCAGACCTAGCCATTCCATAGCATGTCCCGTCATAGCGTCACGTCACAGCCTACGGCGATGACCTATGAGGTCGAGTATAGAAGCCTGGCGGGATTTTCCAGCGATAATGGCACTTTGCTCTGAATGATTTTGGCATGCCGTGCATAGCAATTAGTGCTAAGCACTGATGGGCAATTCCAACTCGAACGGGGCTTGTAACGGCGGCAGGCCGAACGCAGCACGGGCAGCGTCGCAATCGACATTCTGCTCGCCCTGGCTCCATGAAGCTTCGAATTCTCGGCAGGGGCTTGAGCGCTGCTCATAAATCGAGCAGCTCGTACCTTTGCCGACTTCGCCTTCAAGGCTGCAGCAGCGCGCGGGCTTCTGGTCGGTGCCGATCATTGCCACGCGGGTCGGGTTGATCTGCACCACCAGGTCATCAGGCACCGTCCCCCCCGAGGAGGCGCACTCACCCCAGAAGAAAGACACACGAAAGTGTGAACAGCAGGCACCGCAACTCAGACACGGACTGGCTTCGGACATGGGCGTCATCGATAAGAAAAGTAGAGTGGGGTACTACTGGAAGGCTCGCCATTCTAATCGGGTCATGGCCGTTGGGAAGGGGGGCAGGCACTTATATTTTTGTCGGCAAAGTCCCGTGTTGTCGGGTGAAATCATGCCCTATCAGCTTTACGAATCATTACAGACAACCACGGCTCGCCTGACTATGTTGCAGGTACCGGGCGGGATGCATCGGGCATCGCAGCTCTCATAACAATAAAAGAGACGGACCCATGCAGAACTCGACCCAAGCGGCGAATGCCTGGCGCATTCTGTTCCTGCTGTTCCTCGCCAACCTGTTCAACTTCTTCGACCGCACCATTCCGGCGATCATCATCGAACCGATCCGCATGGAATGGCACCTGAGCGACTTCCAGCTCGGCATCATCGGCACCGCCTTCACCATCGTTTATGCCATTGCCGGCCTGCCGCTGGGGCGTCTGGCCGATACCGGCTCGCGCAGCAAACTGATGGGCTGGGGCCTGTTCGCGTGGAGCGGGTTGACAGCGGTCAACGGCCTGGTTGGCAGTTTCTGGACGTTTTTGCTGGTGCGCATGGGCATCGGTATCGGTGAAGCCAGCTATGCGCCGGCTGCCAACTCGCTGATTGGCGACCTGTTCCCGGCGCACCGTCGCGCCCGGGCAATGGGGATTTTCATGCTGGGCCTGCCCTTGGGCCTGTTGCTGGCGTTCTTCACCATCGGCTGGATGGTCAAGGCGTTCGACAGCTGGCGCGCGCCGTTCTTTATCGCCGCCGTGCCGGGGCTGATCCTTGCGGTGTTCATGTTCTATATCAAGGAACCCAAGCGCGGCGCCGCCGAAGCCGTACAAGTCTCCCAGGAGCGTGTTGATCGCCCGATTCGCCGCGTGCTTGCCGTACCGACCTTCCTGTGGCTGGTGCTGGCCGGGTTGTGCTTCAACTTCGCCACCTACGCGTGCAACTCGTTCCTGGTGCCGATGCTGCAACGCTATTTCCTCATGCCATTGCAGGACGCGGCGGTCGCCACCGGCGTCATCGTCGGGTTGACCGGCCTGGTGGGCCTGACCTTGGGGGGCTGGATTGCCGACAAGATCCATCAACGTGTTGCCAATGGCCGACTGCTGTTTGCGGCGTGCAGCCTGATCATCTCCACCGTCACTACAGCCTGGGCCCTGCATGTCGGGCGCATCGAGATCGGCGTGTTTGTGGCGCTGTTCAGTGTGGGCTGGTTGTTTGCGTATAACTTCTACACCTGTGTGTACACGGCGATCCAGGACGTGGTCGAGCCGCGCCTGCGGGCCACGGCGATGGCGTTGTTCTTTGCCGGCTTGTACTTACTGGGCGGAGGCATGGGGCCGATTGTGGTGGGCGGGTTGTCCGATCACTTTGCCCATGCGGCGATGTATGCGGCGGGGGCCGAGCAGATGACCGAGGCTTACAAGGCGGTGGGCTTGCATGACGCCATGTACCTGATTCCGGTGGCGTTGTTCTTGACCATGTTGTTCCTGTTCCAGGCGTCACGCAGTTTTGTGCGTGATGCCAAGCGGATGAAGGAGGGGTTGGTGGCTGTTGAGGTGCCGGCTGGGGCGGCGACGGCTTGAAATTGCGGTGACTCCATCGGGAGCAAGCCCCCTCCCACATTGATCGGTGACCGACATGACAACGCGGTCAACTGTGGGAGGGGGCTTGCCCCCGATGAGGCCCGCAACGCCAACGCTGTTCTCAAGTGAATAAAAAAGGCCCGCATTGCGCGGGCCTCTATTCAACAGGGCAGGGCGGTAATCAACCCGCTACCAACACCCGAATGGCTTCCAGTCGCAGCGCCGCCTTGTCGAGCATGGCCAGGCCTTGCTCGCGTTGGTTACGCAGGGCAACCAATTCGCTGTCACGGACGGTCGGGTTGACCGCTTGCAAGGCCGTCAGGCGCGCCAGTTCTTCGTCGGTGTCTGCCGCCAGGCGACGCTTGGCTTCGGCCACACGTTCGGCATGACGCGGTGTGATCTTCTCTTCACCGGCGTTGATCCGCGGTGTGAGTTGATCGCGCTGGGCCTGCACGAACTTGTTGGCGCTGGCCCGTGGCACGCTTTCCAGCTGGTCGTTCAAGGTTTCGAACGAGACACGGCCAGACAGGTCGTTGCCATTGGCATCCAGCAGGCAGCGCAGCGCCGCCGGCGGCAGGTAGCGGCCCAGTTGCAGTGCGCGCGGCGCGACCACTTCGCTGACGTAGAGCAGTTCCAGCAACACGGTGCCTGGCTTGAGCGCCTTGTTCTTGATCAGCGCCACGGCGGTGTTGCCCATGGAGCCGGACAGCACCAGGTCCATGCCGCCCTGCACCATCGGGTGTTCCCAGGTGATGAACTGCATGTCTTCACGGGACAGCGCCTGGTTACGGTCGTAGGTGATGGTCACACCTTCGTCGTCGCCCAGGGGGAAGCTGGCGTCAAGCATCTTCTCGCTGGGCTTGAGGATCAGCGCGTTTTCCGAATGATCTTCGCTGTCGATGCCAAAGGCGTCGAACAGGGTTTCCATGTAGATCGGCAGGGCGAACTGGTCGTCTTGCTCGAGGATGTCCTCCACCAGCGCATCGCCTTCACCGGCACCGCCGGAGTTGAGTTCCAGCAGGCGGTCGCGGCCGGTGTGCAGTTCCTGCTCCAGGCGCTCGCGCTCGGCACGGGCCTCGTCGATCAGGGCTTGCCACTCGCTGTCGTCGGCGTTTTCCAGCAGCGGCAGCAGGCGCGGGCCGAACTGATGCTGCAAGGCGTTGCCTGTCGGGCAGGTGTTGAGGAACGCGTTCAAGGCTTCGTGGTACCACTGGAACAGGCGCTGTTGCGGGCTGGTTTCCAGGTAGGGCACGTGCAGTTCGATCACATGCTTCTGGCCGATCCGGTCCAGACGGCCGATCCGCTGTTCCAGCAGGTCGGGGTGGGACGGCAGGTCGAACAGCACCAGGTGGTGGGAGAACTGGAAGTTGCGGCCTTCACTGCCGATTTCCGAGCAGATCAGCACCTGGGCGCCGAATTCCTCATCGGCGAAGTAAGCAGCGGCGCGGTCACGCTCGAGGATGTTCATGCCCTCGTGGAATACCGTGGCCGGGATGCCGGAGCGCACGCGCAGGGCGTCTTCCAGGTCCATGGCGGTTTCGGCGTGGGCGCAGATCACCAGGACCTTGGTGCGCTTGAGCATTTTCAACTGGTCGATCAGCCATTCGACGCGCGGGTCGAAGCGCCACCAGCGGTTTTCTTCGTCGATGTCCGGTTGCGACTGGAAGCTGACTTCCGGGTACAGTTCGGCGTGTTCGCCCAGGGGCAACTCGAGGTATTCGTCCGGGTTTGGCAGCGGGTAGGCGTGCAGCTTACGCTCCGGGAAGCCCTGCACGGCGGCACGGGTGTTACGGAACAGCACGCGGCCGGTGCCGTGGCGGTCGAGCAGTTCACGCACCAGGCGCGCACTGGCTTCGGCGTCGCCATCATTGACGGCGGTCAGCAGCGCTTCGCCTTCGTTGCCGAGGAAACCCTGGATAGTCTTGTGCGCGGCAGGCGACAGGCGGCCCTTGTCGAGCAGCTCCTGCACGGCTTCGGCCACCGGGCGATAGTTCTCGCTTTCGGCACGGAAGGCGTGCAGGTCGTGGAAACGGTTCGGGTCCAGCAGGCGCAGGCGCGCGAAGTGGCTGTCCTGGCCCAGCTGTTCCGGAGTGGCGGTGAGCAGCAGCACGCCCGGGATGACCTCGGCCAGTTGTTCGACCAGGCTGTATTCCGGGCTGGCTTTGTCTTCATGCCAGACCAGGTGGTGGGCTTCGTCGACCACCATCAGGTCCCAGCCGGCGGCGAACAGTGCGTCCTGGGCCTTCTCATCGTCCACCAGCCACTCCAGCGCGACCAGGGCCAGCTGGGTGTCTTCGAACGGGTTGGCGGCATCGCTTTCGATAAAGCGTTCTTCATCGAACAGCGCCACTTGCAGGTTGAAGCGGCGGCGCATTTCAACCAGCCACTGGTGCTGCAGGTTTTCCGGTACCAGGATCAGTACGCGGTTGGCGCGGCCCGACAGCAGTTGGCGATGGATCACCAGGCCCGCTTCGATGGTCTTGCCCAGGCCCACTTCGTCCGCCAGCAAGACCCGTGGTGCGATACGGTCAGCGACTTCACGGGCGATATGCAATTGGTGGGCAATAGGTTGCGCACGCACGCCACCCAGGCCCCACAGCGAGGATTGCAATTGGCGGCTGGTGTGTTCAAGGGTGTGATAGCGCAGCGAGAACCAGGCCAGCGGGTCGATCTGCCCGGCGAACAGACGGTCGCTGGCCAGGCGGAACTGGATAAAGTTGGAGAGCTGGGTTTCCGGCAGGGTGACCTGCTCGTTCTGCCCATTGAGGCCGTGGTAGACCAGTAGGCCGTCGACGTCGTCGACTTCCTGCACAGTCATTTTCCAGCCTTCGAAATGGGTGATGGAGTCACCCGGCGAGAACCTCACACGGGTGAGGGGCGCATTCCGTAGCGCATACTGGCGGGTGTCGCCAGTGGCCGGATAGAGCACGGTCAACAAGCGGCCGTCCTGTGCCAGAACGGTGCCTAACCCCAGCTCTGCTTCGCTGTCACTAATCCAGCGTTGCCCCGGTTGATACTGCTGCGCCATGCTGCCTGACTCCCGCCGTGAAAAAGCCGACTATGTTAACGGAACAAGGCCCCACGCCCAAGGGCTCTGACAAAAACTACTCCGTTTGGGCGGCCGGGTGAGCACGCAATCGACGGGTGGAGGGCACTTGTGAGTGTCGACTGGGTCACAGGTTGGCGAACCTGCGCTCAAGTCGTCGCGCGGCCCGCCGACAGCCTGCTGACAGGAGAACAACTATCATGCTTCCACCTATGCTGCCCGTCAGCGTCGTACCGGTTACGTCGCAACTCGACCCGGTCCGCCAGAAACCCGATATTCCGCCCGTGGTCCCTGTGCAAGCGGGCTCCAACGAAAGCACCATCGACCTGAAAAAGGGCGATGCCGAGCAGTCGACTTTTTTGCTGCGCGAGGAACAACGCCGCCAGCAGGAACAGCAGAAACGCCGGCGCGAAGCCGATGAGGACCCGGATCAGCACTTGGCGATCCCGGGCGACCTGCTCAATGCCGACAACACCGTACCGGTTGTGCCGCTGATCGAAGACGCGCCGCGCCAGGGCTTGTGGGTGGACGTCGAGGTTTAGCCCCGCAGTTCCCGCAGTGCGGTCATCAGCAATTCGATGTCGTGATCGTTGTTGAGCGGGCTGACGGAGATCCGCGCAATGCTGGTCAGGCCCCGGGCCTGCATATCCAACGGGGTGTAGGCCACACCGTTGGCGCCGATGTTGATCCGCTTCAATCCCAATTGCCGTTTGAGTTCGAAGGCGTCCCAGCCGGCGAGGTTGAAGGCGATCAAGCCCGATTGAAGCGTGCCCAGGTCATGCAGGGAAATACCCGGAATCCCGCGCAATGCTTCGCGGATTCGCCTGCTGGTGTGCGTGACCTTTTCCCACACACGCTCGATCCCCAGCTGATTCATCTCCTGCAGTGCATTGCCCAGGCCTGCCAACAGGGCAAAGGACACCTCGCTGGTCTCAAAGCGCCGGGCGTCGTTGCGCAGGTCGAAACCGTCGGCGCTCCAGGGGGCGGAAAACACGTCGCGCTGGGCGGGGTTCAAGTTCGGGAGGAAATCCGGCCGCACATACAGCAGCGCCGTCCCCCGTGGCCCGCGCAGGTGCTTGCGCCCGGCCGCCTTGAGCACATCGCACTGCAACGCCTGCACATCCACCGGCACCTGGCCGACGGCTTGGCCGGCATCGATAAAGTAGGCGATGGCATGACGCCTGGCCACTTCGCCGATGGCCTGGGCGGGGTTGATCAGGCCGCCGTTGGCGGGGAGCCAGGTGAGGTCGATGAGCTTTACGCTTGAATCGAGCATGGCTTCCAACGCCACGGGGCACACCGCGCCGTTGGCATCGCAGGGGATGACGTCCACCCGCGCGCCGGCTTGCACCGCCAACTGCATGCTCGCCAGGTTGCCGCCCCATTCGTGGCGTCCTACCAGAATGCGGTCGCCCGGCTGCCACGGGCCCAAGGCCTGGAACGCCATGCTCCAGGCGGTCGAGCCGCTGCTGGCAAAGGCAATCGATGGGATGGGCGCGTTGAGCAACTGCGCGGCAGCGCGGCGAGCTTTCTCCACCAGCACGGCACCCTGTTCGCCGGCTTCCATCGGGCCGTCGCGGGCTTCGCGTTGCAGTTGGCCGATGATGGCATCGAGGGTCGCCTGGCTCGGCAAGGAGGCGCCGGCAGGGTTGAAGTGCACGGTGCCCGACTGGCAGCCGGGAGTGCCATCGCGCAGGTGTTGGACCTCAAGCGGGCTCACGGCTGCAACTCGAAAATCCCGTCAACCTCCACCGCCACGCCGGCCGGCAGGCTGCAAACACCCACTGCCGTGCGCACATGCCGGCCCTTTTCGCCGAGGGCATTCACCAGCAGGTTGGACGCACCATTGGCCACGGCGCCCTGGTGCTGGAAGTCGCTGCTGCTGGCGATAAACACCCCCAGGCGCAGGATGCGCACCAGGCGCGACAGGTCATCGCCCAGGGCGTCGCTCAATTGCGCGAGCAAGCCCAGTGCAGCCAGTTCCGCGGCCTGGACACCTTCTTTCTCGCTGAGGGATTCGCCCAGGCGGCCCACGTAGGCAGGCTTGCCGTCTATCAGCGGGATTTGCCCAGAGATAAACAGCTGGTTCTGGCTGACCACATGGTTGATGTAGTTGGCAATCGGCTGGCTGGGTGATGGCAGCGTCAGGCCGAGGGCTTGCACGCGGTGGCGGAGGGAGTCGCTCATGGTGAATCCTCTGGGGTCAGGAGGTTTCAGCATGTGGGGCAGGGGGGAGTGTCGACAAACGGATAGATCTCATTCGACGTATCGAAATAACTCACGTGTCGCGGCAGATGTCCTTCAACCACTCGCTGAAACACCGCGCGGCGTCGCTGGCAGGGCCTTGCGCTGCAATCAACCAGTAGCCTATTTCACTGTGATAGGGCGGCCAATCGAAGGCTTCTACCAGGCTGCCATCATCCAGCCTGCGTTGGATCAAGCGATGACGGCCCATGGCAATGCCCTGGCCGGCCACTGCGGCTTCGACCACGATGTTGTAGTCGTGGAGCATGACGCGCGGGTGGTGCTTGAGGTCGACTTGATAATGCCCAGACCAGTCCGTCCACTCAAAAGGCCGGTGCGAAGTGGCCATCAACAGCGCAGCGTTGTGCACTTGGCTGGCCTTGAATGCCGGGCTGCACACCGGTGAGATCACCTCCGGCATCAGTCGCGTGGCCTGCACGTCGGGCCAATCGCCTTTGCCGTAGCGAATAGCCAGGTCGACTTCAGCAGCGGCGACGTTGGCCAGTTGAATCGCCGGCAGCAACTCCACCTGAATATGCGGATAGCGGTTGAGAAAACCGGCCAGGCGCGGCGCCAACCACAGGGTGGCGAAAGACGCCAGCAGGCCGACACGTAACACCGTGGCGCTGGGTACCAGCCGTTGGGCGCGGGTTGCGACGGCGATGGCGTCAAGAGCTGGGCGGATTTCAGTGTAATACTGCTGGCCGTCTGCGGTCAGATCAATCGCGCGGGTGCGTCGGATAAACAGCGATTTACCCAGGTGCTGTTCGAGCTTTTGTACCTGATGGCTCAGGGCACTCTGGGTTACCGACAATTCCCGCGCTGCCTTGATAAAGCTCAAGTGCCGGGCCACGGCTTCAAAGGCGCGCAGGGCCAGCAGCGGCGGAAGATCCTTATGCAGTGCCACCTGAATGGGCCTCCTTGAGTGGTTGGAAAGTGCCGATTTTGGGCGTCGGTCGGCCTTTTGTCGCCGGTTGATTTGCCGTCGGGCGCAGGAGTCCGCATTATTGAGCCTTACTCGCCACGACGTAAGCCAAGCCATGAGTGATGACGACAAGCTGATCGACCTGAACGCCGAACGTGCCAAGCGCGTGCATGACCTGAATGACAAGCGCCTGAATGAAGTGCGCCAGGCGTTTGAACAGGCGATGCCTTTAGGCAAAGCCAAGAAAAAATCAAAGAACAAACCCAAAAAGCGTTAAAACGGCCTGCATCTATTGATGCAGGTCAGTTATTACCCTTCTTTACGCCCCGTCGCGGGCGACATTGATCCCCGTCAATTTTTCAATCCGCCTTCTCCATTAACTTAGCCCTATCGCAACAAGGCAAGTGCAGGAGGCCGGTCATGTTTATCGATAATGTGGTATTCGCCGGAGTGCTGACTGTAAGCCTCATGGTGCTGTTTTTTGTAGGGTTTGGATTTTTTATCTGGAAAGACGCGAACAAGCGTAAAAAACCTTAGGTCTTTCCGGGTTACATGAGCACGCAAGGCATTTTGGGCGACTTCGGTCGCCCTTTTTTTTGGTTCATCACGGATTACCGGGAAAGACGCTCTTGATCTTCATGAAGAAGAATTCGCTATCCCGGTAACCGTACGCCATCCGTTTGATGACCTTTATTCGATTGTTTATTCCTTCCAACTGACCGGTGTGCATCGGCCAGCGAACCCGACTGACGATGCCCCGCCAATAACCCTTTAGCCGTTTGGCAAACTGGATCAGAGCCGGTATTTCACTTTCATATGCATGGCGCAGCCATTGCTTCCAGGCCGATCTCCAGGTCCAGGCAGTGCTCGGTGTCCAGAGCGTTTTGAGTTCAGCCTTCATCAAATAAACTGTCATCAGCGATTGGTTGGCCTCCAATAAATCCTGCAAATGGACCTGTTGTTCCGGCGTTTTCAGGTTCTGTGGGTTACGCAGCAACAGCCATCGTGCCTGCTTGATGACCTTGCGAGCCGGCTTGTTATGACGCAGCCGATTAGCTTCGTCGACGCGGACCCGATCAATCACCTCTCGGCCATATTTGGCCACCACATGGAAAAGGTCGTAGACCACTCGCGCTTTCGGGCAATGCTGGCGAACCTCCAGATCAAAAGCAGTATTCATGTCCATCGCCACCGCTTCGATTCGAGCGCAGCCCTCCGGCCCCAGCTCCTCGAAGAACGGCCTGACTGCCGCTCGGCTACGGCCTTCACCGATCCACAGCACTCGTCGTGTATCGGCATCCAGCACAACGCTGGCGTAACGATGACCTTTGAATAACGCGAACTCGTCCATGATCAGGCGTCGTGGTTGCGCCTTCGGCAACTCACTCAACACCGCCTGCAAGGCTCGACGCTCCAGCAACCGAACAGTGTCCCAATGCAGTCCAAACATCTGGGCCACGTGCAGGGTGGGAAGGCGCTCGCAGGCCTGAATGACCGCCTCGGCCAAGCGGCGCGTCATGCGGGCATAGCGATCCAGCCAACTGACGGCCTCCATGCGTTTTCCACAGTCGCGGCAGCCAACACGCCTGAGCAAAATGCTGAGGCGCACCGCGCGACCGAGAATGGGCAGATCACGAACGGTTCGCTCGCAATACTCATGAGTGGTTGAACAAGGTTTTTGGCAGCCGCCGCAGGAAGGGAATCGGGTGGCGTGGGGAATCAGATCGATCTTTAGA
>NZ_CVTH01000076.1:0-44726 GCF_900005955.1 Pseudomonas sp. 8 R 14 | reverse complement strand
GCTGTCGGCACACGGCACGGCGTTGTCGCAGATGATCGTCAGCGGGTTCGGGTACACCCGGCGCCTGCTGGAGCACCTGCAACGCGGGGTGGATTGGGACGGCTGCGGCGTGCTGCAACTGGCCTTCAATGCCAAGGAGGCCGAACGCCAGGCGCAACTGGCCCAGGCATTCGCCCCGCAGCTGCTGCATCTGCTGGATAAGGCTCAAGCCCAGGCTCGCGCCGGGGTGGGCCTGGAACAGGGCGGGCTGTTTTTCCCCGAAGGCGGCTGGGTGCATCCACCCGCGCTGTGCCAATGGCAGGCGCGCCAGCCAGGTATCGAGGTGCTGGCCCATCATGAGGTGCTGGACCTGCGCAAAGTCGACGGCCACTGGCAGGCCTGGGACGGTGATCGGCTGCTGGCCAGCGCCCCCGTGGTGGTGCTGGCCGGGGCCGCTGAGGTCAAACGATTTGCCGCCGGCGCCGAGTTGCCCCTCAAGCGGATTCGCGGGCAGATCACCCGCCTGCCCCAGACCGCCGCCAGCCAGGCCCTGGCCACGGTGGTGTGTGCCGAGGGCTACGTGGCGCCGGCTCGCCTGGGCGAACACACCCTGGGGGCCAGCTTTGATTTCAACAACGATGACCTCACCCCTACCGCCGCCGAGCACGCCGGTAACCTTGAGCTGCTGCAAGAGATTTCCCCGGACCTGGCCCAGCGCCTGCACGCCGCCGACCTTGCCGCAGAGACCCTGGAGGGCCGCGCCGCCTTCCGCTGCACCAGCCCGGACTACTTGCCGATTGTCGGGCCGCTGGCCGACAGCCTGGCATTCGCCCAGGCCTACGACGTGCTGCGCAAAGATGCCCGCCACACGCCACAGGCCACTTGCCCGTGGCTGGACGGCCTGTACATCAACAGCGGCCACGGCTCCCGGGGCCTGATCACCGCGCCGCTGTCCGGCGAGTTGCTGGCGGCATGGCTGGACAACGAACCGCTGCCCCTGCCCCGCAGCGTGGCCGAGGCCTGTCACCCGAATCGCTTTGCGGTGCGCGGGTTGATTCGCAGCAACGTTGCAAAAACGACCCCGTAGGCGGCGCTTCAACCCGCCGGGGACAATTCGCAGGTGCCCAGCGCATCGAACCTCAACGCCTCCTGGGTCAGGCGTTTGAGCTCGACGAGCTCGGCGCTTTCCCGCGCGCGCTGGATCGCGCCCATCTGGGTGTGATAGTCAGCGTCACCCAAGCTTTCCCTTTGCGCCCACACCGCTTCCATGCGCTCGCCAAAGGGCTGGGTCAGGGTGTCGAACGAACCGCCATGGGTGCGCCTCAGGTAACTGCTCCAGAATGGCAGCTTCACCATATAGTTCAGCAGTTGCGGGGAAAGCTCGGCCTCCTTCAACTGCGCTTCGGCAACCTCCAGCATATGCTCGGTTACCCCAGCCAGGCTGGCGAAGCGCATATGCCGGGGCTGCCCGGGCAAATGAAAGCGCTCCACCAGCCCGGTGCGATAAGCCAGGCTGACCTCCAGCGGATCGAGCGTCGGATGCTCGGCGCTGTGCCGGCTGGCCATGGACTCCAGGCGGTCGAGGCGAAACAAGCCCCTGGCCAACCTGAGCAGCGGCTTGGCCGTGACCCTGCCGCCCTCCACCCGCTGCGCGGCCTCGTGGATTTCAACCAGCACCTCCAGGCTACTGAAGCTCACGGCAGCGGCGTCATCACAGTTCAACGGCGTGGCCGCGCGCTCGAAAATCTCGGCCCGCAGTCGGGTATCGGCTGCGGCGGCATCCAGCACGCGCCAGATGCGGCGGTTCATGTCCTCGCGCACGTGGCTGGTGTCGGCGGCTCCGCCCAGGCCGGCCAATAATTTGAACAGGCCGTCGGAGCCGGGTTCATCCTTGAGCCCCAGCCAGGTCTCGGCCTTTTCGGCGAAGTGCGTCGCGCGCTCATCGCCCAGCCACAGCTCACGTGCGGTCTGCTCGTTGAGTCGCGCAATGTCATCCTCCACGAAGCCCATGCCCACGCCGATGGTGTCCCGGTAACGGTTCAAGGCCTGACGAGTGCTGGCGTCCAAAGGGTTATGCCGCACATTGATGACTTCGGTGTGCTCGCGCGGCGCATTGAACAACCATGCCGGCAAACTGGCGATGTCATTGTCCCGCAGGTCGAGTTGCTCCAGGTACGGAACGCGGGTAAAGCCGGTGGGCAGACTGGTCAGCCGGCAGTTGCGCAGCATCAGGTTGCGCAACTCGAACATCTTGTTGACGACCGGCGGGTCCACCAGGGGATTGTTGCTCAGGTCGAGCACGACCAGGCTCTTCAGGTCCGCAAGTTTGGTGCGGGTGTACTCGGTCAGTTGCAGGTGGTTATCGGCCATGTACAGCTGCCTGAGCCACGGCATGTGCTGGAGCACTTCCGGCAGCCGCGTCAGCCGATTACCGTTCAACTCCAGGCTGCGCAGCCCCTTGAAGTGCTTGAGGAAATACGCAACGTCATCGTTGAGCCCCATGCGTTTCAATGACAATTGCCGGACATGCTCGAACTGCACGTGCGCCGGCAAGGTCGGCAACGCCCCGATGGCCATGCCGTCCAGGGACAGGCTCGGCACTTGCCGATGGTGTTCATCCGGCGCCAGCGACTCATATTGCCAACTGCGCTCGATGGCCCGTGCGGCCTGGTGTCGAGCCAGGCGGTAGTCTTGCAGCGCGACGTCCGAGTGTGGCTGCGCCGGTTTGCCCTTGGCCCACAGCCTCAGCGCCCGCTGCAGTGCCTCATATTGCTGCTCAAGGGTGCGCACGGCTTTGGCCCGGGACAGGTGATCGGTGCCCAAGTCCTGCAGGAAGGTCGACAGGCGCCGGTCATCGAATAACGGGAAGAGTTTGCGAGCTTTGCGCATCAGGCCCGCAGGCTGTGGAGGCAGCGCAGGCGGCGAGCCTTGCACACACGACAGGGCCGGCTCCTCGGGTACCGCGCGCTCGGGCCATAAGTAACGGCCGATGCGATTGCGTTCATCCTGGGCCTTGCCAATCAATGCATGCCGCAACTGGCTGGCCCTGCCGCTCGCGGTCAGGCGCAGCGCGTCGCGTTGAGCGGCAGACAAACTGTTGAGCAACGCCTCGTAGAAACCTTCCGGCCCGCCGGCCAGCGCGCCCAAGGCCTTACCTTGCCCATCGTGGGCGCGAAAGCCCTTGGCCGACTGCACCACGAAACGACTGATATCAGCGCCTGGATCGCCCACCTGTCCCAGGACAGCGCCCTGTACGCTTTCGCGGCGCACCTGCAAGAACAGATCCTCGGGCCAGCCTGG
The DNA here is from genome assembly GCF_900005955.1 of Pseudomonas sp. 8 R 14. Taxonomy (NCBI): domain Bacteria; kingdom Pseudomonadati; phylum Pseudomonadota; class Gammaproteobacteria; order Pseudomonadales; family Pseudomonadaceae; genus Pseudomonas; species Pseudomonas sp. 8 R 14. The sequence continues at coordinate 41,447 of NZ_CVTH01000076.1, read as the reverse complement.
AACCCGTTGCAGCAAGCCGGTGGCCACGCGCCGTGTCGCATCGGTGGCCAGCTCCGGCAAATACAGGCCGGCCAGCGCGTCGTCTTCCTCCAACGCTTCCAGGGCTTCCCGGGCCCACTGACTGACCCGCAGCGGCACACGCCCGGTATGGCGCAAGTGCCAGCGCTCGGCCGTGGAGGCCTGGGTCATGACCTCCCAGGCCACCCGGATCGGCAATTGCGGCAAGCGCTGCTTGAGCTGGCCGTGATCGGTCTGATCGATGAAATCGGCATCCATGCGCAGCCGCTCATAGACCGCCTGATGCGTGGTCTTGAGCGAGGCGGTGAGACGCCGCGCCAGTACCGCTTGCGCTTCATCGGCGTGGAAGGTGCCGCCGAGCAATTGCGCGGTTTCTTCGGAATCGAGTGCGGCCAGCAGGGTAGGCAGGATCTGTCCGTTCCGCAGTTGTTGCGTGGTGAGGTGGATGCTCAAGTCCTCGTAATCGAACGGCGCGGTGTCTGGATGGCGCTCAAGCAGGTAGCCCTCGTCGTCGAGCAGTTCGAAAAAACGCCCACGGGGCCACCCGTCCATCAGTGGCAGGGCCAGCATCTGCACACGGGTGGTGGCCGCATCGAGCGGTGCTTGATGCTCCATTTGCCAGATCAGGTCGCGAACCCCCTGGTTCAGCTTGAACCGCAGCGCACAGTCGCGCAGCCGCTCCGGCAGCGGCAGGTTCTGCCTGGCCAGTTGCTGCAAGCGCGGTAAGGTCGAGCCGGTGATAGCGGCGATCTCCTGCAGGTGTCCGGCCGGTAAGGCGCTGAGACTGGGGTCCAGCCGCCTCAGGATATAGTCAGGGCTGCGCCATTCATCCGCCTGCTCGAACGAGAACTGCCAGCCGCCCTGGTAGTTGTGGGTCAAGGGTGGCCGATAGGCCGAATCCCGCTGCGGATGCCGGGCTCGCCAGCGCCCGGTGCGGGCGTCAAAGACAATCGAATACAGCGCCCCGTCGACATTCACATAGGACTGGCCATTGAGCTGATAGACCCCACGCGGGCTGGCCACTGTGCCTTCGAGCGAGACGGTGTGACGATACGGCTCGGTACGACTGCGCCACAAGCGCGTGGACGTGTCGGGCAGCCGCACGGCTTCGAGGCTGTCGTAGAACCCCGCCGCCGACGGTGTGGTTCGCCACAGCCGGCCCACGACTTTTGTACCCGCGGCGAACAACGCCATGGCAGCGAGGTTTTCCGCGATGTTCGTCAGGTGCCTGAGGGCGCCGAGCTTGTCATGGTGCAGCCAGTCATCCACCCCCTCGAACATCTCGCCAAGCAATTGCCCAATGGCCACACCGGTCATCAGTTGGCCCACCACCGGTACCACGAACCCGGCGACGTTGAGCACCGTCAAGCCGACATCCAGGTAATCCTGGATACGCTTGCGACGCGCGTCGTCATCGGCTTGGGCATTGGGAACCGCCAATACCTGCGCATCCAGCTGGATCTTGCCAACGCAGGCATTGAAAAAGAATGTCGACAACTTGTCTGTGACCGGGAGCGGCGCCACCCGCACGACGATGGCCTCCTGGTCAAAACGCTCGAAAAAACCGAAACGCTCGGACTCGTCCAGGTAACCCTTGAAGAAATCACGATAGGTACTGACGTGAAGCTTGAGGGTGAGGTAGAGCTTGAAATGCTCCAGTGATTCATAGCGGTACCACGGCCGCACGGGCTCGTTGGGCATATACACCACGATCGGGCCGCTGGAGAACCCTTCGGCCGATGCACTGGAAAACACCAATACCCCCCACAGGCAGGCGCCGTCGATGTTCAGGCCTTGCCAGGTCAGCGGCTGCTGGTTGAACCACAATTGCCGGATGTCACCGGCGGGCATATCCGCCTTGACCAGGCCCAGCAGCAACGCGCGGGTCGGTGCATCGATATCGCCCTTGGCATGGGCCAGATGCAGGTCGATCTGCATGTCCACGCAACGGGATTGGCCGACCTGCGTCACCGAAGGATTGAAGTCCTGGTCGGGCGCCACCAGGTTGAACACTTCGCGCACATGGGTCTGATAGGCCTCTCCCAGGTTCAGTTCGCGGCAATAGCCGATAAAGGTCTGGGCGCTGAGGGTTTGCGCAATTCGGCGCCTGGGGCCGATGCGCACCACGGCAGTGGTCGGCGAGCCGCCAGGCTCGGCAGCCGCCTGGGAGAAATTCTGCATGGCCGCTTGCAGCAGGCTGTGCTTCTCCAGGGTGACGGTCTCGACCACCTGGCCACCCAGGTCCTGGCTGACACCGCTGAACGAGCGCCGGGGGATTTCCAGGGTGTCGTTTTCGATGTCGAGGCCCCCATGCCCCTTGCCGTCCAGGAAAGCCTTGAGCCGTTCGGCACAGAATTTATCCAGCGGTTGCAGACGGTTCAGCACCCGGTGCAGGGTTTCACGGGGGCGCTCGCTGTCGGCATACGCCTGCTCGATGGCCTGCAATATGTGGGAGTCAGCCTTGACCAACCAGGCCGGCAGCGTGTCATGCAAGACCTGCGCTTTATCCAGGTCGCCGGTGATATTCAGCAGCGCCGCCATCAATTGGTCGTGGGGCACCGGCTCGAGCGCCTGGGTCAAATCAGTGGTTTGCGTCATTCGCAATGTTCCTTTATCGCGTTGAACAATGACGCCAGACGATAAGCGCTGCGACCGCGCAAAAGGGTTCAAATAGCTGCAGGTTCAGCCCGCGCAAGCGTCGATTTTTTGCATCTCGCCTCGACTTAATTACCGCCCCTTTCACCCACGCCGCACAGGCTGCAGGGGTGTTCCGAATGGGGGGCGGCGGTTTGCCATATAACTTATTGATCTAAAACTCCGCGTATAGCCTCGGGTCAGTCCCTAGGTACCCGCCATTTTGGTGCGGGTCTTTCTATCCCTCCCCAACGGAAAAACCGGTAAGGAACCTATGTGCGGATTAGCTGGCGAGTTACGTTTCGATCACCAACCTGCGGACCTCGCAGCGGTGGAGCGAATTACCCATCACTTGGCACCCCGCGGCCCTGACGCGTGGGGCTTCCATGCCCAAGGGCCGATTGCCCTGGGCCATCGACGCCTGAAAATCATGGACCTGTCGGACGGCTCCGCCCAACCGATGGTCGACGCCCAACTGGGCCTGTCCCTGGCATTCAACGGCGCGATCTACAACTTCCCGGAATTGCGCCAGGAGCTTGAAGCCCTGGGTTACGCCTTCTATTCCGGCGGCGACACCGAAGTGCTGCTCAAGGGTTACCACGCCTGGGGCGAAGCACTGCTGCCCAAGCTCAACGGCATGTTTGCCTTTGCCGTCTGGGAGCGCGATGCCCAGCGCCTGTTCATCGCCCGTGACCGTCTTGGCGTGAAGCCGTTGTACCTGTCGCGCACCGGTCAGCGCCTGCGCTTTGCCTCGGCCCTGCCGGCGCTGCTCAAGGGCGGTGATATCAACCCGATCCTCGATCCGGTGGCGCTCAATCACTACTTGAATTTCCATGCCGTCGTGCCCGCTCCGCGCACGCTGCTGGCGGGCATTGAAAAACTGCCGCCGGCCTCCTGGATGCGCATCGATGCCGAAGGCAACACCGAGCAGAAAACCTGGTGGACCCTGCCCTACGGCCCCCATGAAGATGAAAAAAACCTGAGCCTGGAAGACTGGACCGACCGCGTGTTGGACAGCACCCGCGAAGCCGTGGCCATTCGTCAACGGGCTGCCGTGGATGTCGGTGTGCTGCTTTCCGGCGGCGTCGACTCGAGCATGCTCGTCGGCCTGCTGCGTGAAGTCGGCGTGCAGGACCTGTCGACCTTCTCCATCGGTTTTGAAGACGCCGGCGGCGAGCGTGGCGACGAGTTCCAGTATTCGGACCTGATCGCCAAGCACTACGGCACCCGTCACCACCAACTGCGCATTGCCGAAAGCGAGATCATCGAACAACTGCCGGCGGCGTTCCGCGCCATGAGCGAACCGATGGTCAGCCATGACTGCATCGCCTTCTACCTGCTGTCGCGGGAAGTGGCCAAGCATTGCAAGGTGGTGCAGAGCGGCCAGGGCGCCGATGAGCTGTTCGCCGGTTACCACTGGTACCCGCAGGTGGATGGCGCCAGCGACCCGTATGCCGCCTACCGCGAGGCGTTCTTCGACCGCAGCTACGATGACTACGCCGCCACCGTCGCACCGAAATGGCTGACCGCCAACGACGCCGCCGGCGACTTCGTGCGCGAGCATTTTGCGATGCCCGGCGCGGACGCCGCCGTGGACAAGGCCCTGCGCCTGGACAGCACGGTGATGCTGGTGGATGACCCGGTCAAACGCGTCGACAACATGACCATGGCCTGGGGCCTGGAAGCGCGCACGCCGTTCCTCGACTACCGCCTGGTGGAACTGTCGGCGCGCGTGCCGGGCAAATTCAAATTGCCCGACGGTGGCAAGCAAGTGTTGAAAGAGGCCGCGCGCCGGGTGATTCCGAGCGAAGTCATCGACCGCAAGAAAGGCTACTTCCCGGTGCCGGGCCTCAAGCATTTGCAAGGCGACACCCTGAATTGGGTGCGCGAACTGCTGCTGGACCCAAGCCAGGATCGCGGCCTGTTCAACCCGGCCATGCTCGACCGCCTGCTCACCGACCCGCAAGGTCAATTGACCCCGTTGCGCGGCTCGAAGCTGTGGCAACTGGCCGCGTTGAACCTGTGGCTCAGCGAACAAGGAATCTGATTGATGAAACCCCATGCAGCGGCTTACAGCCAACGCTTGTTAAAGGGCCAGGCGCCGACCTACGAGCGCCTGCAAGCGCGCCTGGCCGAAGATGGTAGCCCGCTGGCCGCCGAGCCGATTGCGGTGCATTGCGGCTGGGGCCGGCTATTGATCGGCCATACCTTCCCGGACCCGGCCAGCCTGGCCCAGGAGCTGCTCAACGAACAGCCCGGCGAGCGCGATATCGCGCTGTATGTGGCCGCGCCCCAGCAGATCCTCGGGATTGATCCGCAGCAGTTGTTCCTCGACCCATCCGACACCCTGCGCCTGTGGTTCAGCGACTATCGCCCGTCCACCCGCGTGTTTCGCGGTTTCCGCATTCGCCGGGTGCAGAGCGAGGCCGATTGGCTGGCGGTCAACCAGTTGTATCAAGGCCGCGGCATGCTGCCGGTCGACGCCGAACGCCTGACACCGCGCCATGAAGGCGGCCCGGTGTACTGGCTGGCCGAGGACGAAGACAGTGGCGCGGTGATCGGCAGCGTGATGGGCCTCAATCACCAGAAAGCCTTCCACGACCCGGAAAACGGTTGCAGCCTGTGGTGCCTGGCGGTCGACCCGCTGTGCACACGCCCCGGCGTGGGCGAAGTGTTGGTACGCCACTTGGTGGAGCACTTTATGAGCCGTGGCCTGAGCTATCTCGACCTGTCTGTGCTGCACGATAATCGCCAGGCCAAGAACCTCTACGCCAAGCTCGGCTTCCGTGCGCTGACCACCTTTGCGATCAAGCGCAAGAACGGTATCAACCAACCGCTGTTCCTCGGCCCCGGCCCGCAGGCGGGGTTCAACCCGTATGCGCGGATCATTGTCGAAGAGGCCCATCGACGCGGCATCGATGTGCAGGTGGATGACGCCGATGCCGGTTTGTTCACCCTCAGCCATGGTGGCCGCCGCGTGCGCTGCCGCGAGTCGCTGAGCGACCTGACCAGCGCGATCAGCATGACCCTGTGCCAGGACAAGAGCCTCACCCACAAGGTGTTGAAAGCGGCGGGCTTGAAACTGCCTGCGCAACAACTGGCGGGCAGCGCCGATGACAATCTGGAGTTCCTCGACGAACACCAGCGCGTCGTGGTCAAGCCGCTCGATGGCGAGCAAGGCCAGGGCGTGGCGGTGGATCTGCAGAGCATCGAAGAGGTGCAGCAGGCGATCGAAGCGGCGCGGCAGTTCGACAGCCGCGTATTGCTCGAAAGCTTTCACGAAGGCCTGGACCTGCGCATCCTGGTGATCGGTTTCGAGGTGGTCGCCGCCGCGATCCGCCGCCCCGCCGAAGTGACCGGTGACGGCCAGCACTCCATCGGCGCGCTGATCGAAGCCCAGAGCCGACGCCGTCAGGCGGCCACCGACGGCGAAAGCAAAATCCCCGTGGATGCAGAAACCGAACGCACCCTGCACGCCGCCGGCTACGACTACAGCAGCATCCTGCCCCGGGGCCAGACCCTGGCCGTGCGCCGTACCGCCAACCTGCACACCGGCGGTTGCCTGGAAGACGTCACGGCGATCCTCCACCCCACGCTGGTGGACGCCGCCGTGCGCGCCGCACGCGCCCTGGATATCCCCATGGTCGGCCTGGACCTGATGGTGGCCGCTGCCGATCAGCCCGAGTACGTGTTTATCGAAGCCAACGAACGGGCCGGCCTGGCCAACCATGAACCGCAGCCGACGGCGGAGAAGTTTGTGGACCTGCTATTCCCCCACAGTGGATAGCCTCAAGTTACAAGCTGCAAGCCTCAAGCCTAGAGCAATGCCGGCAAGCCTCAGATACCGCTTTTAACTTGAAGCTTGCAGCTCAAAGCTTGCAACTAAAGGAAACCTTTATGACCCGAACCATCCCCGAACCGGATCTCAACTACCTGCAAAAAGTCCTGCTGGAAATGCTCGCCATTCCCAGCCCCACCGGGTTTACCGACACCATCGTGCGCTACGTCGCCGAGCGCCTGGAAGAGCTGGGCATCCCGTTTGAAATGACCCGGCGCGGGACCATTCGCGCCACCCTCAAGGGCCAGAAAAACAGCCCCGACCGCGCGGTGTCGGCGCACCTGGACACCATTGGCGCCGCCGTGCGTGCGATCAAGGACAATGGCCGCCTGACCCTCGCCCCGGTTGGCTGCTGGTCAAGCCGCTTTGCCGAAGGCAGCCGCGTCAGTCTGTTTACCGACAACGGGGTGATCCGTGGCAGCGTGTTGCCGTTGATGGCCTCCGGGCACGCGTTCAACACCGCCGTGGATGAAATGCCGGTGAGCTGGGACCATGTAGAATTGCGCCTGGATGCCTACTGCGCCACCCGCGCCGATTGCGATTCCCTGGGGATCGGCATCGGTGACTATGTGGCGTTCGACCCGTTGCCCGAGTTCACCGAAAGCGGGCATATCAGTGCCCGCCACTTGGACGACAAAGCCGGCGTCGCCGCACTGTTGGCCGCACTCAAGGCCATCGTCGATAGCGGCGAACCGCTGCTGATCGACTGCCACCCGCTGTTCACCATCACCGAGGAAACCGGCAGCGGCGCTGCGGCGGCCCTGCCCTGGGATGTGAGTGAATTTGTCGGTATCGATATCGCCCCGGTCGCTCCCGGCCAGCACTCCAGCGAGCACGCGGTCAGTGTGGCCATGCAGGATTCCGGCGGGCCGTATGACTATCACCTCTCCCGCCACCTGCTGCGCCTGGCTTCGGATAACGACTTGCCCGTGCGCCGCGACCTGTTCCGCTATTACTTCAGCGATGCCCACTCGGCGGTGACGGCCGGCCACGACATCCGCACGGCGCTGCTGGCGTTCGGTTGCGATGCGACCCATGGTTATGAGCGCACCCATATCGACAGCCTGGCAGCACTGAGCCGGCTGTTGGGCGCGTATATCCTCAGCCCGCCGGTGTTCGCCAGTGACGCACAACCGGCCCAGGGCTCACTGGATCGGTTCAGCCATCAGATCGAGCACGAAACGCAGATGGAGAGCGACACGCGTGTGCCATCGGTGGACAGCCTGGTCGGCCAGAAGTCCTGACGCTGGCAACTGCGGTCCCGGCGCAGTAGGATCGCCGGGATCCATCATCTGAGGCTTGTATGCTGATTCCCTACGACGCACTTGAAGTCGACACCCTGACCCGCCTTATCGAAGACTTCGTGACCCGCGACGGCACCGACAATGGTGACGACACGCCCCTGGAAACCCGCGTGCTGCGGGTGCGCCAGGCGCTGACCAAGGGCCAGGCGCTGATTGTGTTCGACCCGGACAGCGAGCAGTGCCAGTTGATGCTCAAGCACGATGTGCCCAAGCATCTGTTCGACTGACTCAGGGGTTGGTGGCGGGCTGGGATTGCGGGGTTTGACGCTTGAGGATCTTTTGGTACACCTCGGCGCGATGGACATGCACCCCGACGGGCGCAACAACACCAAATTTCACCTGATTACCGTTCAGCTCGAGAATGCGCACGGTGATGTCATCACCGATGGCGATGATTTCGCCTACGGCGCGGCTTAAGACCAGCATGGCGGTTGTCCTTATTGAATGACAGGACCCCGACCATGCGCGCTGGGTGTGGGCGCAGCAATGCCTCGCGGCAAAATCAGGCAATGCCTACCCATGCAGGTAAATTGCCTGACAGACTACTGCCTGATCAGCCCTTAACAGCCTGTGCCTTGGCGCGCATCCTGTCGGCCATGGTGGTCATTTCGTCATAGAGCAACTGCGGGTTCTTCTGCTTCAGGGCCCAGGCCATCCGCCCCTGCTCATGGGGCAGGATCATGAATTCGCCCTGCGCCACACGCTGGTAGATGTAGTCGGCAATGTCCGCCGCCGAGATCGGCGAACTCTCCAACAGCTTGCCTACCTGCGCCTTCATCGCCGGTGTGGGCCCACGGAACGAGTCCAACAGGTTGGTCTGGAAGAACGACGGGCACACCACATGCACGCCGACTTCCTGCTGCTTGAGTTCCACCAGCAAACTCTCCGACAGCGCCACCACACCGGCCTTGGCCACGTTGTAGTTGCTCATGGCCGGCCCCTGCATCAGGGCCGCCATCGAGGCGATGTTGATGATGCGGCCCTTGCTCTTTTCCAGCAGCGGCAGGAACGCCTTGCAGCCCTTGACCACGCCCATCAGGTTGATTGCGATCTGCCAGTCCCAGTCCTCCAGCGATAGCTCGGCAAAGAAGCCGCCCGAGGCTACGCCGGCGTTGTTGACGATCACATCGATGCCGCCCAGCTTCACTTCGCAGGCCTGGGCAAACGCCGTGAGCTGGCTGTAGTCGCGCACGTCGCAGCGCTGGATAAAGCCATCGCCACCGGCTTCACGCACTCCCTTCAGGGTGTCCTGCAAGCCTGGCTCGCTGACGTCCGACAAGGCCAACTGCCAACCCTCACGGGCCCAGCGCAGAGCGATTTCACGACCCAGGCCGGACCCGGCGCCAGTGATCATCATGCGATTTTGCATAGGAAGTAGCCTTGTGGTTCACAGAAGAAGTGATCGGCAGTGTAGCGAAGGTTTTTCCTGCACCCACGCACCATCAGAGTGATGAATGCCCCAGGCAAACCGTGGGCCGGGTCGGATGCCTGCCGTCCGCCTAAGTTCAATGTTTTTCAACTAATAAGTGCTGGATGAGCGCGAATTAAAAGAAATAAACGAGTGATCGAAATGCTTTAAAAAAACATGGAATTTTCTGCGAAGCACCAGAGTCGGAGTAGTTAAGGCGTCTGTAATTAACTCTGCAGGCCTATCGTTAAACAACCGGTCTTTGCAGAAAAACAATAAGGAAAAAAACCATGAGCCTCATTCTGATCATTATCTTGATCCTCCTGCTGGTCGGCGGCCTGCCGGTATTCCCGCACTCGCGTAATTGGGGTTATGGCCCGTCGGGTATCCTCGGTGTAGTGCTGGTGGTACTGCTGGTCCTGTTGTTGCTGGGCCGGATATAACCGCCCCGCGATAATAACGAAGCAAAAAAAAGAGGCCTTGAAAAAGGCCTCTTTTTTATTGCCGGTTAATTAGTCCGGCTTACCGTTTACAACACCTGCGGTGTTATCCAGCAAACTCTTGGTCGCGGTTTGCAGGAACGCTTCGAGTTTCTGCTTGAGTGCAGCCTCGTCCGGCGATTCGGCAATCACCTTACCGCTCGGGTTGGCGCCCAGTTCGTATTGCCACAGCTTCGGTGGCATTTCCTTGGGCAGTACCAGAATGCGGTCTGCGGTGACCAAGGCCACGGTCTGGTCGCTGCCCGATGGCTTGATCACGCCAAAGCCCTTGTCGCCTTCCGGCAGGTTCAGCAGGTCGCGGCCCCAGCATTGGTGCAGGGTGTCGCCACCCAGGCGGCCCATGATGGTCGGCACGATGTCGATCTGGGTGCCCACGGTGTGGTCACGCTCGCCGAACTTCTCCTGCACGCCCGGTGCAATCATCAGCATGGGTACGTTGAAGCGACCCAGGTCCATCTCGGTGATCTGCTGTTCGTTGCCGAAGCCGTGGTCGCCCACGATCACGAACAGGGTTTCCTTGAAGTACGGCTCCTTGCGGGCCTTTTCAAAGAACTGGCCCAGGGCCCAGTCGGAGTAACGCATGGCCGTCAAATGCTCGTTGAGGCTGCCACGGTCGGTGACTTTCTCCACCGGCAATGGCGTCGGCAACGCGTACGGCGTGTGGTTGGACAGGGTTTGCAGGAGTGCGTAGAACGGCTTGCCGCCTTCGCGGGCCTTCAACTCTTCCAGGCCACGGTTGAACATGTCCTGGTCGGACACGCCCCACGTCGGGTCGGAGAACACCGGGTCGACGAAGTCGTTGCGACCGATGAAGTTGGTCATGCCCTGGTTGCTGAAGAAACCCGACTGGTTGTCCCAGGCGAAGTCGCCGTTATAGACATACACGTCGTTGAAATCACGGGCGCTGAGCAACTGCGGCAGGCCCGATAGCTTGTGGCTGCCTTCCGGGGTCTGCATCAGGTATTCAAAGCCTGGCAGGTTCGGGAAGCAGGCCATGGTGGCGAACATACCCTGGTGGGTATGGGTGCCGTTGGAGAAGAAACGGTCGAACAGCAGGCCTTCCTTGGAGAGTTTGTCGAAGTACGGCGTGATATTGCCGGGACGACCCAAGGCGCCGACCGAGTGACCGGCGAAGCTTTCCATCAGGATCACGACCACGTTCTTGATCGGCAGGGTCTTCTCGGCCGGCGGCGTGTAGTCGCGGCGCACGGCGGCGATGTCGGTATCGACCAGTTTTTCCTGCGGCAGCACCAGCATGTCACGCACGGTCTGGGTGGCCAGCGGCTGGTCCAGGGTCGCCTTCCAGACGTTGGAGCGGTCTTCACCGAACCGGGCCTTGGCCGCCGCGATCAGCGACAAGGTGCCATTGAGGCCCAACTGGTTGGCGAAGTTCGAATCGGTGGTGTACACATCGCCCCAACGCAGCGGCGGGCCCTGGCGCAGGGTGCCACGGGCGGCAACCACGGCGATCAGCAGGCATACCACGAACACCGCGATGCGGCTGTACCACGGCGCCACCTGGCGCGTGCCGATGCTGCCACCACTGAACGGACCACGTGGGCGCGTGGCGCGGTCGGCGCCTTTGAACGCGATGCTCAGGATCAGCGTGCCCACGGCCCAGGCCAGCAGGTAGCGCACCACCGGGAAACCGTACCAGAGCATGCTCATCACGGTTTTCGGGTCTTCCTTCACATACTGGAAGACCAGGCCGTTGAGGCGCTGGTGGAACTCGCGGTAGAAGTCCATCTCCATCAAGCCCAGGAACAGGGCGATGCTGGACGCAAGGGTCAGCCAGAAGCGGAAGAACCCACGCGCGGCCATGGCCCGTACGCTGAACAGTGCCAGCAGCAGCGGGATCAGCAGGTAGACCACCAGGCGGATGTCAAAACGCAGGCCGTTGGCGAACGCTTCAAGGAAGGTCGAGGCCGGCGTGTCGAGGATCATCTCGCGGTTGTAGACCAGCAGCGCCAGGCGCAGCAGGGAGAGCATCACCATCATGACCAGTGCGCAGAGCAGCGTGTACGCCAGATGGGATTTGACGGTCGGTTGCAGCAGGCGATTAGAAGCTCGCTGCTGACTCAGGGCGTCCGGGTTTGCCATGTCGTTTCAGGACCCATTGGAAGTTTAGTGACGAAGTAGTGCAGTGGCGCGAATGGTGCCCGATCAACGGCATCAAGGCTATTAATTACTGAACGAGCACCGCTGCGCCGCCTTTAAAAGCACCTGAGGCAGGGCCTTGGCAGGGAAAGATAGAGCCGGCGGATTGTCTTGGATAAGATGTGAAAATTGTGTGCAGCGAATATTTCGATACACAAAATGCAGCGAAGAAACGAGCAAGTACCGTAGCAGCTGCCGAGCCTTGGCGAGGCTGCGTGTGCGGTGTGTCTGATACACCGCTGACGCAGCCTCGCCAAGGCTCGGCAGCTGCTACAAGGAGGGAGCGAGGGTCAGATCCGCACGTTGCCGCGCGGCCCGGCGATAGCCCAGATGATCAGGCCCAGTACCGGCAGCAGCAGGATCAACAGGATCCACAACACCTTGGCCCCGGTGCTTGCGCCGCTTTTGAACACATTGATGATCGCCCAGATATCCAGCGCCAGGATGATCAGCCCGATCAGACCGTTGAAAGTGGAACCCATGGTGTCGCTCCTAAGTGAGGGCATGCCCTTGTAGGATAGCCAGCCCTGGCCGGGGTTCCGTTTTATTTCAGACGTGCACGGCAACCTTCATCGCTTCCAGGGACGGCTCGGCCTGGATGCCGACTTCGGCGCACAACGCCAGCACGCGCGGCAGGTCATTGCCGAACACCAGCACCGCCTGGATCTCGTCGTCCAGCAACTGGCTGAAGTTGAGCAGCACATAACCGCCGTCTTCCGGGCTCAGGGCACTCATCTGGATCTGGATACGGTTCAGGGCGGTGAGGCCGTCAGTCTTGGCCAATTGCTTGGGCTTGAGGTTGAACGACACACCCGGGCCGAACGACGCGACGATCTGCGCAAACAGGTCGCCATAGGTATCGGCCTGGAACAGCACGGTATCCGGCAGGCTGCCGACCACCACCCACTCCCCCAGCGGGATCGGAAAGCTGTCGTCGTAGTTGATATCCGGGTTGGCGGCCAGGAAGGCCGCCGGGTCGGCGTAGGCCTGGGCGGCCTCTTCGGCGATGCGCGCCACCTCATCCTCGCCCATGACCCCGGCGCTGATTTTGCTGATAAGTTCGACGAGGGCGGTTTTCATGGGGTGATCCTGTAGCGGGCTGGTTTTTGAGGGCGCACAGCCTACACCAGTTTCTCCAGCTGCGCCGCCGTGTCCTTCGCCCCCATGGTCTGCGCCGCCGCCAGCGCAGTCGCGCCCTGGGCATCGGTGGCCTTGGGGTTGGCGCCTTGGCTGAGCAGGTAGTCGACCATGTCGACGCGGTTGAACATGGCGGCCATCATCAACGCAGTACGACCGTCGGACGAGGCGGCCTCGATCGGCGTGCCCCCTTCAATCAGCGCCTTGACCACCGGCAAGTGGCCCTTGAACGCCGCGCCGGCGATGGGCAGCTGGTTCTTGTCATTGGCGATCAGCGGGTCGGCCTTGAACTCCAGCAGCACTTTTACCGCTTCGGCATGGCCGTGGTAGGCAGACAGCATCAGCAAGGTATCGCCATTGTGATTGCGAAAGTTGGCCGGCAAGCCTTTGGCCAGGAGCGCGGCGAGCATGGCGGCGTCGCCTTTGCGGGCGACGTCGAAGACCTGCTCGGCAAATTCGGCGGCTTCGTCTTCAGTCATTTGTTTGGCGTGGTCTGACATGTGGGGGCTCCTTGTCTGGTGCTTTATAGGCCGCCAGTGTCGCGAGGGAGTTCCCCACTGTCATGCCCTTTTTACCAAAAGCGGCCATAGACAGAATCAATAGCGGAACTGACCACCCTGGATCTGCGCCAACAGTTGCCCGGTGACCGGCACATAGCAGTCCGACCCCGGCAACCAGGCATACACCGGGTCATTGCCGGCCTTGTCCGGATCAAAGGCCTCTTCCTTGAGCTTGACCTTCTGGTACTTAAAGGTACCGGTGGTTTCCATCTTGACCTTGATCCGCAGGAAGAGCGGCACTGCATAGTGCGGCAACTGGCCGTGGGCGAATTGCAGCAACTCGCGCATGTCCAGCGAGGCCAGGGACTCACTCGGGGTGATGGCGACCATGCCCGCACGGCCATTGGTGTTTTCGATCTCGACGCCATAAGCCACCACTTCGGCGATCTGCGGGTGTTGCAGCAGGACGTTCTCGACCTCGGTGGTGGACACGTTTTCACCTTTCCAGCGATAGGTATCCCCCAGGCGATCCACAAATTGCGCATGGCCAAAGCCGATGCTGCGCAACAAATCGCCGGTATTGAAGTAGCGATCACCTTTTTCAAACACGTCGGTGAGTACCACCCGGCGATTCTTTTCCGGGTCGGTGTAGCCGTCGAAGGGCGATTTTTCATCGATCCTGGCCAGTAACAGGCCCTGCCCGCCCGTGGGGACTTTACGCATAAAACCGTCGTTGCCACGCAGCGGCTCGCCGTTGTCATGGGCGTAGTCCACCAGCGCCCAGTGCTGGAGACAGAAACCGATGGTGTTGTCGAAATTCAGTACGTTGGTAAAACCGATATTGCCGTCACTGGCCGCGTACAGCTCGCAGATATGCTCCACGCCATAGCGTGCCTTGAACTGCGCCCACACGCCGGGGCGCAAGCCATTGCCAACCATCTTGGTCACGCGGTTATCAAGGTCGTTTTCACCGGGTGGCTGGTCGAGCAGGTAACGACACAACTCACCGACGTAGCCGAGGGTGGTCGCCTTGAATCGGCGCGCATCGTCCCAGAACTGGCTGGCGCTGAACTTGCGGCGAATGGCGAAGCCCGATGCCCCGACAATCGCCGAGCCCCAACACACGCAAAGGCCGGTGGCGTGGTACAGCGGCAAAGTGCAATACAGGACGTCGTCAGGGCCCATGTCCAGCGCGATGCTGCCGAAGCTGACGGCAGTTTTGGTCCAGCGGCCATGTTTCATGATGCCGGCCTTCGGCAGGCCGGTGGTGCCGGAGGTGTAGATATAGAAGCAAGGGTCGTTAAAGAAGATCTGCGCAGTGCTGGCAGGGTTGTCCACCGGGCACTCGGCGCTCGCAGCCACCAGGTCGATATAACCCTGCGGTACCAGGCTGGACGGTTGATCGGCGACGAACCAGGTTCGATCAGCCGCGATGGCCACCTGATCGCGCACCGCGTCATAGGGGGCCACCAGTTCCGCGCCGACAATAATGGCTGCCGGGCTCACCAGGGTCAGGCTGTGCACCAGCGTCGCCTGGGTTTGCGCGGTATTGAGCATCGCGCAGATGCCACCCAGCTTGGCCACGGCCAGCACGTTCAAGAGTAATTCGGGGCGGTTTTCGATAAACAGCGCCACCACGTCACCCTTGCCGATGCCCTGGGCTTGCAGGTGATGGGCAATACAGTTGGCACGCTGGTTGGCGTCGGTGTAGCTGAGCACACGGTCGCCGTACAGCAACGCGTTGCCGTCGGGGTTGCGCAGGGTGGCTTGCTCAAAGTGCCAGCCCAGCCCGCAAGGCTGCGCGGGGTCGGTGACATTGGCGGCACGCATGCCACGCACTACGCGCGGCAAGGCACGGACGATGGCCGGCACCTTACTCAGCAGCTTGCCCCAGGTGATCATGTCGTTGTGCGGGTGACTCATGGAGGAACGTCCTTTTTCTTATTCTTCGTCTGATCCAAAAGCACCGATACCTCCGTAAGCGGAAGGCCGAATGCATTGCAGGAAAATACGTCAGCCGTTCTTCGGCTGTACACGCGGGATTTGAAAAGTTTTGTATCCCAACCGGCATGCCCTCAAAAAAGGGAATTTAGCTGCGCAGAAACAGTCTTTACGAGTATCGACGCGCCCATCCCACCCTATCGAGTAGCGCAAAATGCAGGATGCATGATGGCCATTCATGCAAATTGCACGAAATCGAAAATCCAAGATATTTTCAATCTATTGATTTATAACGATATTTTTATAAATCATGAGCTGGCACAATCACTGCACCTATCACTCCATGCTTGCCAACTTGAGCCAACGGAGCTGATAGACATGAGCCTGATCCAAGATAAATTCGCTTCAGTATTCTCCAACTACGATGTCACCACCCAGCCACGTCCCGACGGCGGCATTCTGTTGACCCTGCGCAACAGTGACGGCAAGCAGGTCAAGCGTTCGATCTCTTACCAGCAGTTGCACACCGCCGATCAATTGACCTGGGTGATCAGCGCGATTCGTCGCGACTTGGCCGAACAAGCCAGTGAATTGCCGCAAATTTCCATGCTGCAAAGCCAGAACCGCTTTGCCCTGCCGACCTACCACTCGGCGTAAATACCGCAGTCATGAAAAGGCCGCGACGCTATTGAGCGTCGCGGCCTTTTTATTGATGTGTGTCAGCACAGGCCTTGGCGAGCCGCCTCATTCATCGCCTGCACGCGGTTAGTGACTTCCAGCTTGCCGTAGATATTGCGCAGGTGGAATTTGACGGTGGCTTCGGACGTGGCACGAATCTGGCTGATTTCCCAGACAGTCTTGCCCTCCGAGGCCCAGCGTAAGATCTCCAATTCCGCTGGAGTCAGGGGCTTACCGGACAGGCTCAGGCGTCTCCTGACAGCATTGGTTACGACACACGGCGGCGGACACGACTCCTCTGGGCCATTCATTACATCTCTCCTTTTATTGGCTGATGCCCTACCACCATTCGGATTCCTCCTATTGACAGGTGGCACAAACACTGGCGACGCAGAGAGTTACATAACGAATGGTTTCAGTGCGCATTGCCCTGGATAAACAGCCAAACCCTACGCGTAACTAAGCTTATTCCCACAACAACTTCCAACTCGCCGGGGTTGAAGATTCCAATTACCTGAGTTCAATCGTCCAAACCTGGGAAATGGCTGGCAACATCGTCGCCGGTGAACGTCGGTACACACCCCTGCGCGGTGTTGAACAAGTGCAGCATGACCAAGTGGGGGTTCTCGCCCATATCAAACCAGTGCGCCATGCCAGCCGGGATCACCAGCAGGTCGTTTTTCTCACAACGCACGGCATACACGTAGTCGCCAACATGCAGGTTGAACAAGCCCTGGCCGGCGATGAAAAAACGCACTTCGTCTTCGCTGTAGCGGCGTTCATCCAGGAACCGGGCACGCCATTCGGCTTTTTGCGGGTGGTCGCTGGTGACACTGAGCACCGCCACCGCACCGTAGCCGAGGGCATCGATCTGCGGCTGATAGGCGGCAATCATCTCAGCGTCGCTGGCGCCCCTCTCGATCAGGGCAGGCTGCCAGCGCTCGAACCGCACACCGTGCTCGGCCAGGGTAGCGGCGATGTCGTCGACATGGGTCAGGACCTTGTTCGGGGTATCCGGTGAAGCGACGGGGTAGACGGCGACATAACTCATTGAAGGGTTCCTTGGTTCTGCTCTTGCAATCGAAAACCGATGATAGCGGCCGCGGCCAGGGCGGCGACGCTGGCAATACTAAAGGTGAAGGTCGGCCCCAGCAGGTTCCAGCTGTAGCCGGAATACAGCGCACCCAGCGCACCGCCGGTGCCGGCCAGGGCGGCGTACAGCGCCTGGCCCTGGCCTTGTTGCTTATCGCCAAAACTGCGCTGCACAAAGGCAATCGCCGCCGCGTGAAAACTGCCGAACGTGGCAGCGTGCATCACCTGCGCCAGCAACAGTACCCACAGCAGTTCGGCAAACGAGCCCAGCAGCAGCCAGCGCAGGGCCGCCAGGAGGAAACTGGCCAGCAGCACCCGGCGTACCGAAAAACGCGTGAGGATGCGGCTCATGCCCAGGAACATCAGCACTTCCGCCACCACCCCCAGGGCCCACAGCATGCCGATCATGCCACGGCTATAGCCAAGGTGTTCCAGGTGCAGGGTCAGGAAGGTGTAATACGGGCCATGGCTCATTTGCATCAGCGCCACGCAGGCGTAAAACGCCAGTACGCCGGGGCTGCGCAGCTGTTTGAGGAAACCATCAGCGGCCAGGCGATTGCCGTGGCTGGCGGGCTGCGCATTCGGCACCCACAGGCTGGCACCGATGATGCCGGCCATGATCACCACGACCACCACCGGGTAGATATCCAGGCTCAGCCAGTCGAACAGGCGGCCCATGATCACCACGGTGAGGATAAAACCGATGGAGCCCCACAGGCGCACCTGGCTATAGCGCGAGGTCTGTTTTTGCAGGTGGGCCAGGGTGATCACTTCAAACTGCGGCAGCACCGCGTGCCAGAAGAACGCATGCAGGGCCATCACCAGGGCCAGCCAGGCGTAGGTGTGACTGACGAAGATCAGGGAAAAACTCAGCAGGGTGCACACCGCGCCGAAGCGCACGATAGCCAGGCGTCGGCCGCTGTAGTCGCCCAGCCAGCCCCACAGGTTGGGCGCCACGCAGCGCATCAGCATGGGGATGGCCACCAGCTCGCCGATGCGCGCGCTGGAGAACCCCAGGTGGTCGAAGTACAGCGCCAGGAACGGCGCCGTCGCCCCGAGCAGGGCGAAGTAGAACAGGTAGAAGCTGGAGAGGCGCCAGTACGGGAGGGCTGTCACCGCCGCGCCGTCACAGCTGGCCCAGCACCGGGGTACTCACGCGCACATCGGCATTTTGCCCGCGATTGCGCAACAGATGGTCCATCAACACGATGGCCATCATCGCTTCGGCAATCGGCGTGGCCCGGATGCCCACGCACGGGTCGTGACGGCCCTTGGTGATCACGTCCACCGGGTTGCCGTGTACATCGATCGAACGGCCCGGGGTGGTGATGCTCGAGGTGGCCTTGAGTGCCAGGTGCGCAACAATCGGCTGGCCGGAGGAAATACCGCCGAGGATGCCGCCCGCGTTGTTGCTGAGGAAACCTTCCGGCGTCAGTTCATCGCGGTGCTCGGTGCCACGCTGGGACACGCAGGCGAACCCGGCGCCGATTTCCACGCCTTTCACCGCATTGATGCTCATCAGCGCATGGGCCAGTTCGGCGTCGAGGCGATCGAAAATCGGCTCGCCCAGGCCCGGCTTGACGCCTTCGGCGACCACGGTGATCTTGGCGCCGACCGAATCCTGGTCGCGGCGCAGCTGGTCCATGTAGGCTTCCAGCTCCGGCACTTTGTCCGGGTCAGGGCAGAAAAAGGCGTTGTCTTCAACGCTGTCCCAGGTCTTGAACGGGATTTCAATCGGGCCCAACTGGCTCATGTAGCCACGGATGACGATGCCCTGGGTCGCCAGGTATTTCTTGGCGATGGCCCCGGCTGCCACGCGCATGGCCGTTTCGCGCGCCGAGCTGCGGCCGCCGCCACGGTAGTCGCGTTCGCCGTATTTATGGTGGTAGGTGTAGTCGGCATGGGCCGGGCGGAACAGATCCTTGATCGCCGAGTAGTCCTTGGACTTCTGGTCGGTGTTGCGAATCAGCAGGCCGATGGCGCACCCGGTGGTACGGCCTTCGAACACCCCGGAAAGGATCTCGACTTCATCGGGCTCCTGGCGCTGGGTGGTGTGGCGGCTGGTGCCGGGCTTGCGGCGGTCGAGGTCACGCTGCAGGTCTTCCAGGGACAGCTCGAGGCCGGGCGGGCAGCCGTCGACAATGGCGACCAACGCCGGGCCATGGCTTTCGCCCGCGGTGGTGACAGTGAACAGCTTGCCGAAGGTATTGCCGGACATGCAGGGCGCTCCGTGAAATCAGTTGAATCAAGTCAACCGTAATAACTTAAGGCGGCCAGTATACGCAGGCTAACCGACTAGTTCATCCTCGAAACCTTACCGGTAGACCTTGGTCCAACCGGCACCTTCCTCATGATGGCGCGATGATGCTGCGAGTTCTTCTGTTTACCCTGACCCTGTTTACCGCCGTGGCCGACGCCGCCTCCCCTGTCGTAATGCAACGCCCGATCAGCCTGGACACCGGCAGCGGCGAACTGTTTGGCTCGCTGCTGCTGCCGCAGTCCGATAAACCGGTGCCGGTGGTGTTGATCATCGCCGGCTCCGGCCCCACCGACCGCAACGGCAACAGCGCCGACGGCGCTCGCAATGACAGCCTCAAGCGCCTGGCCTGGGTGCTGGCCCGGCACAACATCGCCAGCGTGCGCTACGACAAGCGCGGTGTGGCCGCCAGCCTCGCCGCCACGCCCGACGAACGCAACCTGACCCTGGAGGCCTACGTGGCCGACGCGGTGGCCTGGGGCAAATTGCTCAAGGCCGACACACGCATGGGCCCGCTGATTGTGCTGGGCCACAGCGAAGGCGCGCTGGTGGCGGCACTGGCCGCACCGCAACTCGACCCGGCCGGGGTGATTTCCCTGTCCGGCAGCGCCCGTCCGGTCGACCAGGTGATCCGCCAGCAACTGGCCGATCACCTGCCCCCTGCCCTGCTGCTGCGCAGCAATGAAATCCTCGATCACCTCAAGGCCGGCCAGGTGGATGCCGATGTGCCAGGCCCGCTGGAGGGCATTTTCCGACCCAGCGTGCAGCCGTATCTGATCAGCCTGTTTCGCGCCGACCCTTCAGCGGCGTTTGCAAAACTGCGCATGCCGGCATTGATCATCCAGGGCACCAACGATATTCAGGTCGGTGTGGGCGACGCCGAGCAACTCAAAAGGGCCAAGCCCGATGCCGAACTGGCGGTGATCGAAGGCATGAACCACGTGATGCGCATCGTGCCCAACGACGTAAAGCAACAATTGGCCTCCTACAATGACCCGCAATTGCCGCTCGCCGCTGAGCTGGGCACCCGCTTGGCAGGCTTTATCGACGGACTTCAACCCCGTTAAGCGACAATTTGCCTCCAGTCCTGCAAAAAGCGGCCGATAAGCCCAGAGTCGACAGCAAAAAGACTGTCGACTGGCAGGGCTTGGACAGGATCGCACCGCATGACAACCACTGAAGCAACACCGGAACCGACCGCCGACACCCCGGCTGAAAAAACCGAGGCTATCGACACGGCGGCGCCCCTGCCGTGGGCGGATGTTCAGGCCGAGCATTTCAAGATGCTGCGCCTGGCACCGCTGGCCACCGACCGCGCCACCGGCCTGAGGCCGCTGCGGTTCGTACAGTTCGGCTATGCCGAGCGCCATGACAAACACCACAGCCTGTTGCGCATGGTGATCCAATTACCGGGGCAGCGGGTGCGCCGCGAGCAGAACCATCTGGATATCTGGGTGGATCACGATAAACACCGCGTGCACTTCGGCCCGGGCAACAGCCTGGAAATCGAACCGGCCAACCGCGGCATCGGTCGCTTCCTGGTGGCCCAGGGCGCCGCGTGGGCGAAGAAAAAATGGTCAAGCTACCGCGTCGACGGCGTGGACCTGGCCAACAAGGACGCACTCAACGAAGCCACACGCCTGCGCCGCGATCACTTCCTGCGCGTCCAGGGTTTCGATGTGGCCTACGCCGATGTGCAGCACCTCAAAGGCAACGTGCAGCCGGGCAAGGTCAGCGATGTACTGGACAGTTGGAACACCGAGAAGGTGCAGTTCGTGGAGATCCTTGAAGCCGCGCAGATGCTGCAACAGGCCGAGCACAACCTGTTGGAGCAGGAAGTGAAACTGCGCAAGGAAGAAGAAAAGGTCACCAAGTTCAAGCGTGAGGACAGCGGGTTGCGCTTTACCATCACCTGCCTGGTGGCGTTCACCGTGTTTCAGGCGGGGCTGTTGATCTGGATTGCCACGCACCGCTAGCCGGCTGGAAAGCCATCGAAATGCGGGAGGGGCTTGCCCCTAATGCCAGTCAGTTAAGGCTTTTTGTAGGAGCGAGCTTGCTCGCGAAAAACTCACAGGCGCCGCGCTCATTCAGGAAGCACGCGTTATCGTTGACGTTTTTCGCGAGCAAGCTCGCTCCTACAGGAGGCGATGTACGCTTAACTGACTGGCATTAGGGCTTGCCCCCTCCCACATTTTCTACCCTAAGGTTGGTTAAACCCGAGCGGCGAAGATTGCCTGGTGTTCCCGGCACTGTTCGGCCGTGAGCATGAACACCCCATGCCCACCCCGCTGGAAATCCAGCCAGGCGAAGTCCACTTCCGGGTACAGCGCGTCAACATGCACTTGGCTGTTGCCCACCTCGACAATCAGCAAACCCTTCTCGGTCAGGTGGTCCGCCGCCTCGGCCAGCATGCGTCGCACCAGGTTCAGGCCATCGTCGCCGCAGGCCAGGCCCAGCTCCGGCTCGTGCTGGTATTCGTCCGGCATGTCGGCAAAGTCTTCGGCATCCACATACGGCGGGTTCGACACGATCAGGTCAAAGCGCTGGCCCGGCAGGCCGTCGAAACCGTCGCCCTGCACGGTGTACACGCGCTCGTCGACACCATGGCGCTCGATATTCTGGTTGGCCACCTCCAGGGCTTCGAAGGACAGGTCGCCGAGTACCACTTCGGCGTCCTGGAACTCGTAGGCGCAGGCAATGCCGATGCAACCGGAGCCGGTGCACAGGTCGAGGATGCGCGCCGGCGGTTGGGCCAACCAAGGCTCGAAGCGGTTTTCGATCAACTCGCCGATGGGTGAACGCGGGATCAGCACGCGCTCGTCAACGATAAACGACATGCCACAGAACCACGCCTCTTTCAACAGGTAGGCCGTGGGCACCCGCTCATGAATACGGCGATGCAACAAACGCTGTACGTGAGAGATTTCCTCTTCTTCCAGGTTGCAATCGAGGTAGCTGTCGGCAATTTCCCATGGCAGGTGCAAAGCGCCGAGCACCAACTGCCGGGCTTCGTCCCAGGCATTGTCGGTGCCATGGCCAAAAAACAGGTCTTCCCCATGGAAACGGCTGACGGCCCAACGGATGTGGTCGCGCAAGGTGCGCAGGCGAGATGTGATCACGGGGGGCAGACTCCTGGAAAAAACGACTGGCGATTCTAACAGCCTTCGCCTGTACCGACGATGTACGAAAAGCTGTTGCCATACGTCGGATTTCATCCAAATCGCCATCATTCGGTTAAACATCGCCGCCACTTGACATGGCTGCACGCCAGCAACGGCGTACCTTACGATAGTAGCGATTCACAGAACCGCTCAGCCAGTGGACAATGACGCAAAAGCCCCCCTCACAGGAGCCCCAGAATGTCCGTTCCAAAGACGATGTTTCAACTCAGCGGTCGTGGTTACGCAGCTGCCAACCTTGGCCATGCGACCCTCGTGATCATCGACGCTCAAAAGGAATACCTCAGTGGCCCGCTCGCCCTCTCCGGCATGGACGCGGCGGTCGGCAATATCAAGCAACTGGTCGCCGCCGCGCGCAACGCCGGGCGCCCGATCGTGCACGTGCGCCACCTGGGTACCGTGGGCGGCCTGTTTGACCCCCAGGGCGAGCGCGGTGAGTTCATCCCCGGCCTCGAACCTCAAGGTGACGAAACCATCATCGGCAAGCTGCTGCCCAGCGCCTTCCACGGCACCGGCCTGGAAAAACACCTGCAGGACCTCGGTTCCCTGGACCTGATCGTCTGCGGCTTCATGAGCCACTCCAGCGTCAGCACCACCGTGCGTGCCGCGAAGAACCTGGGCTTTCGCTGCACCCTGGTGGAAGACGCCTGTGCCACCCGCGACCTGCCTTACAAAGGTGGCATCCTGAGCGCCGAGCATGTGCAGCAGACCGAGATGGCCATCATGGCTGACAATTTTGCCACTCTCGCACTGACTAAAGACCTGATCTGATCGCCCTTCGGGTGAGCGGTGCGGCCTGTTGAAGGTCCCGCTCATCCGCAAAGCCCTCTCATTTGGCGCATTTACCTCGGGTACAGGAACAACCTGTGTATCTTCCGGTCGAAGGGCCGATACCCTGGAGGAAAGGTCGGAATGAAGATATCCGATGGTTTTGACGCTCGTCGCTTGCGCCCCAAGGGCCCGAGCAACTGGCGTCTGCGCCTGGTGGCCGGCATTGCCGCGCTGCTGGCGGTAGTAGGTTTGCTGTTGACCGGCGCTGGTGGCGCCGGTTTGTTTGGCCACTCGCCGGCCCTTGGCGAACTGAATGCCAGCCCTGGCGGCTCGGCGATTCTGTTGGGGATCGGGCTGCTGGTGCTGTGGCTGGGCGTGTGGCTGTGGCGCCGCAGCCGTCGGAAGATGCGCCAGCCGTTGTCACTGAACATCGCCTCGCACCTGATGAAAAAGCACGACTGATGGCGCTTGGATAGCGTTTCCTGCGCCCCGGCCGCCGCGATTTAGGTAAACTGCCCGCCCTTCGCGGAGGCTGACATGCAAGACGACGATTTTTCCCTGTTCAAAAACGAGCTGCGCGGCGTCAAGCCGATCAAGCACGACCGCGCCGACACCGGCAAACCCAAGGCCGACCGCGCACAGATCGCCAAGCTGCGCCAGGCTGCTACCGTGCGCACCGATGCCACCACCGTGGATGGCCTGTCAGACCAGTTCGTGATCGACGTCGGCCCCGAAGACGAGCTGATGTGGGCCCGCGACGGCGTACAGGAAAGCCAGATGCGCAAGCTCAAGGCCGGTCAGATCCCGTTCGAAGGCAGCCTCGACCTGCACGGCATGAACGTGGAAAAAGCCCGGGAAACCCTGTGGGCCTTCCTCGCCGAAGCCACCAAGTTCGAAATTCGCTGCGTGCGCGTCACCCATGGCAAGGCGGTGCGCTTGGACGGCAAGCGGCCGATGATCAAGAGCCACGTCAACACCTGGCTGCGCCAGCATGCCCAGGTGCTCGGCTTTACCTCGTGCCAGGCCCGTCATGGGGGCGCGGGTGCGGTGTATGTGATGCTCAAGCGCACGATGATGGAAGGGCGCGACGAATAAGTAATAAAAAGCCCAGCAATTGAGCTGGGCTATTGTGGTATTGCCAGTAACGTCAGTTGTCGAAAAGCTCTTTCGCTTTTTTCTCTTTCGCCAGCGAGATCACTGCCTTTTGCATGGTGATCGCAGTATCGGCTGCGCTTCTGTAAACAGCACGTTTTTCTTCTACCGAACCACTTCGAAAAAAATCTGACATGGTGGTGGATGAATATTTTTCTACAACTTCCGTAATTTCGCCTTTCACAAGGCTACTCCGGTCAAAATTTGCTCAAGTTGATCAGGATGGTAGGGCTGTATAACGAGTTCGTCAATTTCCTCAGCCGATAGGTCGATGCCGATGTATGCCCCCCCGCCATCAGTGTCCTTGATGAGCACATCGACTTGAAGACGCCCCAGAAACTCACGCCAGCTCAGGCTTCTGGTAGACGTAGATAACCTGTGCAGACCGGTTTTCCTTATCAAGGGCGCGCTGGATATTTTTCCGAGCCACGGCAAAGTTGGCCAGCGTTCCGTCCAACAGGAAAGACTGGCGCTGCTGATAAACGAGGTCGACAGTCCTCTCCACCATGGCAGTTACGCCACGTTGAAAAAGACTGGAGTTTGCGCCTGTGTAATCAGGAAAGTATTCCCTGAAGTCATCGGGGTCGATTCGCAATGCACTGGATCCCCCTCCTCCATCAAGCGAATAAATGATTTGGACACTTCTGTCTTGCCGGCGCCAGGCGAGCCCGCCATAAACACTGAAACCGGATAATTTTCACCTGGGTACTTAGTCAGGAGGCAAGTTCACGGGCAATGCGGGTCCGATTTGCTTTGGCAAAGATCAGGGCGCGCTCAGAAATACTTCGCTCCAGCGGGGTCATCACGTCCTCCTCAACGGAGGCCGACTCTAACATCGGTATCGTCCGGGAATACAACTGTCGGCGCACCTACGCTACTATGTGCGCCACATCACCCGCCGCTGTTGCGCGCCGGGCAGCGCTTCACATTGGTACAGGCATACACCGTACCGTTCTGAAACCCATACGGAAACAGTCCTGTGACATTGGAACAAAACTACACCGCGATCCTCGGCCAACTCGGCGAGGACGTCTCCCGCGAGGGCCTGCTCGACACGCCCAAGCGTGCCGCCAAGGCGATGCAGTACCTTTGCCGCGGCTATGAACAGACACTCGAAGAAGTCACCAACGGTGCCTTGTTCAGCTCCGACAACAGCGAAATGGTGCTGGTCAAGGACATCGAGCTGTACTCGCTGTGCGAACACCACCTGCTGCCGTTTATCGGCAAGGCGCATGTGGCGTATATCCCAAGCGGCAAAGTGCTGGGCCTGTCGAAGGTCGCGCGGATTGTCGACATGTATGCGCGCCGCCTGCAGATCCAGGAAAACCTCAGCCGCCAGATCGCCGACGCGGTGATGCAAGTGACCGGCGCCTTGGGCGTGGCCGTGGTGATCGAAGCCAAGCACATGTGCATGATGATGCGCGGTGTGGAGAAACAGAATTCGTCGATGATCACGTCGGTGATGCTGGGTGAGTTCCGCGAAAACGCGGCCACCCGCAGTGAATTCCTCAGCCTGATCAAGTAACAGGCTGCGTAGGAAAAGACCGGCGTTCATCGCCGGTTTTTTTTCGCCTGCAGAATTAAGGTAAGCTGCGGCCCCTTCTTCATGGGCAAGAGGTTTCAGCCATGTTCGTCAAAGCACTTCGAGTGGGCCTCGGCCACGTCATCATCGCCGGCGACTTACTTACCCGTCCGCGCAAAAAGCAGCGCCCTGCCGAACAACAGGCACAGGTGAACGCAGCGGCCAAGGACCTGACCCTGTATCAATTCCACGCCTGCCCGTTCTGCGTGAAGACCCGCCGCACCCTGCACCGCCTGAATGTGCCGGTGGCGCTGAAGGATGCGAAGAACAACGAGCAGGACCGCCAGACCCTGCTGGAGCAAGGCGGCAAGATCAAAGTGCCGTGCCTGCGTATCGAAGAGAATGGCCAGACCACCTGGATGTATGACTCCAAGGTGATCATCGATTACCTGGACAAGCGTTTCGCTGCGGTCTGACAGACCTGCTGAGATCCAATGTGGGAGGGAGTTTGCCCCCCCACATTCAGTTCGGTGTTGGCAAATCCAGGTCCAGCTCCAGCAACGCCGAGCCGAGGCACTTGCCATGGGCATCCAGTGCCAGCGAGCGGGTTACGCCGCCGCGCAATATCCCCGGCAGTACGAAGTTCAGCGCCTGCACATTCGGCAGTTCATAGCGCCGCACCGGGGCAGCGTAAGGCTCCAGCAGGCCGGCAAAAAAGTCGGCCACGCGCTCGGCGGTAAGCTGTTCACACAACAGCAGATAATCCTCGGCTCGGTAAGCAATGATCGAAATGTTCGAGGTGTCGCCCTTATCGCCGGTACGGGAATGGGCCAGCGTGTGCAGTTTCATGCTTCGATCCTCGGGTTGACCGCGTCACGGGGCAGCAGCAATGACGCCACCGCCACCACCTGCCGTACGCTCTTGCTGGCACCGCCGCCGCCGGACGGGCCGTTGGTGTAGAGGGTTTCCACTTCATTGCCGACCCGCACCGCTTCACTGCGGTCTTCACAGCGGGCCGCCACGCGCAGGCGCACTTCCCAGGGCTCTACGCTGCTGCGCGGACCGTGCAGCGAGTCCATGCCGATCAGTTCGGCGCGTACGTCCTGCATCTTCACACCCATCAGTTGCAAACGCTTGAGTACGACATCCCGCGCTAACTGCGCCCGTGCTACCGCGCCGGGGCCGCCGTAGGACATCTGCCCTTCGCCAATCCAGCCATCCAGGTAACCGACGCTCACCTTCAACTGCTCGGGCCGTGCGCGGCCAGCAGCACCGTGGGCACGCACCCGATCAACGCCCTCCTCGTCAAACCCCACCTGGGAAAAATCGGCGGTCACGTCCGGGGTGAGATACGCCGCAGGATCATGCACTTCGTAGATCAATTGCTCGGTGCAGGTGGCGCGACTGACCCGCCCACCGGAGCCTGCAACCTTGGTGATCACGGCCTCACCCTCAGCATCGATTTCAGCCAACGGGAAACCCAGGCGTGCGAGGTCATCCACATCCTTGAAACCGGGATCGGCAAAATAGCCGCCGCTGACCTGCCCGGCACACTCCAGCAGATGCCCGACCAACGTGCCGCGCCCCAGGCGCTGCCAGTCGTCCATCGCCCAGCCGAATTCAAACACCTGCGGGGCGAGGAACAGCGACGGGTCGGCCACCCGCCCGGTGATCACCACATCGGCGTCGGCGCGCAAGGCATCAAGAATGCAGTCGACGCCCAGGTAGGCATTCGCGGAAATCAGTCGCGCGCCCAGTGAACCCAGGGTTCGGCCGTTATCCAGTACCTGCTCGGGGCGCAAGACGTCCAGCACGTCATCGCCGACCACCGCCACCACCTTGAGGCCCAGGCCCAGCTCATGGGCAATCCGCCGCACTTCGAGCGCCGCCGACACCGGGTTGGCCGCGCCCATATTGGTGATCACCCGCAGGCGACGGCGCCCCTCATGCTGGCCGACAAAGGGCAACACCCGGCGCATGCGCTCGCTGAGCAGCGGGTCATACCCCCCCTGCGGGTCACTGATTCGCGCCTGTTGCGCCAAAGCGATGGTGCGTTCGGCCAGGCACTCGAACACCAGGTAATCCAGGTCGCCCAGCTCGGCCAGTTCCACGGCAGGTTCGATGCGGTCGCCGGAGTAGCCGGCGCCGGAACCGATGCGCAAGGTTTTCATTTCAAATCACTCCCAAGAGCAACGCCGTCAGGGTCATCAACACCGACGCGGCAAACAGAAAAGGGATGGTGAAGCGCTGGTGATCGGCCAATTCGATCTTGCACAGGCCCACCAACAGGAAGGTCGCCGGGGTCAGCGGGCTGACCGGGAAACCGGTGGTGTGCACGCCCAGTAACGACGCCTGGGCCACTTGCAGCGGGTCGACGCCCAGGGCCTTGCCGACTTCGGCGATCACCGGCATCACGCCGAAATAATAGGAATCGGGGTCGAACAGCATGCTCAGCGGCATGGACAAAAAGCCCACCACCGCCGGAATCAACTTGCCGTGGCCCGCCGGAATCTGCGCCACCGCCACTTCAGCGATGGCCTTGAGCATGCCGGTGCCTTGCATGATGCCGGTGAACACCCCGGCGGCGAGCAGGATACTGGCCATGGTCAGGGCGGTTTTCGCATGGGCATCAATGCGTGCGCGTTGGGCGTCCACGTTCGGGTAGTTGATGCACAGCGCTACCACGGTGCCGAGCATGAACATCACCACCGGGTCGACCCAGCCGGCGATCATCACCACCATGACCAGCACGGTCAGGATCAGGTTGACCCAGAACAGGCGGGGGCGGCGCAGCTTGATGTCGTCGTCGCTGAGCACCCGTTGCGGCACGGCGTCCACGCTGGAGCCGGCGCCCAGGCCGAGGCGTTTTTCTTCTCGCCGGCCGAGCCACCAGGCGCAGGCGAAGACGAACATCAGGCCGACGATCTGCACCGGGATCAGTGGCTGGAACAGGTCCGCCACCGGCACGTGCAAGGCCGCCGAAGAGCGCAACACCGGGCCGGTCCACGGCAGGAAATTGACCCCGGCGGCCATCGCGCAGACACAGGCGAGGATGCGTTTGTCGATGCCCAGCCGCGTATATAACGGCAGCATCGCCGGCACCGTCACCAGAAAGGTCACGGCACCGGAACCGTCCAGGTGCACCAACAGGGCGAGGGTCGCAGTCCCAACGACAATCCGTGTAGGACGTGTCCCTACCGTGCGCAGGATGCGATCAATGATGGGATCGAGCATACCGGCATCGGTCATGATCCCGAAAAACAGGATCGCGAACACGAACATGCCCACCACGGGGGCGACGTTCTTGATGCCGGTAATGATGAAGGCGCTGGTTTGCAGGCCGAATCCACCGAGCAGCGCGGCGATGATCGGCAAGGCGATCAGAGCCACCAGTGGCGAAAGGCGTTTGCTCATGACGGCAGCGAGCAGGCACAGGATGGTAATGACACCCAGGGTTGCGAGCATGGGTTACTCCAGAGCGGCCTTGGTGGCCGGTTATTGTTTTCCCTGGAGTATTGGAAGCGCGTTACTCTTTGTAAATTGGAATGTTCAGCCAGTCATGTTCGTAAAAACAAAACGCTCGAGAACAACAACAATGAAAAATTCGATCCAGCACATTCAGGCGTTCCTTGCGGTGGCCCGCACCGGCAGCTTTATCAAGGCCGCCCATGAGCTGCATCTTTCGCCTTCGGCACTCACCGTGCAGGTGCAACAACTGGAAGACTGGCTCGGCGTCGCCCTGCTCGACCGCAGCCCCCGGCATGTGAGCATCACCGCTGCCGGCCAGGACGCGCGCGGGCCGATGGAAAAACTGCTGCTGGACCTGGACAACATCGTCACCGGCTCCCGCGACCTCGCGGCCTTGCGCCGTGGTGTGGTCACCCTCGCGGCCCTGCCGTCGGTCTGCGCCGGCGCCCTGCCCCCGGCCTTGCGCCTGTTTCGCGAGCGTTTTGCCGGGATCGAAGTGCGCCTGCAGGACCTGGTGGCCCATCGCATTCATGCCCAGGTCCGCGCAGGCGAAGTGGATTTCGGTATTGGCGTACGGGCGCGGCTAAGCCATGGCCTGGAGTTCGTGCCGGTGCTGAATGATCGATTGTGTGCGTTCGTCCCCCTGGATCACCCCCTCGCCCACCATCGCCAATTGACCCTGGAGCAACTGGCGGACCAGCCGATCATCCTCACCGGCCGCGACAGCAGCGTACGCGAGCAAGTGGATGCGCTGTTCGATGAGACGCGGCTGACGATGAACGCCGGGATGGAGGCCAACTACATGTCGACGGTGCTGGCGCTGGTGCGTCAGGGCCTGGGGATCAGCGTACTGCCGGAGTCGGCGGCGGACAGTCTGGAGGGGTTGAAGCGCATCCACATCGATCATCCCGGGGTGAACCGCGAGATCGGCTTGATCAGTCGTAGCGGGATGGGATTGAGCCCGGCGGCACAGCGCTGTTTCGACCTGCTGAACGATGAATTATCTGGCACGGCATCGAGCTGAATGTGGGAGGGGGCAAGTCGAATCGTCGCACCGCCCTCCCACATTTTTTCACCGCGGTGATCAGTCGAGCATGCCCACATGCCTGGGATGGCTGGCCACGCGCTTCAACCAGGCCTGCACGGCCGGGTAAGGCGTCAGGTCAAACCCACCTTCATGGGCCACATGGGTGTAGGCATACAGCGCAATATCGGCAATCGAATACTGCTCGCCCACCAGGTATGGCGTGGTTTGCAGCTGACGCTCCATGACCTTCAGGGCCTTGTAACCGCGCTTGTGGGTGGTCTTGTATTCCTCCAGGCGATCTTCCGGCATGTTCAGGTAGAACTGGATAAACCGCGCCACCGCAATGTAAGGCTCGTGGCTGTACTGCTCGAAGAACTGCCATTGCAGCACTTGTGTGCGCAGGCGCGGTTCGGTGGGCAGGAATTCGCTGCCATCGGCAAGGAAGTTGAGGATCGCGTTGGACTCCCACAGGCAGGTGCCGTCTTCCAGTTCCAGCACCGGGATCTTGCCGTTGGGGTTCTTGGCCAGGAATTCAGGGGTCTCGGTATCGCCGTTGAGGATGTCGATATCCACCCATTGATACGGGATGCCCAGCAGGTTGAGCATCAATTTGACCTTGTAGCAGTTGCCCGACTTGTAATCGCCATAAACCTTGTACATGGGGCTCCCCTTATGCCGCTTGCGCGTGCTGTGCTTGACGGACCACCGCGGCCAGGCGTTTGAGCCCTTCGTCCAGGCGGGCCGGGTCGATATGGCTGAAATTGAGTCGCAGTGAGCCTAAATGCTGGTCCGGCTCGGAAAAGAACGGTTCACCGGGCATGAACGCGACGTCCTGATCGAGCGCAGGTGCCAACAAGGTGCGGGTATCGAGCGGCTGTTTCAAGGTCAGCCAGAAGAATAATCCGCCCTGGGGCACTTGCCAGTCGGCCAGATCGGCGAAGTGACGCGCCAGCGCAGCCTGGAATGCGTCGCGGCGCTCACGGTAGAAACCGCGCAGTTCCACCAGGTGCTGCTGGTATTTCTGCGTGCCGATCCACTGCATGGCCTGCCACTGGCCGACGCGATTGGTGTGCAGGTCCGCCGATTGCTTGAGCTTGAGCAGGTGCGGGAACAGGTCCGGGCTGGCGATCAGGTAACCCACGCGCAGGCCGGGCAGCAGGGTCTTGGAGACCGTGCCGGTGTAGATCCAGCTGGCTTTTTTCAAGCGGCCGACGATGGGCTGCGCACTGCCGCCGTCGAAGGTCAGCTCACGGTAAGGTTCGTCTTCGATCAGGGTCACGCCGAACTCATCGAGCAACGCCGCGACAGCCTCGCGCTTGGCCTCGCTGTAGCGCACGGCCGAAGGGTTCTGGAACGTCGGGATCAGGTAGACGAATGCTGGGCGATGGCGCTCGAGGTTGGCGCGCAGGCTGGTCAGGTCGGGACCATCGACTTCCAGTTGCACGGTAAGGCAGTCGGCGCCGAACAGCTGGAAGATCTGTAGGGCGGCCAGGTAGGTCGGCCCCTCCAGCAGGATCCTGGTGCCTTTGTCGATATACAGCTTGGCCGCCAGGTCCAGGGTTTGCTGGGAACCGCTGACCACCAGCACCTGGCTGGCCTGGCACGGCACACCCAACGCACGTGCCTCGGCGGCGAGCAGTTCACGCAACTGCGGCTCGCCTTCGCTCATGCCGTATTGGCCGATGTTCAGCGGCATATCATCCCAGTCCAGCGCCGGCAGCATGGCTTCGGCCGGCAGGCCACCGGCAAACGACATCACTTCCGGGCGCTGGGCGGCCGCGAGGATTTCACGGATCAAGGAGCTTTTGAGGCGAGTAACACGTTCAGAGAAGGCCATAAGGTCACCGCTAGCGAAGCCTGTTGGAAATACGTCAAACTGGTTGACCGAAATTACGACAGCTTGAGTGGATACGTCAATATGCTTGACCTTAAAAACCAAAGCAGCCAGCAACAAGCCATGGAAGCATTCTTCTTCGGTTACCAGGCGTTCACTGCCAAGGCCGATGAAATGCTTGAGCGCCGTGGGCTGAGCCGGGTGCATCAGCGCATCGTGTTTTTTATCGCACGCTACCCGGCGCTGAGCGTCAAGGAACTGCTGGAATTGCTCGGTGTGAGCAAGCAGGCGCTGAACATGCCCTTGCGCCAATTGCAGGAGATGCACCTGGTGGACAGCGTTGCGTCCGAGACCGACAAGCGCAAACGCCTGTTGGAATTGACCGAAGAAGGCCAGCGTTTCGAGCAATCGCTGCGCCGTGAACAGGTGAAGTTGTTGCAGCGCGCCTTCGCCGAAGCGGGCGAAGAAGCGGTAAACGGTTGGCTCGCAGTCAACCAGGCACTTGCAGGCCAGCCTTGATCCTCGGTGGCGCCCTGGCTTTGCCTTTCATCCTTTTCACGCAGAAAATAGAAAACATTATTTGCTTTCTTTGTATACAAAAGCATAATTCGCTTCGTGCGAGTTCCTGACCTATTGGTCAACAAAACCCGCCAGTACCTCACAGCGCCCCGCGCTGGACATAACAATAAAATGCTTGAGGAGTACTCGCTGTGGATAGCCGCAAATCCGAAGCCTCGCCGCTGGACCTTGCCCCCTCACAGAACGGCTGGCTCGAACGCCTGTTCAAACTGCGCCTGCATGGCACCACAGTGAAGACCGAGCTGATCGCCGGGCTCACCACCTTCATCACCATGGCCTACATCATCTTCGTCAACCCCAACATCATGGCCGACGCCGGTATCGATCACGGCGCGGCGTTTGTCGCCACCTGCATCGCCGCCGCGCTGGGGTGCCTGTTGATGGGGCTGTACGCCAACTGGCCGGTGGGCCTGGCGCCGGGCATGGGCCTGAATGCGTTTTTCACCTACACCGTGGTCGGCACCATGGGCTACCACTGGGAAACCGCGCTGGGTGCGGTGTTTATTTCCGGCGTGCTGTTCATGGGCCTGACCCTTTCGAGGGTGCGCGAATGGCTGCTCAACAGCATTCCGGTGAGCCTGCGCCACGCCATGGGCGCCGGCGTCGGACTGTTCCTCGGGGTGATCGGCCTGAAAACCGCCGGCATCATCGTCGACAGCCCGGCCACGCTGATCAAGCTCGGTTCACTGCACGAGCCAGCGCCACTGCTGGCGGCGGTGTGTTTCCTGCTGATCGCCATCCTCAGCTACCACCGGGTGTTCGGCGCGATCCTCATCAGCATCATCGCCGTGACCCTGGCCGGCTGGTCCCTCGACCTGGTGCACTACAACGGCATTCTCTCCACGCCACCGAGCCTGGCGCCGACCTGGATGGCCATGGACATAAAAGGTGTATTCAATGTCAGCATGATCAGCGTGGTATTTGCCTTCCTGTTTGTGCACATGTTTGACACTGCGGGTACACTGATGGGCGTTGCGCAACGCGCCGGGCTGGTCAACGCCGACGGCAAGATCGATAACCTGTCCCGCGCCCTCAAGGCCGACAGCGCTTCCAGTGTGTTCGGTGCCATGGTGGGCGTGCCGCCGGTGACCAGCTACGTGGAAAGCGCTGCCGGTGTGGCCGCAGGCGGCCGTACCGGGTTGACGGCGGTGACGGTCGGCGTGTTGTTTGTGGCGGCCATGTTCTTCGCACCGTTGGCGGGCATGATCCCGGCGTATGCCACCGCCGGCGCGCTGATCTATGTGGCGATGCTGATGATGGCGAGCATGGCCCATATCAACTGGGATGAGGCCACCGACAGCATCCCGGCGATTGTCACCGCGATCATGATGCCGTTGACCTTCTCGGTCGCCGACGGTATCGCCCTGGGCTTTATCACTTATGTGGCGCTCAAGGCCGGCACCGGTAAGTACCGCGAGATTTCCGTAAGCCTGTGGGTGTTGTGCGCGATCTTTATCGCCAAGTTCGTCTTTCTATAGAAAAGGAGCATGCAATGAGTCTGGAAACCTGGCTGCTGTTCAGCGGCGCTGCGCTGGTGGTGATCCTGATCCCGGGGCCGCTGTCGTTGCTGATGATCAGCAACAGCCTGAACTACGGCCTGCGCCGCTCGTACCCGGCATTTCTCGGCGGGGTGATTGCCTCGATCTGCCTGTTGAGCGCGTCGGCCCTGGGTCTGGGCGCATTGCTGCTCGCTTCGGAACAACTCTTCAGCGCGTTGAAGATCGTCGGCGCGCTCTATTTGTTCTACCTCGCCTGGCAGAGCTGGCAGCAATCGCGCCAGCCGTCCCACGGCGCGACCGTCCCGGAGGCGGCGCCGGTGCCGCGTTTTCGCGCGCTGTTCGGCCGCGCCTTCGTGCTGGGGGCCAGCAACCCCAAGGACATCCTGTTTTTTGCCGCGTTCCTGCCGCAGTTCCTCAGCAGCCAGCAGCCGTTCCTGCCGCAGTTGCTGATAATGATCGCCACCTGGACCGTGCTCGACCTGTTGTGTAAGCTGGCCTACGGCCTGGGTGCCCACGGTGCCGCGCGCTACCTGCGCAGCGGCAAAGGCCAGAGCTGGTTCAACCGCATCAGCGCCGGGCTGTTCAGTGGTGCGGGCGCGGCCTCGCTATTGAGCCGCTGAGCCTGCCAGCCCCAGCGCGGGTGCGTCGGGGTCAGTCCAACCCGGCCACGCGGCTGAAAAACACCGTGAACGTCGACCCGCGCGTGTCCTGCTGAATGCCCCCCACCAGCCGGACCAGGCGACGTTCTTTGATGGCCTTCTTGACGGTTTCGTATTGCACACTGCGTTGGCTGCCCCGGCTGGCGAGCTTGCGGTCGAACCACACGTCAGATAACTGCAAGATCCTATTGGACGACAACGGAATGCTGCTCGAATCCGTCCAACGCGTAAGGATGAAATATACGTTGTTGGATTTAGGGTGCGTGACGATAAAGTTGTTCAAGTCGCCGCGATTGCCCTTGGGCACCGTTTCCAGGTGAAACCCCTGACGCTCCAACACCTGCCTGACTGCATTCTGAGCAACGATGATCTTGCTTGAGGCCGGCGCTGTGCGCTTGTCCAGCAGACGCGGCTCCAGCCTAAAAGGCACCAGGAAGTCCACCCGCTCAAACCCAGGCCCTAAGCCATCTACGCTGATATTCACACTGAACTTGCCCTCTAACTCGATCGGCCGGAGCATTTTCAGCAAGTCATCGGTGTACCCCGCCGCTCGCGGCACGGCGGGCAGCCAATCGTCGAGCGTGGTGCGCAGGTTCAACAACCGCGTCGCTGTCATCGAGCGGCTGCTGTCGGCCACTTCCACCAGACGCTGCACGGCGAAACGCCGACTCCCCTGGGTCAGGCCTGGAAAAACAGCCCCGACCGACTCCGCCAAGGGGCGATTGAACAGGGGTTGATGAGGCGTCCAGCGGCCGTCTGCGCCATAGACGAAGGGAATGGGCTGTTCACCCAGACTGACGCCCAACCAGCGGTCAAGGTCATCCATTGCGTTATGGGCCAGGGCCCTGGGGCTTTTTACAAAGACCACATCATGGGGCGCGTGCAGGCCACCGGGCACTATCTCGAAGTAGTTCTCCCCCAGCTTCACGGCATCGAAAGGCGCCTCGCCATACACCCGGTACAAGCGTTTGGACGCCGACAACACCTGCGGCGAGACTCCGGGCACCTCGTGCCCCCAGGCCTGCCAATAGCTCTCGGTCAACACCGGCTGGCTGCGTACGCGCTCCGCCGTCGGGCGTGAGCGAACAGCCCAGAACGTGCCGGGTGCAGGCCCCTCCCAGGGCCGGAACAACGCCGTACTGGGCCCCGGCTGCGGTTCGGGAGCATCGGCGCCCAGCAGCCACTGTCGAGGTTCGTCGATCTGCAGCAGCCATTCATTTTCTCCTGGGCGTTGTCGGTTTTTCAGACGCAAAGCAGACTCACCCGGCCGACGATAAACGGGATAGTGGTCCCTGCCGTCCACCACAAATTGTTCGCCATCCTTGAGGTAGCTGCCTTTGTTGCGCCCGCCTAGCGCGATGCCATCGCCTGCTGCGCTCGGACTGCGGTAGCCTTCCAAGCCCTTGAACCGTTTGGCGGGCAATGAGGTACGCATGAAAAAACTGCCGCCGGCCGCCAAGTGCTGCTGACGATGCAGCCTTTGCAAGACCCGGCTCATATTGGGCGCCTGCGGCTTGGCGCCGGCTCGGGAACCCCGCACGGGGAGCAACGTCATGGCCACTTCGAGCACGAACATATGCACGCTGGTCACCAACTCGAAAATTCCTTCAGGTGAATGCTGCTGATGAAGCCGCCGCGCAGCCAATAACACTTCATACAGCTTGATCCCCAACCCCAGCACCGGCACGAATGACAACAGCCCTCGCCACCGTGTATCGGCCTGCTCGCCGAGACGCCACGCGCGGTACACCTTCAATTCGTCATCGGAGTTGCACTGGCTATAAGCCTGGCGTTGCGCCGTCAATACGCGGGAGTGGGCGAGTAGCTCAAGCAGGTGATTGCCCTCGGTGGGAGTGATGCCTAACCAATTGTCTGGGGAATGAGTGCGCTGCTCGTCAATTTCCGCCTCAATCGCACTCAAGTCTTTGGCCGGAAACACTCGACTGCGGTTAAACCAGCGCGCCAGATGAAACACGTCGGAACCCAGGGCATAACGGAGCAGCCCTTCCATCCAACCGACCTCAACACGCAGGTCGTTCGGGTACCCCGCGAGGCCATCAGCCTCCCACCCCGGGGCAACCCCTTGGGCCAGCGCAGCCTTTGCGCCCGGCGTCGAGGCCAGCCCGATCAACGCCGTGCGGGCCTCTGCCAGGCCGCTGTATTCGGTAATGCTCGGTTGTTCAGGGCTGTCAGGCCAATACAGCACGCAGCGATCATCCACCTCGTCAATGATCACCACCACGCCGGCGATATGCCGTGGCGCCGGCAGTGTCAGCGCCTCCAGCCTGACCGTGCACAACTGCACGCTGTGGCCGTCACGCTCAAGATCGGCACGGCTCTGCGCCGCCAATGCCAGCGCGAACAAACGCTGGCCGGGCGCGCTCAGGCCACTGTTGGCGGCGCTGAACAGATGCCACTGCGCCGCCTGCTTGAACGCACGCAGCAATGCTGGTCGCAGGGTCTGTGGATCGTCGCTGTGGGGGTCGCCATAAAACGCCTGGCGAATCTGTTGGGCATAGCGCTGTGCGAGGTCCAGCCTCGATAGCGTGGCCAGCAAGTAGTCGGGGCTGAGGCGATCCTTCCAGGCTGGCTGCAGATAATGGGCCTTCTGCAGCCGCCAACGTGCCCAGGGCGCTTTCGCATCAAGGTTATGCAACGCCAATTGCAACAGGCTGTAGGTCTGCCGCTCCTGGCTGACCACGATTTTCGCGCCGGACTCCCCCACCGCCCGCTCTGGATGCCCCACCCAATGGGCGCTGACATCATCGGGCATGTCCAACAGCGGCTGGTCAATATCCAACCCAGGGTAAAAACCGTCATCTTGCAGCCGCTTGATCAACGCGTCGCGGGCAAACACCGTCAGTGCCGGCAAACGCTCGAATACGCCTGACTCCAGCGCCTGCCAACTGCGCAGGGATGACGCCTGTAGGCGC
This sequence comes from Pseudomonas sp. 8 R 14, assembly GCF_900005955.1. Lineage (NCBI taxonomy): Bacteria > Pseudomonadati > Pseudomonadota > Gammaproteobacteria > Pseudomonadales > Pseudomonadaceae > Pseudomonas > Pseudomonas sp. 8 R 14. The sequence goes on along the minus strand of NZ_CVTH01000076.1, from coordinate 3,360 downwards.
CGATAACGCTTGCGCGGCCAAGCCTGCGCGGTCTCCAGCCAGGCTGGAAGCCGCTTGCGCTCGGCAGCGGCAAGCCGCAGTAGTTGCACGCTGGCGAGGGCCTGTTCAAACGCCTCGCAAGGTGGCACCTGCAGACTGTTGACCGCCTCATCCGCCAGCGCCAGCCTGGCGAACGACGGATCACTGACTTCGCTGAACACGGGCTCGCCGGCTGCCAACAGATGGTCGAGCTGATTGAAGCCCTTAATCTGCTCTTTGATCGCCAGCAGCAAGCCGTCGCCGTCGATCTGCGGATACTCGACGCTCACCGGCTCGTCGACCTTCAACGCTCGGACCTTGGCCAGGACGGCACTGCGCTGGGTGCGATGCAGACAATCCCACAGCGGCGAACGGTCGATCGCCTTGAAGCTGGCGCTGAGTGCTTCGGACAACCTTGCCAGCGATGCAAACGCCTGAAGCCCTCCCTGCCGTCCAGGCACATACAACATCACCGGTTGCTGGACGGCCTCAGCCGTGCAGATAACCAGCGCGCCCAGCAGGCGCTGGTGTTCAATCACAACCCCCGTTACCCACGTGGCGCCGGGCTTGACCATGCCCTGCGCGACCTGTTGCTGCTGGCCCTCGCTGATCAATTTAAGGTGGCACTGCAACCGTGCCTCGCTCTCGAGCGCGCCGCGCCGGGCCCGCAATAACAGGACGCCCCTGGGCGGTTGCCCCGCGACTTTTCGACTCCAGAAATCCAGGTCGCCAAGGCTTGCTTCATGCGCCTCCAGCATCGCCAATGCCTGGGATTGATGGGTTTGCCATTGCTGATGCAGCACCTGCATCTGCGCCCAGGCTGGGGTCTCTTGGCTGGCATCGGCAGGGTCCAGCAGCGCCAACAAGCCTTGCTCATAACGCGCCACCGTCTGTTCACAGGCACCCTTGGGCAGCTCGCGGGCCAGGCTGGCAAAGTGGATGTGATCACGACATCGGTGTGCGTCCCAGCCCAGCAAAGTCTCCAGCGCTCGATGCAAGGACGGACGCAGCGGGATCAACTGCCGCCGCTGCCGCTCAACCGTGCGTAAGCGCTCGACGAGGCTGCCGTGGGTACCGCGGATGGCGTCCCGGGGAAACAACAAGGCCAGGTTGACCTGCGCCACGGTGTCCCATTCGTTTTGCCATTGGGTGGCGAGTAAAGCGTCGGCGGCCTGTTGCAGTGCATCGTCTTCAATGGGGTCTGCCGGCTGCAGGCTGAACCCGGGAAATTCAGCAACGAACAGGTCCGGCACCGCGTGTCGTTGACGCAGCGGCAAACGCTGCCACCAGCCGTCCAGGTAGCGACTGACCAATGCCGGCAACGCCTCCTGCAATTGGACCAAGGAGCCGAATTCGTGAAATCCCTGGGCCAACCCCGGTAGAAAAATCACTTGGCGCTGATGACGCTGGCCCGCACGGTACAGGTGCAACCCGCCGCTCAAGGCCACGGGCGTCGCGCCTTTCAGTGGCCAGTACAGCGACGATACGTTCAAGCTCGCCCAGTCGCCGCCCGCCCGTTGGCGCGCTTCGGCCGTCGGCGCGTCGAGCAGGCTTTGCACCATGTCCAGGCCATGATCCGACAACTCGAACACGCCATGGGCGAGTACGGCCTGGCTCGCAAGAAAGGCCTGATACAACTCATGCCAGCGGGCTCGCCTTGATCGCCATGAGTCTGCGGCCAGGCCGTCCCAGTAGCGGGCCATTACGGTGTCGAAGCGACCGGGCCAGTCCGGCCCTAAGGCTTGGCTCAGCGCCTGCCCGGCCCTATCATCCGGGACGGGGGCCGGGGGCGTCTGCTGCCGCGCCGCCAGTAGCCCAAGGCTGGCCTCAACCAAGTCCCGCGTGTGGGGCATGCCCTCAAGCGCCAGGGGCACCTTGAGCAACTGGGTGTCGGGGTCGACACCGAATGCGTCGCGCAAGGCCTGGCGAATGATCGAGCCAATCCGTGGCGCACGGTCGAGCAACTGCCCAAGGCCCTTGGCCGTGACCTCGCAGCGCAGGCCCGCATTGTGCAGTTCATTGATGACCCGGCTCGGTTGCGCCGTTGCGTTGATACGCCGGGTCAACCCGGCTCTGATGGGGTCCAACTGATTGTCCGTTACCGTGCTCATATCGCCTCCCTGTATATGGAAGGAAAAGGCTAGGCAACGGACGGACCACTGCGGCGCTACATAGTTGAGCGCAAAACCGGCAGGCAAAAAAAAGGTTCATCACGGATTACCGGGAAAGACGCTCTTGATCTTCATGAAGAAGAATTCGCTATCCCGGTAACCGTACGCCATCCGTTTGATGACCTTTATTCGATTGTTTATTCCTTCCAACTGACCGGTGTGCATCGGCCAGCGAACCCGACTGACGATGCCCCGCCAATAACCCTTTAGCCGTTTGGCAAACTGGATCAGAGCCGGTATTTCACTTTCATATGCATGGCGCAGCCATTGCTTCCAGGCCGATCTCCAGGTCCAGGCAGTGCTCGGTGTCCAGAGCGTTTTGAGTTCAGCCTTCATCAAATAAACTGTCATCAGCGATTGGTTGGCCTCCAATAAATCCTGCAAATGGACCTGTTGTTCCGGCGTTTTCAGGTTCTGTGGGTTACGCAGCAACAGCCATCGTGCCTGCTTGATGACCTTGCGAGCCGGCTTGTTATGACGCAGCCGATTAGCTTCGTCGACGCGGACCCGATCAATCACCTCTCGGCCATATTTGGCCACCACATGGAAAAGGTCGTAGACCACTCGCGCTTTCGGGCAATGCTGGCGAACCTCCAGATCAAAAGCAGTATTCATGTCCATCGCCACCGCTTCGATTCGAGCGCAGCCCTCCGGCCCCAGCTCCTCGAAGAACGGCCTGACTGCCGCTCGGCTACGGCCTTCACCGATCCACAGCACTCGTCGTGTATCGGCATCCAGCACAACGCTGGCGTAACGATGACCTTTGAATAACGCGAACTCGTCCATGATCAGGCGTCGTGGTTGCGCCTTCGGCAACTCACTCAACACCGCCTGCAAGGCTCGACGCTCCAGCAACCGAACAGTGTCCCAATGCAGTCCAAACATCTGGGCCACGTGCAGGGTGGGAAGGCGCTCGCAGGCCTGAATGACCGCCTCGGCCAAGCGGCGCGTCATGCGGGCATAGCGATCCAGCCAACTGACGGCCTCCATGCGTTTTCCACAGTCGCGGCAGCCAACACGCCTGAGCAAAATGCTGAGGCGCACCGCGCGACCGAGAATGGGCAGATCACGAACGGTTCGCTCGCAATACTCATGAGTGGTTGAACAAGGTTTTTGGCAGCCGCCGCAGGAAGGGAATCGGGTGGCGTGGGGAATCAGATCGATCTTTAGA